>JBBQBC010000050.1:0-19541 GCA_038317155.1 Bacteroidales bacterium
CTCCCCCCCTATCGTACGCCAACCCTGCGAACCATACTCAAGCACATGTGGAACAGGGCTGAGCAATATCTGCGTAAAATCGGCGGTGTTATTCTGGTTGCATCAATCATTATCTGGGCATTGGGTTATTTCCCGAGAAAGACCGAGAAAGACCATATTTATGATCAAAAGGTGGCCACAATCACCAGCCAGTATTCAAAAGCCATACTGCAAACGCAACAGCCATCCTCAATCATTGAAAGCCTGAAAAAGGAAGAAACCAGCAAGATTAAGGAAATTCAAAATGAAAAAGAGAGTAACCGGCAGTTAAATTCATACATTGGACGGTTGGGACATTTGGTTGTACCGGTTTTGCGGCCTTTGGGCTTTGACTGGAAAATGAGTGTCGCTATCCTTACAGGAGTAGCTGCCAAAGAAATTACCATAGGTACGCTTGGAGTTCTGTATCAGGCCGGTAAGGATGCTGATGAGAATTCAGCTTCCCTGATTACAAAATTGCAGCAGCAAACCTATCACGACGGATCAGAGAAAGGGCAAAAAGTATTCACTCCTCTTGTTGCATTCAGCTTTATGCTGTTCATTCTCATTTACTTCCCCTGCGTTGCAGTGGTGGCAGCCATCCGCAAAGAATCCGGCAGTTGGAAATATGCTGCGTTTATTGTAGTTTACACGACCGGGCTGGCTTATCTGGCTTCATTGATGGTTTATCAGATTGGAAGCTTAATTATTTGATAATCAACCGATGGAAGTATTCACCCGCAACCCTCATCTGCTATTCTATGCAATTCTGGCCGGGGCCATACTCATCATCAGAATTCCACTGATTGGCAGATACTTCAGAACTGTAAACACCATGCTTCACGAAAGCGGCCATGCCATTGCAGCTATCTTAACGAGCGGAGAAGTGATCAATATTGAACTAAGCAGCGACACTTCAGGCTCTGCTTTTACTAAAAGCGGCTCCAGGATTAAAGCAATGTTTGTATCCCTTTCGGGCTATCCTTTTGCGGCTGCTTTCTCTGGGCTACTGCTTGCGCTGGCAGTAAATCATCAATACAAATGGTCATTTTACATTCTGCTGACAATGGCATTGCTAAATCTGGCTTTGTTTGTCAGAAATACCTATGGTATTGCCTGGTTGCTGACATTTTCAGGATTAATCCTGTTTACTTTCTGGTTAGGAAATCAATTGGTGAGTTACGCCTTTGCACTCGCGGTTAGTCTTATTTCACTTTCAGAGTCAGTTTTTTCAACGCTTATTATCCTGTACCTGGGATTTTCTAAGCCACGCAAAGCAGGAGATGTTACCAATCTTACAAAAATAACCCATGTGCCTGCTGCAATCTGGGCTTTGGTAATTTCCTTTTTGGTTACCCTTTTTGTTTATTACACGGTGATTCATTATTTTCCATCGCCTTTGCAACCAATTGTATAGAAAATTGTTGATTGATTAACATGAATAATTATGAATAACCTACAGGAAATAATCGTACTTGCCATTGTCCTTGTTGCTTTTGGAATTGCAGGATACAAAATATACCGTCACCTTGTCAATCCGCTTAAAGGGTGCAGCGGGTGTGCTTCTGATTGCTCCGGATGCCAGTTGCAGGACCTGAAAAAAGAAATTCAAGAAAACAAAAACCGGAAAACCGGATAATTTTTTTACACTTTCTTTCAGAAATTTAGTAATTCCGATTCTATATAATTATATTTGTAGTTTATTTTTAAAAATACCGATTTTATAAAATTAAGTTTTAACCTCCAAAATTATGGTTAATAAACAGCATTTTTACGAAACTTATCAATTTTTCGACGAGTCTGTAATCATAGAAATTATTGATATTTTCGTCAGCGAATATGCTGACAGATTTGAAAAACTCAACAAAAATATTGCTGAGCATGATTTTCAGAAAATGCGGTTTAATGCGCACAGTCTGAAAGGGGTGATTGCCAATTTCTCAGCGCCTGTGCCGCTTGAAATGGTTAGAGATTATGAAAAAACTGCAGCCATGTTGCTTGAAACCAACGGGCAGGGTTTCAACGAGGTTGTTATGAAAAGTGAACTCGAAAAAATCAGGAAAGCAACAAAAATAATGGCAGATCAGTTGACAGAAATCAAAGAAGAAATGCTCAGCAAAAAATGAGCTAATTCAATGTATATTTTTTTTGACTAATTTTCTCCAGGCGCCTGCTTTACTTTCCGACTTAATTCAATCAATCTAATTCTTCAAGGCATCCAGCCTGTTTAAGCCTTGAATTGCCTTGTCGTTGTTGATACGCATGCGCAACACCTGCTCATAGTCTTTTCGTGCACTTTTATAATCACCCGACAATTCGTAAGCATAACCTCTGTTGTATCGTGCATCCGGATAATCCTGATCAAGTTGAAGTGCTTTGGAAAAGGAATTAACAGCCTCTGGATAATCCCGCTTATAAACCATTAATACAAATCCTTTGTTGTACCAGGCCAGCTTATAGGATGAGTCAATCTGAAGAATTTCATTATATACACTTAACGATTTGTCAGGTTCACCATTATCCTGATAGAACAAACCCAGGATATAAAGTGGATCAGGCGAATCAGGTCTGATCTGCGATGCGTTGCGGAGATAATCAACAGCAAGTTTATTTTTCCTGATTGAGAAAAGGATTCCGAGTTGCTTCAATGCATCGTATTGCTTTTTATCGCGGGCAACTGCTTGCTGGTAACTGTCAATGGCTTTGGTTGTATCACCCATTTCTTCGTTGGCTAAACCACTGATGAAAAAGGCTTCAGCATTTTCCGGATTCTTTTTAAGTGCTTCACGCAGAAAATTAAATGTCTGCTTATAATCGCTCATCGTAAGAAAAATTCTGGCTGTTTTTACATCAATCGTAGCATCTGAGGGAGACAATTCAGCAGCTTTCTTCAGCGCATCGAGTGCACGCTGCACTTTCCCTGAGTAAAGGTAAACATCAGAAAGGGTGATATAAACCTCCGCATCCTTGTCATCCAGTGCCAAAGCCTTATTTACATCCTGAAGCGCTTCGTTATACATCTCTTTTTTAACATAATAACTTGCCCTTGCCAGAAATGGTTTAACGCTTGAAGGGTTTTTAATTATCTCGTTTGTCAGACGGTCCAGCTCGGGTTTTGTGCTGTCACCTGACACTACCCCACCCTTACTAACCTTGCCAGGCTGCTGGTTGCAAGATGAAAAAACACCTGCCACAAGCAGTAGAAAAGCAAAAGGAAAAAGGAAGCAGGAACGTTTGATCTTTCGCATGAAAGAGAACTTTTAGGTTTAGGCTGCAAAGTTAACAGGAAGTTTCATAACTAAACCATTCTTCTATGTTTGGCAAACACCATGTATGGATAAGCTGATTATTTAAATACCTGTTAGTTCCCTATTAAGTAATTATACGTAATCATCTACAACCCGCTCCCAGTAAATATTTCAGTATTTTCACCCATTGTGGGTTCAATGCCCGGTGTTTACTTTTATACCAGGATAAATATGGATGCAATACACGCTATTTAAAATAAAAATCTCACATAATTAACAACTATTGGGTATGAAAAAGAGATTCAGGATATTTATTATAAGCCTGGTATTCGCAATGCTTGGGCTGACAAGCAGCAGCATGTCTCAGCCTGATCCGGGTGGCAATTCAGGCGGAGTTGACCCGGGTGGCCCACCCATAGGTGGAGGTACAGCACCCATTGGAAGCGGTATTTTATTGTTGGTTTTAATGGTAGTCGGATATGGAATCAAAATACATTTTGATGCAAAGAATAATTTAACAGATTCTGATTTATAAAGCGCTTTTCAGATATTTGTGAAATGAAAGATATGTTGTCATTGTACAGAAGTCCCTGAATTAAAATTCATTGAGTTATTAGCAATTTTTCAGTCTCAATAGTTGGAGTTGTGATCTGACGAATAAAATGTCTGCTTCATCCTATAAGTATATCGTAAGCGTTCGTTAAACCGCTTCTATGTCCTCAGCCGGGGAAGAACTACTATTACCTGGTTCACACCGCATTCCGCCACTGGCAGCTTGTCCCGCTTTTTCAGCGAGGTGCCAGTTACAGCATCATAGTCCTCTTTTCAGCTATGGTCAAAATTTTTTTGCCTCAAATTCCTGGGTCTAAGCCCGGATATAAAAGAAGCAGTTCAACAGAGGATTACACCAGAATTACATGCAATAACAATAAATCCTAAAATATAAATTATCAATATTTTTATTTTTTTTCTCATTCCACAAATTATTGTTTTCTTAAAATCATTCATAACACCACAGGTGCAACAGTTAATGATTGGTATTCATTTATCCTCGGTGATGGGGGCACAATGAAAATGGATTTAATTGCGGGTTACGAAAAGCAGATACATGGTAGATTTACCAGATTAAGAAGAAATCATTTTCAGGATAGGAATCGGTGTCATTACCAAAACAAAGCCCCGTCTGCAAAGCAAACGGGGCAATAAAAAATCAGCTCAGGCATTTAATCAATCAATCAGACTTACCTACTTAGCCTCCGCTTTCAGGGCTTTGCGAACGAGACCTTCAAGTTCCTCGGCCAGCTCGGGATTATCCTGCAGTAGTTTTTTAACGCCATCGCGTCCTTGTCCAAGCTTGGTATCACCATAACTGAACCATGAACCACTTTTTTTAATGATGTTGCGATCAACGCCAAGGTCAATAATTTCTCCAATTTTGGAAATTCCTTCACCATAAATAATATCAAACTCACCTTGCCTGAAGGGCGGTGCAACTTTGTTTTTAACAACCTTAACTTTTACACGGATTCCAACGACTGTTTCATTGTCTTTGATCTGATTAATTCTTCTGATATCAAGCCTAACCGAAGAATAAAATTTTAATGCATTTCCGCCGGTAGTTGTTTCAGGATTCCCGAACATAACCCCGATCTTCTCTCGTAACTGGTTGATAAACACACAGCAACAACCGGTTTTACTAATAGTGGCTGTAAGTTTACGCAAAGCCTGCGACATAAGCCTGGCCTGAAGACCTACTTTAGAGTCGCCCATCTCACCTTCTATTTCGCTACGGGGAGTGAGTGCCGCCACCGAGTCAATTACAATAATGTCGATGGCACCTGAACGAATAAGGTTCTCCGTAATTTCAAGAGCCTGCTCGCCATTGTCTGGCTGCGACACAAGCAGATCATCAATGTTAACGCCTAGTTTCTGAGCATAATACCGGTCAAAAGCGTGTTCTGCGTCAATAAAGGCGGCAATGCCACCGGCTTTTTGTGATTCAGCAATGGCATGCAGGGCCAGTGTTGTTTTACCTGATGATTCAGGCCCGTAAATTTCGACCACTCTTCCTTTAGGTAAACCATTGACTCCAAGCGCTGTATCCAATGATATGGAGCCCGTTGAAATGGTAGGCATTTCTTCAATAGGTGAATCACCCAGTTTCATAATAGTACCTTTACCATACGACTTCTCGATTTTGTCGAGGGTCAACTGAAGCGCTTTTAACTTTTCAAGATTGTTTTCTTTTGGCTCTTTACTCATATTATGAATGTGTTACAATTATTTACGGTGAAATTTTCAGAATTTCAAAGATAGTTAAACATAACTCATTCCACAAACCTGATTTATTATTTATGCAAAAACTTATCGACAATTAAGTAAACTGTGAGGTAGTTTGATGCAGAGCCAAATTATCAGTTCCTCAGAACAATACAAAATCAGCTTTTATATCAACGGTTTAATACCTGAAATGCATGATTTTTCGTATCAACCTTTGATATTACTTCATCAATAACACCCTTTTCATTGATAATAAAAGTAGTCCTGATAACACCATCATATTCACGACCCATGAATTTTTTAGGCCCCCAGACGCCGTATTCTTTAAGTATAACCTTGTCCACGTCGGCAATCAGCGGGAATGGCAATTCGTGCTTCTCCGCAAATTTTTGATGTGATTTCTGGTTATCAGGGCTAACTCCCAGGATTGAATAGCCCTGGTTCATGAGTTGCTGATAATTATCGCGCAGGCTGCAGGCTTCGGCTGTGCATCCGGGCGTATCGTCTTTGGGGTAAAAGTACAGCACAACTTTCCTTCCTTTCAATGAATCCAGCGATACTTTGTTCCCATCATGATCTGTGGCATTTATAGCCGGGGCTTTATCGCCTACTTTAAGTGTTATCATTTTTCATTATCAATTAAGATGTTTAACATTAAATTCATTCACTTAAACAAGGATCAGCTGATTTGGTTTTTGTCTTGACAAATAATTCCTTTTCAAGTTTCATTTATATGCAAGTGACAATCTCAATATTCCGTTAAATTTTGCTTCACTCAAAGACGCAAAACGATGCATTGAGCCTGCCTGATTGCCATCTGGCAGACAGGCTTGTCGAAGTGACGCAACAAATTGATTTTCAATGATTTAAAAATATATTGATAATTTTGCAACGATCTGACAATCAACAACATAAAATTTACTAAGGGATATTAAATCTGTAATTGTGAATTATTCGGGCTAAAGTCCTTATTTGCAAATGTTTATTCTATCCACAATTTCTGTCTTACTTACTGTTGCTAATATAATACCTGCACCATTCCTTTAATCCACATTCAGCACATTTGGGTTTTCGTGCAACACATATATAACGACCGTGAAGTATAAGCCAATGGTGGGCGATGGAAAGTTTGTTTTCAGGAATATATTGGACCAACTGTTTTTCGGTTTCCCGCGGATTTTTAGCCCTATATGTCAAACCGATCCGGGCTGAAACCCGGTGAACATGTGTATCAACAGCCATGGCAGGCAAATCAAAGGCAACTGAAGCAATTACATTGGCTGTTTTGCGGCCCACACCAGGCAATTTCTGCAGCGTTTCAATATCTGATGGAACAATCCCGTTAAATTCTCCGGACAGCATCCGGGCCATACCTAACAGATGCTTCGTCTTATTGTTGGGATAGGAACAGGATCGTATAAATTCAAACACCTCATCTTCATTACTTTCAGCCAAAGAGAAAACTTCGGGAAAACGATTAAAAAAAGGAGGTGTAATGATATTTACCCGTTTATCAGTGCATTGGGCCGATAGTATCACTGCCACAATAAGTTCATAAGGGCTCTTATAGCGAAGCTCGGTTTCGGCAACCGGCATATTTTGCTCAAACCATTTAATAACTGCTTTAAATCGCTCAGGCTTAGTTAATTTTAAATGCATCAGTGAATGTTATTTAAATAAATTAAGGGTACACAAAATTAGCAAGAACCTATGATTATTTCGGAAAAGAAGCCCAATAATAAAAAAATCAGGTAGCTGAAAACAGCTACCTGACAATATTTCTTTTTAAAATTCAAAACTATTTGCCCATTGTAATCACAAAGCCCAGATTAACTGCCAGACCTCCGTATTTATAAATTACATCATTAGTTGCCCGGGCAGCCGCATCTTCTTCTTTATAGGTTTGCTGATCCAAATTATAACCCAAAAACAAGTCAATTCCAACATTGTCGGTAACAAAATAGGTTCCACCTACACCAAACCTATAGGAAAGTTGTTTGTATTTATGATCATTTGAAGTACTCATGTATGTTTCTTTATAGTTTCCGGAACCAAAGCCAATACTGGCCTCAGCAAAAGGCATAAATCCACTCAGATTTGCAATGTAATAACGTACAAAAGGGCCAACGATAAAACTTGTCCACTTATATTCACCATCCGTATTTGTCATTTTCTGATTATTCATGCTCAAATCCATAAGAATACCTACCGGCAATTTATCAATGACAAAATAGCCGACCTGGGGCCGGAAATCAAAATTGGAGTTTTTGCTATTCTCTACGGTCGTGCCACCACTGGTTATTTTTTCTTTGTAGGAAGCGAATTTCAGATTACTTGATCCGCCCAAAAACCAGTTGCCTTTTTCAACCTGTGCAAATGTGAATGCACTGATACACAGTGTTAACATCATTGTTGTGAATAATTTCTTTTTCATAGCTATTAAGGGTTGGTTAATAAGGATGAAATATACGAACGAAATTTTAATTTTCGACATTAAAGGTAAAATATCTTACATCAATTTTAGAAATATTTATTTAATTGACTGATTATATGTGAATTGAAAAAATAATACTGCAATACAAACAAAATACCCGTATCTTCAGCGAAGTTTCATCCTCCTTGAATTATACAAGGCTGACAAATTGCTTAAATTCACTTACACTCCAGAAAACCAGGGCTGATTTCGAAATGGGAGACCTTAATCTTTCACCCGCATAACAGCAAACAAGCTGAATATCCATCCGGGAAGAGGGCCTGCTTTTCTTTTAGTCAGATCGAGAAACCATCCGAGTTTCTTAACCAGCGGAATTTTATGAGTTTCAACGAATTCGATCAAAGTTCCTTCCGGGGCCTGAATATAGGAGAAGCTGCCTGCAGCCTCACCCATATCGAAAGTGTTCATATCTTTCGCACTATCAACCGTAAAAGGAAACCCTGACGCCTTAACTTTATCCCGAAGGCTATCCATTCCATTAATATCAAAGCATAAATGAATAAATCCCGGATCACCCCACAGACGGCCTTCGAAAATATCGCGTGGATCGCGGTCGAGAACCTGAATCAATTCAATGCACGAAGGGCCAAGCAAGGGGCTGAAAGCACCATTGCGCTTTTCGGAATGCTTTAGCAGAATGCGCCTGAATCTCTGTTTTGCACCAGGCAATCCAGCCAGATCAGCATAAGTTCCTTTTTCATCGTAAACAACTGTATCGTAACCCAATATCTTCTGGTAAACAGGAAGACTTTCGTTCATATCTTTTACCCCAATAACAACACCATAGACACCACCATTCACTGATTTTTGCTTCTTTAACAGAAATGGTTCATACACGACTTCCCAGATGTTCCCATACAAATCCTTGAGATAGAAATGTTTATTTCCGGCAGGATCTGTAACTATATCCGTAATCAGGTTAAGATTCCACTTTTCAAATTGTTTAAAAGTCTGATTTATATCAACTGATTTAAGTTTTCCGATAAATATACCCAGGTCACCAAGCTGCAGTTCAAATGAAGGCATCTCGGGTGTCTTGCTGGTGTGTTGCCAGATTTCAAAACCCCCTCCTCCTTGCAGATTAAGGGCCAGAATAGCATGTCTTTCTCGTGGCTCACCCAGCGTATGAGGTAGCATTAATTCAGCCATTGCAGCCTCCTCAAACATTTTTATATCCATCCCGAAGTATCTGCGATACCAGGAAAATGCTTCCTGAATATTGGATACTCCCACGCCCAACTGCTGTATTCCGTTAATCTTTGTTGCCATTTTATACTACAAAGTTAAAACAATGTATTATCACTTTAAAAACAAACTTTTTTTTTACAAAGGTTTAATCCTGGTTGCCATTTTGTAATAAATGGCCGGAAGGAAGCGCCGGATATTAAGCATCAGCAGTTCCTTTCCACCGACTTTAATCTCTTTTTTCTCCCTTTGCAATCCGCGGATAATCTGAAGTGCTGCCTTTTCAGGAGTTATGCCATTTGCCTGACCAGCATCCATTTTTCCATATTCCCTGCCTTCTTTGTCGATGGCGAACTTTGAAATATTTGTCTGTACCCTGCCAGGAATCAGGATACTGACCTTAATGTTATTTTTGCTGTTTTCAGCCAGAAGGCTTTCGAAAAACCCGTGCAAGGCGTGTTTTGAAGCAGAATAGGCTGACCGGTATGGAAACCCGAATTTTCCAACAAGACTTGAAGTAACTGCAAGTTGTCCGCCACCATTCATAATCATGGAGGGTAGAATCGCCTTTGCAAGTGCAACGACCCCAAAAAAATTTACCTCCATAATTTTGCGGTCATTCTCCAAAGGTGTTTCCAGAACAAGCGACCGTTGACTTATTCCGGCAAACTGATAAAGTCCATCAATGATTATTCCTTCAGCAAGCACTTTGCGGGCTTCAACTGCAATTGCTTCTGAATCTGACATATCAAGCAAAACAATCCTGACTTTGGTTTTTTTAGCTAATATCTCAGCAGCCGTCTTTTCCAGACCTGCCTGATCACGATCAGAAATGATAATAAAGGAAGCATATTTAGCGAGTTGTATTGACACAGCTTTCCCCATACCTGATGCTGCCCCGGTTATCCAGAATGTCTTGCCTGAAAAATTCATTTTCATCTGCTAAAGACTGCGAATATATAAAAAATCATTATTGTCCGATAAAAATTGTTGTTCCTCATTAAAGCCCTTGATATATATCGTCCCTACAGTACTTTGAATAGTTAGAGGTTGGTCTTTTTATACCCATATATCGGCCCTATGAGTCTTATCCTTTTAGGGATAATATATTAATAGGTAAACGATTACGAATTAAAACCCAAATCCAATAGAGATGAAATAGATTTTTGCCGGACAATATTGATAAAAATTTCCGGGCGATTTTAGTCTTTACCGGATTCTGATAGTATGTATAACAATAGTTCGGTAAATTTTTATCTCACGAAAAGACGCAAAGACGCAAAGACTTGATTCATAGGTGTTTGCGAATTATAATTTTTCTTGTATAACAAATTGATTTACAGGGTTTTGTAAAAACATAACGAAGTATTGTATAATAAACTTTGCCAAAAACCTGACTTTATAAAAAGAATTCCAAAGATTACCGACTTTAGTAAATGTTTCACCAATATTTGTAAATTGTACCGCCCTTTAGGCGACCTCAAAGTCATCTTTATGGTTTAAAAGGTTGAATTTCAGGCCATAAATCCTGATTTCAACATATTTATCAACCCCTTATTTCCCAATCTCCCAATAACCAAAAACCAGTTAATATGAAAAGTTTGATTAAACTCATTGCAGCGTTACTCCTTTTTTCAAATGTTACCTTAGCACAATGGAGCAACAATGCAGCCGTAAACAATGCAATCTGCGGTTTAACCGGAGAGCAGGCGATTCCAAAGATTGCAACATGCCCAAATGGAGACACTTACATCGGTTACTTTTCAAATGAAAGCGGAAATTACGATGTAAGATTGCAAAGGCTCGATAGCCAGGGTAATGAACTTTGGGCTAATGGCGGCATTCTTATCAGCAACAATGCATCAATGACATGGTTAACCGACTGGGATATGACCGCGGATGTCAATAACCATTGTGTTATGACGTGGCAGGATATCAGGAATGGCAATAACAATGCCTATGCTTACCGCATTTCTCCGAATGGCTCTTTTGTTTGGGGACCAAACGGCATTGCCTTGTCTAACAATTCGGCATTCAATGCCTCCCCAAAAGTAACCTGCACCCAGGCGGGCAATGCTGTTTTTGCCTGGATGTCTGATGATGTAATTATCATTCAGAAAATCAATGCAGCCGGTGTAAAGCAATGGGGGGATAACGGAATAACCTTAAGTTCATCAAATTCGCTCAAATGGCCGCAACTGATGCCCGTTGGAACGGATGAAGTAATCATGAAATATTTTGAAGACAATGGCCCGCCCAATGCCCCAACCAGGCATGTGTTTGCTCAACGCTACAGTCCATCTGGCATTCCTGTTTGGACATCACCTGCTGTTATTTCAAATGCAGGAGGAATATCGGCATGGACCCAGATTTTTCCCTTTATCAACGATGGCAGCGATGGTTTTTACATTGCCTGGCACGATGACCGTGACAACAACCAACTGGCCTCGGTTTGGGTACAACATATCAGTTCTTCAGGTGCGCTGCTTTTCCCGGCAAATGGCGTTGAAGCCTCAACCCAGGGAGGTATGAACCATTACTATCCTTATCTGGCCTGTCCTCCCGGATCCGGTGATGTTTTCGTTTTCTGGAATGAAATGAACGGACTTCAAAGTCTGAAGGGTATTTTTGGCCAGAAATTAACTTCTGCCGGAGCCCGGCAATGGGGCAACAGTGGTATGGTGTTTATACCGGTTTCTGCAACACAGGTTCTCCCATTGGGTGCAGGGAGTTCACCCACCGATATGATTGTACTTTATGATGAATCCTCATCAGCCTCGGTTTCGTCATTGAAAGCAATGCGGATTGCTACAGATGGAAGTTTTGTCTGGCCGGGCAACTCGGTGAACGTCAGCACCGCGGCTTCTTCAAAAGTGCATACAGTTATCAATGAATTTCAGAACAACCAATGGATCATTAGCTGGGAAGACAACCGCAGCGGAACATCGGATATTTATGCCCAGAATTTGCTGCTTGATGGAACCTTAGGTGTCTGGAATCCTCAGTTTGGTGGTATTCAGGGGCAGGTTGTGCTTAACGGGGGCTCAGGAAATATTACACAGGTATTGGTAACTGCCGGAAATGAATCAACCTATCCCGATCCTACCGGCTATTATGTTTTCACGGATATCCCGGTTGGCACCTATACAGTTTCAGCATCTTTGGCCGGTTATTTTACCAGTTCTGTAAATAATGTTGTAGTTATTGAAAATCAGTCAACTTTGGATATAGATTTTCTTCTTGAACCTATACCAGCGACAGGATTTATTGAAGGCAATGTTAGCCTGACCGGTGGAAACGGAGATGTGACCCAGACACTAATTTCAGCAGGTCCACACACAACCTATCCGGATGCTTCAGGAAACTACTCCCTTGAAACTGAAGTTGGTGTATGGGAAGTTGAAGCCAATCTGACTGGTTATACACCACAGATAAGGGCCGGAATTCAGGTAACGCCCGGAGGTACCACACCTGATATTGACTTTAATTTATCACCACTCCCAACCACCGGCTACCTTCAGGGTACGGTTTATCTTACCGGCGGATCCGCAGATGTAACCCAGGCAACTGTTACGGCTGGTGATCAAATAACCCACCCTTCGGCTAATGGTTCTTACTTCATTGAGATTGCAGTAGGTTCCTATACTGTTACTGCTTCTCATCCCTTTACTGACACGCAATCAATTCAAAACGTGGTGGTTGAAGCAGGCTTATCAACCACAGGAGTTAACTTCACATTGAATATAATCCGCACCGACCTTGTCTGTAAGGCTGTGGATCAATTTGGTTACCCTGTATTTGATGCTGAAATTTCTGTAACCGGACCTGAAGGAACCATAACAGGAACAATTACCACCGATTCGCTGGTCTTTAACAATCTTCCATATGGCTTTTACGAAGGTGTTGGTACAATTTATGGCTCCCTTCCGGTCTATTCTGACACTTTGATTAACCCGCAAAATAGCCATCTTATCTTTACCTTCATTATCGGAGGTATCAGTCAGTTGCCTTATAGCACAAAGGTTACAATTTCTCCGAATCCGGCCAATAAAGAAACCAGGATACTGATTGAAACACCGGATGTCATTAAACTCTCCTTCGAATTGCTGGATGTTGAAGGAAAAATTGTGGGGGAATCTATCGTCGGAGATGTTGACAAAGGGAATCATGAATATCCATTACAATTAATAACCGGAGGTAAAAATCTCTCATCCGGAATCTATTTGCTCAGGATTAAAATCAATGATAAAATTGCTACAAAAAAGATTTTTATTGGTAAACCATAAGCAGATTCTCAGTGTTAATGAGGGCAACAGCGGTTTTTGTAGAAACCGCTGTTGTCATATCCAAATATCAGGATAAATAAATATCTTTGCCAATTCAATGATTTATTAACCATTCTACAATCCATAAATGAAAAAAGTAAGATTTAACCTGGCTTTAATATTGTCTCTAGCAACTATTCTTGTCAGCCTGACAGCCTGCAATCAGGACAAAAAAAACGCAGCAACCGGTGATTTGCCACCAGGAACCCATGCTGTAAGTGTAATTGATGTTATTCAAACATCCAACTATACTTACCTCCAGGTTTTTGAAAACGACCAAAAATTCTGGATCGCCATTACCCGTGCTGAAGCCAAAGCCGGTGATGTCCTTTATTTTACAAACGCTATGGAAATGAAGGACTTCAAGAGTAAAGAGCTAAATCGCACCTTTCCTTCTATACTATTTGTAAACGACCCGAGTTCGACACCACCGTCAGAGAAAAAAGTGGAAAAATCTTCGGGGAAAATAACAGCGAAAAGACTCACTGAAATCTCTGTAGAGCCTGCCAAAGGCGGAATTACGATTTCGGAGCTGTTTAAAAACAAATCCCAATATGCTGAAAAAACGGTAAAAATCAGTGGAGTTGTGGTTAAATACAATTTCAACATCATGAAAAAGAATTGGGTTCATATTCAGGATGGCACAGAATCCGGCGGCAGTTATGATCTTACAGTAACTACTATGGATGCGCTTGAAGAGGGTAATGTGGTCACATTCGAAGGTGTTATTCGTCTTGATAAAGACTTTGGTGCAGGTTATGCCTATGATGTAATTATGGAAGATGCCAAAGCCATTGAGGTTAAGAAAACCGGTGACGCAAATATGTAATTTTTAATATAGGTTTCAGGCCAGCTAGCCCTCTCTGCCTGTAGCTTACAAGCGTGTGGCTGATGACATGTTTAAATTGAAAATTTATGATTAAAAAGAGATGCTTTTTGAGGCATCTCTTTTTAATTAACAACAGAATAAATATAATGTAATCAGATATTCTTCAGCAATTTCTCCCGTTCAACAATCGACATCGCTGTGTAATACCCCATTGAAAAACTTCCCTGAAGCAGGAAGCCACCTGTGGGGGCATCCCAGTCAAGCATCTCACCTATTGTAAAAATCGAGGGGTATTGTTTTAGTGAAAAGTCAGCATTCAGTTCATTGAGGGCTAATCCGCCAACCGTTGATATTGCTTCCTCCACCGGTCTAAGGGAACTTACCGGAACTACGATATTCTTCAAAGCCGCCGAAAACCTCATAACATCAGTATATGTTTCCTTGTTGGTATAGGCCTTAATGACAGCCATACTGCCGGACTCAAGTTTATATAGAGAAGCATAATCTGAAGGCCTGATCTTTTTACCAACCGTTTTTTGCATCAACTGCCCCTCTGTGTTCAAGGGCTTAAAATCAATTGTAATTTCAGATAAACCATTCAACTTAAGTGCTCTTCTTATTTCAGGAATGAGCGGATAAACTGCATTGCCTTCCAGACCATAATCCGTAATCAGCGCCTCTCCCCTACTAACTTTATCATTAACCCTTAAAGTTATATTTTTCAATGGTTTACCAGCATGAAATTGTCTGATAGAGTCTGGCCAGTCAACTTCCACCCCACAGTTTGAAGGCTCAAAATTCAGCGTTTGAATTTTATTTTCAGCGAAAAATTCAGTCCATCTGCCATCTGAACCGGTTGAAGGCCATGAAGCTCCACCAAGGGCTAACACCGCATAGTCAGCCGTTCTTGTTGTCTTTCCTTCAGGGGTTTCGAAAGAGAATTTCATGCTTTGATCAAATGGTTCAAGTTTATGCTTCAGGTGAATTTCAACACCCCGGTATTTAAGAGAAGCTGTAATTTTTCCCAGTACCTGTGCCGGACTGATCCCTTTTTCGGGAAATACTCTGCCACTGCTGCCCTCATAGGTTGGGATACCCAGCGACAACAGCCATTCGCGTAACGCTTTACTGTCAAAAGCGTGTAAAGCCTGATCGAGAAAACCCGGAGGTGTATATTTTGAGATCAGTGAATCCCCGGTAAGCTTGTTGGTCAGATTAAAGCCACCCTTTCCTGCCAGCAGGAACTTTTGTCCGACCATTTTCTCCTTTTCGTAAAGGTGAACTTCAAAAAATTCAGACAATACCCAGGCCGACATCATTCCCGAAGGCCCACCGCCAACCACGAATACTGTTTTTCGTTTATTCACTTCCTTTTTAAAATTACCCGGATATACAATTCTTCCACCTGCTGCCGCGCCCAGGGCGTTTTACGTAAAAACTTCAGGCTCGACGCGATGCTGGGATTTTCGTTAAAGCACCGTATATTAATGTTATAACCCAATTGGTCCCATCCGTAAAAAGCAACCAGTTCATTCAGAATCATTTCAAGGTTTTTTCCGTGTAACGGATTGTTGGATTGGGTTTCCATTTGCGGTTTTGGGGTTTTGAATCTTAAAGTGAAGCAGTCTGTCAAAAATAGTTCTTTAATCTTAACCCGGGTTAAGCGATTTGAAAGTTAATCTACAACCTTTAACTGTAAACTTTCTAACTATACACTTTTCACTTTTTCACATTCCAACAACAATTTCCCGCTGACTAAAAACTGAAAGTGAGATCCTCAGACCTGCCATTCGGAAAGCGTCTTCTTCAAAACCTGCATAAAATCCAATGTTGTAAAGATAATTCCCAATCCCATAACCAAACTCAATACAGTGCTTATAATCAGGCACATATAAGTAATTAATAGTCAGATTCTCTTTCCACATGCGGTTTCTGATCAAGGGTAACCTTTTAAGCAATAAACTATTTGTGGTATAAACAAGGTGTCCTTCGGCAAAATAAGAGTCAGTGCTGTAACGGTAATAATTACCCATCTGAAAAACAGTATAAGGATTTTTAATACCCACAATCAAAGGCTGGGTCTGGAAATGCTTGAAATCATCAAAATACATAGTATTGTTATTCAGAAAATATCCGGTTTCGACTAAGTATTCCAGGCTGGCTTCGTGACCTGGCTTAATAAGTTGCTTAACGCCTAAAGTGACCAAATCAAAATCGGTATCAAAACTACCTGCCGGGATTGCTTTCTTCCACTGCAGGGTGAATGTGGGGGTCATATTCATGCCACGCCTGGGAACTCTGACGCCATCTTTGATGATATAATATGGCATTGGTTTGTAAGATAATGCAAAATCAACCAATAAATCGCGGTGGTTTTGCATCCGGTATGCTTTTACATCGGGTTCATTGGGTTTATATTCTCTCTGTTCGCGGTAGAAAAAAGAAAAATCACTTTCATTCTGAAGCAATCTTGCTTCCGCAATAGAAAAACCAGTCGAAAACTTCAATTCAGGATTAATATCAATACTATGTTTGATTTCAAGGTAGTCATTCTGATAGAGCCGGGAAAGGTTTTGCCTGAAAAAAAGCGATGAGACTGAGTTCTCGATTGATGCAGCACTTCCGGTGCTGTTGAAATCAAAGCTACCTGAACCAAAATTTATGTTCACTGAATTTTTGAACTTTCCTTTGCTGTTAAAACCCAATCCGGCATCCCAGAGAAGTGCATTCCGACTGAAGGCATAACCAGGCTTAATTTCAGCTGTCAGGATCGATTTTTTTGAAAGATTCCGCTCATAATTAACCCCGGTCTTATAAACAAAACCATCCACCACATTAAAACTCAGGCCAAATGGATCCAGAAGTCCGTCGAATTGAAAGTGTTGCAGTGTATCGGGCTCATAGCGACCTCCCCATACAAGGTTATTAAATAACCTTTTACTTTTGGGTCTTGAGGTTTTGGTTGAATCTGATGTTTTTGCGGAATTTCGATATTGAAGTGAATCAAAGGCCTTTACACTTTTTAATTCGTTGTTTGCCAATGGAATAGGCCTGACTTTGTTCCAGAAAACAGAATCGTTCTTTCGTGCGTTGCTGTCAAAAACCGTTTTATAAAGTTCTACATATTCATGGTTATTTCTCAACGAATCTTTTCTCAATAATTCCGCCTTCCGGTTGTTGATGTTTGCCAAACGGTATGCTTCTTTTGTTGTTGGATCGTCAATTGTTGCCAGAGTAGCCGATTTTTTGTCAAGTTTTGCCACCTTCGATTCTGTTTTGACTTTTCTCGCATCAGGCTTAGCATTAGATATTGTGACAGATTTGACAGGCTTAATAGCCTTAAAATCAGGCGGATTGACAATCAGGTTGTTGTAACGTATAGAAGTTGTATAAAGAAATCCACCAGCATTCCCCATCAGGTCCATGTCAATTTTATACTTGTTATTCACCGGAAGCCAAGCACCTTCTCTCACTTCGCCAAACGACTGATTGAGTTGAATGGTCATGCCCAATTGCTCATTGATATTGATATTGAGACTATAAATACACCACAAACCATCAATGATATATAGGTCACCTTTCAGGTATTGAGGGCCATCGCCGCGGGGAATAACTTTTATTTTATAAACTGTGACATCTTCATATGTATTTACGCCTTCATACCGGAATTTGTAATAGTTAAAAGCGCCTGGTGCAAGCGGCGATCTGGCGTTTCCAAATGCTCCGGGTTGATAGATATTTCCTGAAATAAATCCGATGGCGCCGGATGAACGGTTTTCATTCCCACCCGGAAATGTGCTGTGGATGGATTTAACTTTCTGCCGGGTAAGATTTGGTGCCGTAAATTCAATCTCATTCACCGATTCTTCAATATAGGTATCGCCTTCTTTAATTTTAGATTCTTTTAGATCATCGCGTGCCATCCATTTTATCATACCCGAAATTTTTCGGATGTTCAGGCTTCCTCTGATATATACTTCCGCTTTAAACGATTTAACCATGCCAGCATACAAAGGAGCTTTGCGGATAACCCTACGCATAATCCGGTATGCAGGGTCCTCGCCACCATCAGAAACAACCACTTCCTTCAGCGAATAAACCATTGCAGGAAGAATGATGGTCATTACATTATTTGTTGCACTGACATTGACCTTCTTTGTAATGGTCTGATATCCCATACATTGAAAAATGAAAGTATAGTCGCCTTCGGAAAGATGTAATTCGAAAAATCCATCCTCATTTGCGGCCGTTCCGAAAGAAACCTCTTTCACAAAAACGGTAGAATATGGAATTGGCTGGCCACCGGGTTCAGTTATTCTGCCGCTGATTGTCTGACCATTTGCAGAAAATATATGGCCAGCCATGATCAAAATAAAAAACAAATTACGAATCATGCAAGTAATATTTTTTCCAAAGGTATGTCACCTTTACGGATAATACGCACCGGTTAACTATTTTTAATACCTGGTATCGGTAGTAATAATACTTAATTTAACATATAAGAGATGAAAATATACTTAGAACCCACTAAAAGCGCTTCTGGTGTTTGTATATTGCACCACTTTTAAAACAATTTTGCTTGCAGAAATAATTCCATATAATTGATTTTCACTAAATGAAATAAAAATAAATGCGAAGATTGAATATTTTTCCAGTGAAATTATCAGTGCCTTTCAAAAGGAAGTATTCAGACTAAAATATTGTCCTGTGAATCAACCAAAAATTGTCAACGCATCCAGCTTTACACATTTGAATGAATTTTCCCGATAACACTTTAATAAGTTATTCAACTACTATGAAAACAAAACAACACAACACAAAGAAGTTAATGGTTATTGTAAGCTTACTTTTTCTGGCTCTCACCGGTTTGCAAAGTTATGCACTTCCTTTTTATAACTACGATTTACCGGGCAGTAAAGCATTAAGTTCACCAGATTACATGGAGAACGCTGATTGCATATCAGCACCTATTGCATATGAAATTTGGGGAAGCGGTGAATATTGCGGAGCTGTTGGTTTTGAATTTGGTATTAATGAATCTGAAACCGATGTCACCTACTTCCTCTATCAAAAAATTAACGATGAAAGGTTTCTGAAACTGGGTGCCGAACAATCCGGTACAGGAGGGCCAGTCGTTTTCTACCAGGAGGCAGGTGAGTATT
>JBBQBC010000051.1:0-19325 GCA_038317155.1 Bacteroidales bacterium
ATTACACCACTTTTTATCATTCAGAGCCACAGAGTGGCGAAATGTTGGTAGTAAATTGCAGAATAAGAGGATTTTAAGGTGCAGAGCACCGTAACGTAAAAGAATGTCGTCTTTTTTGAGTTTTTCAGCAGGCCCTACTTAATCAGTCTGCCAATTTTAAAGATGGTATTAAAAAGTTGAAATCATGAATGCTACCCTGATCGGCTTTATTCTTTACCTGGTTGTAATGCTGGCAATCGGGTTTATTACATACCGTAGAAATGAATCAAACACCGATTACTACCTTGGCGGGCGGAAAATGAACCCCTGGGTGGTGGCCCTTTCGGAACGATCGGCAGGGGAATCTGCCTGGTTGCTGCTTGGCTTACCGGGAGCAGCAATGGCATTTGGCCTGATTGAAGTCTGGACGGCACTTGGCTGTTTGCTCGGGATATTCTTCTATTGGTATGTCATTGCCTCTGATATCCGTAGTTTGTCAGAAAAGATCAATGCCATAACACTACCCGATGTATTTGCCAACTATTTCAACAAAGGTGGATCCTGGCTCAGATTGGTGGCTATGACCATCATTATTTTCTTCTTTACCTTCTACCTCGCAGCCCAGTTCAACGGGGCCGGTAAAGTGCTGAATGTTACATTTGGAATAGACCATTTTTACGGCATGGTAATCGGGGCAACCGTTATTGTTGTTTACACCATGATGGGTGGTTTTCTGGCTGTTGTTTGGACAGATGTTATTCAGGGAGTTTTAATGTTTGCAGCCCTTGTGATTCTGCCCGTAGCCGGGTATCTGGAGGTTACCTCCGGTGGGCAAACTTTTCAGCAGGCTTTAAGCCATTCAGGTGCTGGCTTTCTGAATCTGACCGGAGGAAAAACCGGCTGGGCCGCCGCTGC
Source organism: Bacteroidales bacterium (assembly GCA_038317155.1). Taxonomy (GTDB): domain Bacteria; phylum Bacteroidota; class Bacteroidia; order Bacteroidales; family Lentimicrobiaceae; genus Lentimicrobium. The sequence goes on from JBBQBC010000051.1 coordinate 895, forward strand.
CCTGATCATTGGAGGCTTAAGTTGGTCATTTGGTTATATGGGGCAACCTCACCTGCTGACAAAATTTATGTCGATCGGAGATCCGGGGAAAATGAAAACAAGCCGGCGGATTGCATTTATTTGGGCAGTACCTGCCTTTACAGGAGCAATGGCCATTGGAATTATAGGGCTGGCACTTTATGGCCAGGGCTATTTTACAGATGTTGAAAGAGTTATGCCACTAATGGCCACCGACTTACTTCCTGCCTGGATTGCCGGAATTATTATTTCAGCTGCCATCGCCGCTATGATGTCTACAGCCGATAGTCTGCTGTTAGTCGTTTCATCAACTGTTGCCGAAGATTTCTGTCACCATGTACTTGGGATCAATTTATCGTCAAAAGCAATGGTTAATATGAGCAGGTTAGTCACTCTTTCTGTCGGGATTGCAGCCTTCGCCATTGCCGTTACCTCTGAAAAGGTGATTTTCTCAATGGTTTCCTATGCCTGGGCTGGCCTTGGATCTTCATTCGGACCGGCATTATTGCTTATGCTCAAGTGGAAAAAGACAACCTGGCAGGGTGTGCTTGCCGGAATGATAACAGGTTCTGTGTCAACCATTGTATGGTCAGAAATTGCCGTGCTTGATCAGACAATTTCGGTGAGGTTCGCCTCTTTTGTAATTGCTTTTATGGCGGTAGTTCTGGTGAGCCTGATGACAAGAAGTTCAAAAAAATCTATTGCTTAGGATTTTACAACTTTTTCAACAGCTTCCCAGAGCCTGATGGCTGATTTATCCCAGGTAAAGACCTTTGCGCGTTCACTGCCTGCTTGTATCAGTTTTTCGCGTAAATCTTTGTCTGACGAAAGCTTGCTCATGGCATCGGCAATATCTTCAGGATCAAAAGGATTAACCAACAGGGCAGCATCTCCTGCAATTTCGGGCATTGATGTTATGTTTGAAGTAATTACCGGTGTTCCACAGCGGAAAGCTTCAACGATTGGGATGCCAAATCCTTCAAAATAAGAGACATAGGTCAGTGCCAGCGCAGCGGCCATTACATTAAGCATATCTTTGGTCTCTAGTCTCCCGGCGAAAACAACATCATCCCTGTGCTTCATATTATCATAAACGCCTGCAATTTCGCCGGTCCACCATTTCCGGGCACCTGCTATCAGGAGTTTCGTTTGCTTTTCATCGGAAGCCTTAAAGAGATCAAACGCCCTGAACAAATTAACCAGATTCTTGCGGGGATGAAGTGCCCCGACAAAAAAGAAGAAAGGATTTCCGCCGCTGAATTTATTGAGTGTATCAATGCGGGTAGCTTCGTCAACCGGAGCATACATCTCATTAGCCCCGTTATAAACCACATCTATCTTATCAGGATCAATCCCATATTGACTGATAATATCGTGCTTCGAAAATTCTGAAACTGTAGCAATCCGCGTGGCCTTGCGTGCATATTTTCTGAAAAATGTCCGGTAATAAAATCGTTCAAATGCCGGAAGATCGGCCGGGTAGTGCTCAAAATTCAGATCATGGAAGACGGTCAGGGTAGGTGTTTTTGTCCCCAGCGACAGGTATCCATCGGGTGAAAGAAAAATATCGGCTTTTATCTTTTTTAAAATATATCTAACCGAAAGCTCGAACCAGATAAAGTAAAGTACCGGATGTCTGGCCTGAGGTCCTATAACAATGGGTTTAACATTACTGCTGAATATAAATTCCTTGCGATAAGGCCGGTCGAAAATAAAGTAAAACTCATGTTCAGGGTGCGACATAGTCATCCGCTTCAGGTTTTCGAATGTAAACCATCCGATACCTTCCAGCTTCCCGTGAAGCAACAATCTTGTATTTACCGCTATTTTCAAGTTAGTTTTACTTCACCTGCATCACAATATCCTTTAACAGGCTTGTAATGATCAGGAATAATGATATTTTTGCGCAAATTTAAAATTAATAATAACCCGGTTGCGCAAAGTTAACAATTTGCGGCCATTTGAGTTTCCCGGCTTCACCCAGGCGTGCTGATCCAATGCAACGAAAGTTTCTGACCAATCTTGGTTTCCTTCTGTTACTTAACATGCTTATCAAGCCGTTCTGGATATTTGGTATCGACCGGACTGTGCAGAATGTGGTCGGGGCTGAGAATTTTGGTTTCTATTTTGTTGTTTTCAATTTCTCATTTCTGTTTAATATTTTTTTGGATTTTGGGATTACCAATTTCAACAACCGGAATATTGCACAGAACACCCAACTTTTAAACAAGCACTTTTCCAGCATAATCGTCCTTAAATTCCTGCTGGCTTTTGTTTATTTTATAATTACCTTCTCTGCCGGATTATTGTGGGGATTTCGTGGTAATGAGCTATGGATGCTGGGTTTGCTGGGACTGAATCAGTTCCTGATTTCCCTTATCCTTTACCTGCGTTCGAATGTTTCGGCAATACTACTTTTCAAGACAGACAGCTTGCTTTCTGTTTTGGATCGTATTCTGATGATCGGAATTTGTAGTGTACTGCTTTGGGGCAGAGTCACCAACCAGGCTTTTCGCATCGAGTGGTTTGTCTATGCCCAAACGGTTTCGTATTTGTTAACGGCGTTTATAGCACTATTGATTGTAATTAAAAAGGCCTCTTTCAGACGATTAAACTGGAACCTGCCTTTCTTCCTGATGATCTTCAAGCAGAGCCTTCCTTTTGCTATTTTGGTTCTCCTGATGACCTTTTACAACCGTTTTGATACCATTATGATTAAGCGAATGTTAAGTGGTGAAGAGGGCAATATACAGGCGGGAATTTATGCGCATGCCTATCGCCTGCTCGATGCCTCAAACAACATCGCTTATCTGTTTTCAGTTTTACTCCTGCCATTGTTTGCAAGAATGATTAAGCTGGAAAGGAAAGTGGAAAACCTGGTTCGGCTTTCATTTTCGATTCTTTTTGTTGCCTCTGTGATTTTGGCTGTAGGTTCTGTTTTTTACAGGACTGAACTTATGACACTGATGTATGACCATTATATTGCTGAATCAGCTTCCGTATTTGCTGTTTTGATGTGGTGCTTTATTTCAATTTCAACTACCTATGTTTTCGGAACGCTTTTAACTGCAAACGGTAACCTGAAGCAGCTTAATCTGGCGGCGGCATTTGGTATGATTTTAAATATTGGACTTAATTTTGCCCTGATTCCTTCCTATGGTGCTTTAGGTTCGGCATGGGCAAGCGTTATTACTCAGGCAACGATGGCATTTATTCAGGTATTTCTTGCAAGCTATTATTTTAAGTTTCGACTAAACCTACGGTACATTACATCGCTCTTATTGTTCTTAATTGGTGTATTGATCATTAACATGTTAAGTATTTCAATCGGATTGTCATGGCTTAAATCTATTTCAATAATGGTTGCAGCTTCAGTCTTACTTGCCACAATCTTACGCCTTCTGGATCTTGGCAATTTTATTAAAATTGTATCGGGTAGTAAAACGCAGATTTAGATATTTGTTGCTGACTGGATTTTTTTAAATATTTTTTTTTCCATACCTTTGGCCCTTCAAAACGAACCAACATTCCATTATGTCGGAGAATAAGTTTTCAGAAATCAGGGATTTTGATTCGACCAGCCTCGGAATGTTTTTGTATATCTGGCGTAAGCACCTGATAATCATTTGTGCTGTAGCAGCATTTTTAGCAATGGTTTTTTCATCACCATTATTCATTACGCCTCTTTACAAGTCATCTGTCGTATTGTTCCCGGTTTCGAGCAATTCAGTTTCAAAAGCACTGCTTTCCGATCAACCTACTGCCAAATCTGACATTCTTGAGTTTGGAGAAGATGAGCAAACTGAACAAATGCTTCAGATTCTGAGTTCAAGTATAATCCGTGACAAAGTCGTAGCGAAATATGACCTGATGAAACATTACGGAATAAGCAACGACTCAAAATTCAAATACACGAATCTATATAAAGAGTACGAAAATAATATCACATTTCGGCGTACCGAATTTATGGCGGTTAAGATAACCGTTCTGGATAAGGATCCTCAGATGGCTGCAGATATTGCCAATTCAATCTCTGAGTTGCTTGATTCTACGAAGAATACGATGCAGCGGGAAAGGGCAGTAAAAGGCTTTAAAATTGTTGAACAGGAATACAACCGGCTTCAAAATGAGATTTCCGGTGAGGAAGACTCCTTGAAAAAGATACGCGAATTTGGGGTTTTTGATTATGAATCCCAATCAGAAATGATGAACCAACAGCTTGCCATTGAAATTGCCCATGGCAATGCCCGTGGTATTAAGGCTCTTGAAGATAAACTTGAAGTATTGGCCAAATATGGCGGTGCTTATGTTTCAATTCGCGATCAGCTTGAGCATGAGAAAAAACAACTCAGTTACCTGAAAGCCAGATATGAAGAAGCCAAAGTAGATGCAGAAGAAACGCTTCCTCAAAAATTTGTTGTTGAATCTGCCCATAAAGCTGAAAAAAAATCATATCCGGTGCGTTGGATAATTATATTGGTTTCAACTCTTGCCGTTTTCTTCCTTTCGGTTCTGATTATTATCAGCATTGAAAAGTTTGCAAAACCCGGGACATTAAAAAAAAAACTTCAACTCTACAAAGGAGAAGAAGAATCACTTTCAGCATAATGGACAACATTAAGCCAACCATGGAAAACTATTTCAGTAATATTCATCTGATGAGGATATTTGTCAGATGGAAATGGCACCTGATCATCATTGCATCTGTGGCAGCTTTATTCGCCTTCATTTTTTCAGGTTCATTTTTTATCAAGCCGAAGTTTAAGTCCTTCGCACTCATATATCCTTCGAATATTGCTCCCTATTCTGATGAAAGCGAGTCTGAGCAAATGCTCCAATGGCTTCAGTCAAGAGATATCAGAGATAGTGTAATCAGGAAATTTGATCTGCCAAAGCACTATAAAATTGATACCAATTACCGATTTTTTCAATCCACCATGGCTAATCTTTATAACGAGAACGTAAAGATTAACAAGACACAATGGGAATCAATAGAGATTGAAGTAATGGATACTGACCCGGCTATGGCTGACGATATGGTGCTGGCTATTATTGAATTCTGTAATAAGAAGATTCAAAACATTCACCGCGAAAAGTACTTTGAAGTAGTTTTAAGTATTGGCAGGACTTTACAGGTTCAAAAGGCTCAGCTCGACAGTGTTGAAAAACAATTATCAAACCTGCGCATCAATTATGAATTGATTGATTACGAATCACAGGCACGTGAAATTACCCGCGGTTATCTTCGTACTGTTGACGGTTCCAACTCAACCAACATTAATATGAAAGATGTATTGCGGCTGAAAACGAACTTTGAACAGAAATCAGGAGAAATGGCAATTCTTACCCAGCGGCGCAACGACATTCTTCGTAATTATGCCGAATTCGAATTAAAATATGATCAGGCATTTTATGATGCTCAGAAGGAATTTACTTACACCAATGTTGTAACTCCGCCGGTTGTTGCCGATAAGAAAACCTATCCTGTCAGGTGGCTGATTGTTCTTTATGCTATGGTAGCATCTGTCTTCTTTTCGGTTGTGGTTATTTCGGTCATCGAAAACCGAAAAATCAACGATGCGTTGAAGAATCTGGCAAAGGGTTAATTTTGATTATCACCCATAATCAAAACTACTCAAGGTGTTGAAAAATATCAAAATCAAATGGTTTTACCTGTTAAGCGGACTTTTCATCCTGCTTAATACCTTATTTCTTGTCAAGGAACTCTACCTGGGGTTTCTCATACCGATAGCCATCGTTATCGCGTTGATGTACATATTCTGGCTGGATAAACTGATACTGCTTATCGTTTTTGCTACACCACTTTCGATTAATATTGCCGATTCAGAATTGGGAATCGGAATCTCTCTGCCCACCGAACCATTGATGGTTGGTGTTATGCTGCTATTTATACTGAAGACCCTTTTCGATGGACATTATGATAAACAGGTTTTAAAACATCCGGTTACCATCGTAATTCTGATTAATCTGGCCTGGTTGCTCATTACCAGCATAACCAGCGAAATTCCATTGGTTTCCTTTAAATTTCTGGCAGCCAGGTTGTGGTTTATTATACCATTTTATTTTCTGGGAATTGCTCTGTTCAGGGATGTTCGCAACATTACCCGTTTTAACTGGCTTTATGTGGCGGCACTCCTTGTGGTTGTGATATATACGACCATTCACCATTCTGAGTATGGATTTGCTGAGAAACAGGGCCATTGGGTCATGGCGCCATTCTATAATGATCATACCGCCTACGGTGGAATTCTGGCTTTTTTCCTTCCGGTAATGACAGGATATGCTTTGAATAAAGTCAAATCCAGGACTTACAGACTATACGCACTGCTTGTCTCAGTTGTCTTACTTGCTGGTCTTTATCTCTCTTTCAGCAGGGCTGCGTGGGTAAGCCTGATAGTTGCAATTATGGTAATTGCTCTGATTGTATATAAAATTAAATTCAGGTGGATTTTTGCAGGCATTCTGGCACTGATTATATCTTTTTATATGTTTGAGAACCAGATTCTTTATGCGCTCGAAAAGAATAAGCAGGACTCATCAACCAATTTTATTGAGCACGTTCAATCTATCTACAATATCTCATCCGATGCGTCGAACCTCGAGCGTATAAACCGCTGGCAGTCCGCATTCAGAATGTTTGATGAACGGCCTCTGTTGGGGTGGGGACCTGGTACATACCAGTTTATTTACGCTCCCTTCCAGCGGTCGAAAGAACGCACAATTATAAGTACCAACGCCGGTGACCTTGGAAATGCCCATAGTGAATACATTGGGCCACTTTCAGAGCAAGGAGTCCCAGGTTTGCTTAGTATTTTGTCGCTCATTGTTACGATTTTGGTGACGGGTATCAGGGTTTACCGAAAGTCAAAAAACAGCGAAATTAAATTGTATAGCCTGATTTCAGTACTTGCGCTTATCACCTATTTTGTGCATGGATTGCTCAATAATTTTCTCGATACCGATAAGGCATCGGTACCTTTCTGGGGATTTTTTGCCATGATTGTTGCAATGGACCTCTACCACAAGGATAAGGAGCAAATTTATAATCCTCTCCCTGAACCCGGGCAGGAAATTGTCGGTGATAAAGAAGCGCTCTGAGGTTAACTTCCCCTTTTATATTTTCGTAAAAGTGTAACTTCCTGTTGCAAAAATCGTCTGTTTAGAACAAACATTGTTGTTGAGCCGTATTATCGTTCAGTAATACGTTCGTTACCCGATAATTCAACTGACTGTTTTTGCAGGATGAATTGTATGTAACATAGAATCAGTTGGTTAATTCAAGAGCATATTGTTTGGATATCATCATGAAAATGACATAAAACAGGATAGCCATGCGTATAAATCTTAAAGCCAACGAGGTAGTCTTAAGAGCGACCGATACCCTCCATACATCAGGAACTTTTGAAACCAGGGGGAAACTGATCATGACAAATCAGCGGCTCTACTTCAAGTCATTGCAAAATTCGGATGATCACAGGAGTTTTGAAATCTCGCCGGGCGAAATCAGGGATATTTTGTTTTATAATGTGATGCGTATCATTCCGCGCGGACTTGACCTGATTACTTCAGATGGGACGAAACTCAGGTTTCTGATCAGGAATAGAAATGAATGGTGCCGGCAAATAGCGCAGATGTGCTAATCAGAGTCAGTTAAATTAAGGGGTGTTTCGCTGGCCAAAGATGCAAGCACACCCGGTAATTGACGCAAAGCTGCAAGTTCTCTCCATTTTTTAAATGCCTCATCGGCAGGTATGCCAAAATAGGTTTTACCCCCTTCGAGGTTCTTGCCAACGCCGGATGTTGCCAGAACAATTGCACCTTTACCTATAACGAGGTCCTTATTGATAACAACCTTGCCCCAAAGTATTACATCATCCTCTATCCGCGTAACCCCGGCAATGGCGCAATGTGAACCGATCAGGCAGTTGCTGCCAATGTAGGTATCGTGCCCGACCTGAACGTGATTGTCGAATTTGGTTCCTTTACCAATAAACGTATCGCCTGACACACCTTTATCAATGGCGCAAAGTGCTCCTATTTCAACATCATCACTAATTACTGTCCGCCCGCATGATTCAAATTTTCGGTATCCTTCGGGTTTTCGCTGAAAATAATAGGCATCGCCACCTATTACTGAATTGGACTGAATAATTACATTATCACCAATAACAGTATGGTCGTATATGCTGACGTTAGCATGAATGATGCAATTTTTACCGATTGTTACATGGTTGCCTATAAAAGCATTTGGTTGGATAACAGTTCCTTCACCTATGCTAGCAGAAGAAGAGATTGCTGTTGATGCCGGTTCAAAAGGCCGGAATTTTTTTATCAGCGAAACAAAAGCTGCAAAGGGATCGTCATGAAATATCAAAGCTTTGCCTTCGGGGCATTCAACTTCTTTGTTGATCAGTATCGTGGTAGCGTTTGAATTGAGCGCCTTGGTGTAATACTTCGGATGGTCAACAAAAGTAAGATCACCTGATTCAACCATGTGGATTTCATTAAGTCCGCTGACAATAAAATCAGGATCACCGGAAAACCCGGCTCCAATTATTTTAGCAATGTCTTCCAGACGAAGGGGGGGTGATAATTTCATATTAGAATTTTCCGGGTAAAAAAAACCGGGCTTTTACTTGGCAGGCCCGGCGAATGCATACATTTTCAAATCAGGATTTCACTCTTTCGTAATAATCACCTGTACGGGTGTCAACTCTTATACGTTCACCTTCGGTGATAAATAAAGGAACAAAAACTTTAGCACCAGTGTCAACAGTGGCTTGTTTCAGGGTATTGGTTGCAGTGTCGCCTTTAAGTCCCGGCTCAGTGTAAGTAATTGTAAGCTCAACAAAAGGCGGAAGATCGCAACTCAGCGGCGTTTCCGTCTCAGCGTGAAACATGATTTCAACGGACTGGCCTTCTTTGAGGAATTGCGGAGCACTGATAATGGATTCTTCTATACTTACCTGATCAAACGTTTCAATATGCATGAAATTATAACCATTGTCATCTTTATAGAGGAATTGATAGGGTCTGCGTTCAACCCTTGCGATATCAATTTTTACACCTGCATTGAAAGTGTTGGGTATTATTTTACCGGTTTTCAGGTTTCTGAGTTTTGTTCTTACAAAAGCTCCGCCTTTACCTGGTTTAACGTGCTGAAATTCAACGATTGAATAGAGTTCTCCATTAAAATCAATACATACGCCATTTTTAAAATCTGCAGTAGTTGCCATACAATCTGATATTTTACTTTTGAGGGTGCAAAGGTAAATATTTCTGGTTTAATGACAAGAACTAATTTGTTCGTTTTAGACAGCTCAAACTAATTCAAAATAGATTATCCGGCTAATAATGCGAAGAAACAGATTCGGGCTCAGGTGCTTTCTTATAATCTTCGAGCCTGATCTGCTGATTGCAAAAACCAAATTCTTCTTCAATCGAATTAGAGCTGACAACAATCAATCTGTCCCGTGTATTTTTCTGTATAAGATCTTTATACCATTCAATCGCTGCTTTGTCTAAATTAGAAACAGGTTCATCCAGCAACAGAACAGGCGTATCACTCATAATAGCAAGGGCAAGCTTTAAACGCTGTTTCATGCCTGAGGAGAAATACTTAATTGGCTTATCTGCATTATTTTCCAGCTGGCATACTTTTATGAGCTCGGATGTTGACATGTTTCTGAGCAGTGGCTTCAACCTCCTGTGAAAACATATCATTTCGGTGAGCGTAAATTCTTCGATCAGTTCAATATAAGGAGCGGCAATCGACATAAGCCTGAATGCATGTTCTGGTCTTATGGTATTTCCTTTCAATTTATATTCAATATTTCCTGCTGTTGGCATAATAGCAGAAGAAATTACCTGTAGAAGTGTTGATTTACCTGATCCGTTTGAACCAAGAATTACAGTTGAATTACCCGCTGTCAGCGAGAGATCCAGGTTACTGAATATCCAGTCATCGTTATATTGTTTACCGGCTTTTGCAAGGATAATTTCTAACATATCGGATTGATGTATGGGTAGATGTTGTGAAAGTAATTTTAGTAAGGCATGAGTAGGATCATAATCAGATCAGAACTGTTTGGAATAACCCTTCATGATTCCCCGGCTTGATTTGGCGATAAATGAGATAATTTCATCGCGTTCGGAAGTGGCAGGTAAATTGGCTTCTATGTATTCTAATGCCTGGCTGACGTTATTTCCTTTGAGGTAGATATAACGGTAAATATCCTGGATTTCGCTGATTTTCTCTGCAGAATAGCCTCTTCGGCGAAGACCAATTGAGTTGATGCCAACATAGGAAAGGGGTTCTCTGGCGGCTTTGGTAAAAGGCGGCACATCTTTACGAACCAATGAACCTCCCGAAATCATTACGTGGGCACCAATATTTACAAACTGATGCACCGCCGACAAACCACCGATAATTGCCCAGTCGTCAACGGTAATATGCCCTGCCAGGGTTGCGGCATTGGCCAGGATAACATTATTACCGACCACGCAATCATGTGCAACGTGCACATAAGCCATCAACAGACAATTGTTTCCGACTACTGTTTCATAACTTGCCTTAGTCCCCCTGTTGATGGTCACAAATTCCCTGATTACAGTATTGTCGCCTATTCTGACTATACTATCCTCATTGTTGAACTTGAGGTCTTGCGGAATTGCGGCTATCACTGCACCCGGGAAAATTTTGCAGTTTTTGCCGATACGGGCACCTTCCATAATAGTTACATTGGAACCTATCCAGGTTCCTTCACCAATCTCCACATTTCTTTCAATGTTTACGAAAGGTTCAATAACAGTATTTTTTGCCACTTTAGCTTGTGGGTGCACGTATGCTAAGGGTTGATTCATTTCAGGAGGTTGGTTTTTTGGTAATTTGAGCCATTAGTTCGGCTTCTGTCACAATTTTATTGCCCACGTAAGCTATCCCCCGCATGTGACTGATTCCGCGCCGGAATGGTGATATAAGCTCAAGATGAAAGATAAGTGTATCGCCCGGAACTACCTTCTGCCTGAACCGAACATTTTCAATTTTCATGAAATAAGTGATGTAGTTTTCAGGATCGGGAACCGAACTTAATACAAAGATGCCACCGGTTTGAGCCATTGCTTCAACGATGAGAACGCCCGGCATAACAGGTTCATCAGGAAAGTGTCCTACGAAGAAGCCTTCATTCATTGTAACATTCTTCAGGCCAACCACCCCATGATCACTCATATTCAGAATCTTGTCAACCAAAAGAAATGGCGGACGGTGAGGCAGTATTCTTCTGATCTGATTAACATCATAAAGCGGGGGAGCGTTCAGATCATAGTGAGGTATGTCAGGTTGAGCGAGTTCGGTTTTAATATGATGCTTTATTATACGGGCAAAACTTGTATTTGCGTGATGACCGGGTTTGCTTGCAATCACATGACCTTTAATCCGCATTCCAACAAGCGTAAGATCACCAACCACATCCAGCAGTTTGTGTCTTGCCGGCTCATTGGCAAAATGAAGTTCCAGGTTGTTAAGTATGCCCTCTTTGAGAACTTCAACCCTGGGTTTATTGAAGAATTTGGCGAGACGGTCAAGTTCGTCCTGACCGATCAGCCTGTTCACGAAAACGATGGCATTACTCAAATCGCCACCTTTAATCAGGTTATTCTGAATCAGGTATTCGAGCTCATGCAGGAATACAAAAGTACGGCAGGCGCCAATCTCAGTGGCAAACTCATTGATATTGCTGAGATGGGCATTTTGAGTTCCAAGCACATTGGAGTCGTAATCAATCATTACCGAAACCTTGTAAGTGTCGTCTGGCACTAAAAGCAACTCAACCTTATTGTCAGGATCCGAAAAACGTAATACATCAGTTACCGTATAATATTTTCTTTCAGCGCTTTGCTCAATAATTCCGGCTTTCTGGATGGCTTCCACATAAAATTTTGAGCTACCATCAAGTATTGGTGTTTCAACACAATCAAGGTCGATGACCACATTATCGAGATCCATACCGGTGAGTGCAGCCAGCACATGTTCTACAGTGCTAACCCTGACACCATTGTTTTCAAGGCTTGTACCTCTGGATGTATCTGAAACGAAATCTGCATCAGCATCAATCATAGGCTGCCCGGGCAAATCTACCCTACGAAACCTGAATCCGTGATTCTCCGGTGCTGGCCTGAAAGTCAGGGTAACCTCCTGTCCGGTGTGAAGGCCGGCTCCTGAAACAGATATGGCTTCTTTTAAGGTCTTTTGTTTTTCTGACATATAGCTGGCAAAATTAATGTTTTTTTTATTCCGCTGACATTCGTTGGAAGAGCTTGTTATACAGGTCTATGTATTGTTATTAGAGATATTGGAAGCCTGATTCCCTGTTTTCTTTTCCAGTTGAGTCACCCTTTCATTCAGTTTTTGAAGGTTTCTGAAATGAACATAAGATTTCCGGTAAGTTGAAATATCAAAGGCCGGGCTTCCCATTAGTATTGAATTTGCCGGAACGGATGTTGAAATACCTGACTGTGCTGCAATTTTTACATTTTCGCCAATTTCAAGATGGCCAACGATGCCAACCTGCCCGGCAATCATGCAGTTGCGCCCAATTTTAGCGGAACCCGCAATCCCTGTCAGAGCCGCTATTACAGTGTTTTCGCCAATTTCAACATTGTGTGCAATCTGGATCAGGTTATCAATTTTGGCTCCTTTCCTGATAATCGTCGAACCAAGCGTGGCCCGGTCTATGGTTGTGTTGGCACCTATTTCAACATCATCTTCAATGATAACATTTCCAATCTGGGCAACTTTTACGTAATGTTTGTCTCTTTGCGGGGTAAATCCAAATCCATCGGCTCCGATGACAACCCCGGCATGCAGCGTGCACCGGGAACCAATATTACAATCAGTATAAATTTTAACCCCGGCATAAATAACCGACTCTTCGCCAACCGTCACATTATCACCGATAACTGAGCCGGGATAGATTTTTGATTTGTCCCCGATGACAACATTTTCGCCAATACTAACAAATTCAGCTATGTAGCAGTTAGCGCCAATGCTGGCAGATTCAGGAATATAGGCCAGTTTTGAGATACCGGTTTTGTTTTGCCTGATCTGATTATAAGCATCCAGCATCATGGCAAAGGCATTGTAAGCATTCTCTACCTTTATAAGGGTAGCGCTTATTTCATGCTCCGGAACGAAATCTTCATTTACAATCACCACTGAAGCCAGCGTGCTGTATATATATTGTGTGTATTTCGGATTTCCCAGAAAAGTGATAGATCCGTGTTCACCCTGCTCTATTTTTGATAATTTATTGACTGTAACGTCCGGGTTCCCTTCAACCCTACCGTTAATCATAGCTGCAATCTCGCGGGCAGTAAATTTCATTTTGCTCAATTATTTGGAATATGATTGTTTAAATAATATGCAGATTGGTGGTTATCAATTCCTGATGTAATCCCCATTGTGGACGCACTCGATTTATCATTCAGACAACTGTTAAGTTTTTCGGGTAGCACATAAAATATTTGGTAACCGAATTGGTAAGTAATGAGATATTCAGTTGATCTGATGAGTGTGCAATATCGCAGACAGTGCCATCGCGCTGAAGAATATTGATATTATCATGCTCAGGAATGTAGGCATTGTTTGTAATCGAACCCTTGCTGAACAGAAAGGCTGTACTTTCCTGGTCAAGTTGCGGCCAGTAGGCGAGAATTGCCGAAGTAACCAACGCTGTTTCCTCATCACTGAAAGGTTTGTCGCGCAGCTCAATCCTGAACAGGTTACGGTTAACCAGGGAATTACTCAGGATTGCGAGGGCACTATCGTGGTGGTTTACCCATATTTTGATACTGGTGAAAACATCGTAATCATCAAGCAGTGCAAATTTATCAATCAGGGATTTATCATTGAAAAAATCTTCCCTGCTCACACGGTTTTTCAAAAAATACGAAAAAGCAGGTGTGGCAAAAACATCTTCTCCTGATTCGGCCAGTTTTTTAGCCCTTCCAAGCAGATTGATCAGCATATTTTCTGCAGCCACTACTGTTTTATGGTAGTAAACCTGCCAGTACATGAGTCTTCGTGCAACAATGAATTTTTCGATGGAGTATATGCCTTTTTCTTCGACCATAAGTTCATCATTCTGTACGGTAAGCATCTTAATGATTCGGTCGGTATTGATCACCCCTTCTGAAACGCCTGTGTAGAAACTGTCTCGCTTCAGGTAGTCGAGTCTGTCCATATCAAGTTGACTTGATACCAGTTGGTGAAGAAAATGCTTATGATACTTATTGCCGAAAATTCTTATGGCCAGACTTAATTTTCCTTTAAACTGCTCATTCAACTGCTGCATCATCAGAGCCGACAGATCTTCGTGACTCATGCTGCTGACTATACTATGCTCAAGTGCATGGGAGTAAGGACCGTGGCCAATATCATGGAGCAAAATGGCCACAAGTGTAGCTTCAGCTTCTTTTTCACTGATCGAAGTCCCTTTCATCCTGAGCGTTTCTATCGCTTCCTGCATCAGGTGCATAGCTCCTATGGCATGGTGAAAACGGGTATGTAATGCTCCGGGATACACAAAACCGGTCATACCCAGTTGTCTTATCCGCCTGAGCCGCTGAAACCAGGGATGCTCGATAAGGTCGAACAAAAGTTCCGTTGGGATGGTAACGAAGCCATATACCGGGTCATTGATTATTTTTCTCTTGTTGTGCGAAGTGCGACCCACGATATAGCTTATCTTTGTATTTGCGAAAAATTGTTAAAATCAGTGGTTGCCGGATACTAAATAAGGAATAATAACATTATAGTATCCGGGTCGGATCATGACGGGACAAAGTTAAGGATTTTGGAACCCCGAAAATAAAACTATACATATTCACAAATATTATGATGGAAAATGCAACCATATTATGGGTCGATGATGAAATTGACCTTCTGAAGCCGCATATCATGTTTCTGAAAGAGAAGGGCTATAATGTTTTTACCAGTAATAACGGGGGAGAAGCCCTTGAAATTATTAAAACAAGACCTTTCGATATTGTTTTTCTCGATGAACAAATGCCTGGTATTTCGGGCATTGAAACATTGATGCAGATAAAAAATGCATTTCCCGGACTGCCGGTGGTTATGATCACCAAGAGTGAGGAAGAAACCATTATGGAAGACGCGATCGGTTCAAATATTTCAGATTACCTGATAAAACCCGTTAATCCTAATCAGATCCTCCTGAGCCTGAAAAAAAATCTGGAGAATAAGAAACTGATCAGTGAGAAAACAACCTTTAATTATCAGCAGCAGTTCCGTAACATTGGCATGGAAATAAGCAACCGTCTTAATTTCAACGAATGGAAGGAAATTTATCGGAAGCTGATTTACTGGGAACTCGAACTTGAGAAATCAACCAGCAGTGGCATAGCCGATGTTTTAAAGCTACAAAAAGACGAAGCGGGTCAGGTTTTCAGCCGCTATGTGGAATCTAATTACCTTGACTGGGTGCAGGGAAAAACGGCTGACAAACCTGTAATGTCGCATACCCTGATCAAAGAGAAACTATTGCCGATAATTGATGAAACCCAGAGTCTCTTTTTTATCCTGATTGATAACCTTCGTTATGATCAGTGGAAAATGCTTCAACCCATTATTGAAGAATACTTCAGGGTGGAAAAAGATGAGATTTATTACAGTATTTTGCCCACGACCACCCAATATGCAAGGAATTCTCTGTTTTCAGGACTTTTACCAACGGAAATCGAAAAGAAATATCCCAAATACTGGGTTAATGAAGACGAAGAAGGAACAAAAAATCAGTTTGAGTCAGAATTGCTGGGCGAGCAACTCAGGCGCTACAGCCGCGATATCAAATATTCCTATCACAAGATTCTGAATCTGACAGCCGGTCGCAAACTTGTCGAAACACTGCCCAATCTGATGGGTAACAGGTTGAATGTTATCGTTTACAACTTTGTTGATATGCTTTCGCATGCCCGCACCGAAATGGAGGTAATACGCGAACTGGCCGATGATGAAGCAGCATACCGGTCCATTACTGTTTCCTGGTTCGAGCATTCACCTTTAATTGAAATTATCAGGTTTTTGGCTGAGAAGAAGATCACGACTGTAATTACCACCGATCATGGTTCGGTAAAGGTTGATGCTCCGGTAAAAGTGGTTGGCGACAAAGCCACAAACACCAATCTCCGCTATAAAACCGGGCGCAGTCTGAGCTATGCCCGGAAAGATGTTTTTGAAGTCAAGAATCCATCTGATGCATACCTGCCCAAGGGCAATGTTAGTTCAAGCTACGTTTTCTGCCGGAATACTGATTTCTTTGCTTACCCCAATAATTATAATTATTACGTGAATTATTACCGCAATACTTTCCAGCATGGTGGTATTTCAATGGAAGAAGTCATGGTTCCGTTTATAACCCTAAAACCGAAATAGGTAAATATGGCAACTGTTGAAATCCGTTGTAAAGGCATTGATGAACTTGACCTGATTGCGAAAGAACTGATCAGGCTGAATCCGGACAAACGAATTTATACGCTTTCCGGACCAATGGGCTCGGGCAAGACGACCTTAATTCAGGCATTGTGTCGTCAGCTTGATGTTGCGGATGTGGTTAACAGTCCAACGTTTTCAATTGTGAATGAATATCTTACCAGCAAAGGGAACAGCGTTTTTCATTTCGATCTTTACCGCCTGCGCAAAGCAGAGGAGTTAATGGATATAGGCTACGAAGACTATTTCTACAGCAACGATTATTGCTTTATTGAATGGCCTGAACTGGCTGCAGATCTGATTCCTGACGGAAGTGTTCACCTCGACATAAAGGTGGCGGAGCCTGGTCAGGAGAGGCTGATTACTGTTGGTAGTTTTAGGGGCTGACCCCTTAACAGTATTGTTTTTTGTTGTAAATTAGCGAAACAATTCTATTACAACAAATAAGGTATATGGAAGAACAACAGAGGGACTTTATCATGTTCCCTTCAAGTTCCGTGGGGCTGATGCCTCAGGAAGAAAGACTTGAACTACCCACTAAAGCATGTAAACTCAGTATTGGGATTCCCAAAGAAACTGCTCTGCTTGAGAACCGTATATCGCTTGTGCCTGAGGCTGTTAGTCTGCTTACAGATGCCGGTCACAGGGTTATTGTTGAAAACAATGCCGGCGCAGCCGCACATTTTTCCAACAATCAATTTAGTGAAGCCGGTGCAGAGATTGCTTATGAATCCTCGTTTGTCTTTCAATCTGATGTGGTTATTAAGGTTGCACCTGCAACGGTAGCTGAAGTTGAACAGATGAAAGGCAAGCAGGTACTCTTCTCTTCTCTTAACCTGGCTGGCCTTTCAGATAATTATTTCAGGCAGCTTTCGGCAAAACGGATTACTGCCTTTGCATTTGAGTATTTGAAAGATCGGGATGGCAATTTTCCGATAATAAGGGCTATGAGTGAAATAGCCGGAAATACTTCAATTCTGATAGCCGCAGAGTACCTGAGTCACCCCGATTATGGCAGAGGCCTTATGTTTGGAGGCCTCAGCGGAATATCACCCACCGAAGTAGTGATTCTTGGAGCCGGAACCGTTGGTGAATTTGCAACACGGGCTGCCATGGGTATGGGTGCATTGGTAAAGGTTTTTGATAATTCGGTATACCGCCTGCGACGATTGCAGAACAATTTGGGAACCAGGGTATTTACCAGTGTAATTCAGCCCAAACCACTTACCGAAGCCCTGCGAACTGCCGATGTTGCAATTGGTGCAATCCGCTCGCAGGCCGGCCTGTCACCGGTATGCGTTACTGAAGGAATGGTTCAGCAGATGAGGGCCGGTGCCATCATCATTGATGTCAGTATTGACCAGGGTGGCTGTTTTGAAACTTCGGTTATTACCGATCACAAGAATCCCGTTTTTGAAAAATATGGTGTAACCCATTACTGCGTTCCAAATATTGCTTCAAAGGTACCTCGTACCGCATCGAGAGCTCTCAGTAACCTGCTGGCTCCCATTATCCTGAAAATAGGAGAGGAGGGAGGAATCAACAATATTCTGCGGACTGATAATGGTGTCAGACATGGTGTTTACCTCTACAATGGAATTTCAACCAACCTATACATCAGCGAGTATTTCCATTTGCCACACAAGGATATTGAGTTGCTGATTGCAGCGTTTCACTAAAAAGGATTGTAATTCAGGCATAACGCGTTGAAACAATTCTATGACAGGCATACACCCTTTAAAACGGATTTTACTTTATTAACACGCACACAATCAGCAACATAAACTATTATTTTTTTCGTTTAATTGCTACATTCCTACTTCCATATCCTGTTTTTTCATTTGAAAAAGTGCAAGCACTTGTGCCTGTAACTCATTCAGTT
>JBBQBC010000052.1:0-19146 GCA_038317155.1 Bacteroidales bacterium
ACAGTAGATTCTGGAGGATCCGCAGGCTCAAATCCACAGTATGAGTAAATCATTGCTGCTCAAAGATGATTTTCGAAGAAGTCGTCCGGAGATCAGACTGCTTTTTTGGGCTATTTTTGTGTTTGTGAATTATTCAGGTTAAAAATCTCATAGGGGAATTTACTTTCCCTCTATCCTTCACTCAGAGAGGAGGAGCTGGAAGTGCTTAGCGTCAGCGTCATCATTGAATTATCAGCTTTCGCAGAAGGACAGCCTCATTATTGGATACCTTCAAAAAATAAACACCTTTGGTTTGATCGCAAAGAAATAGGGTTGATTTATAAGGACACTTCTGTAAATGGGGAATAACGTCTCTTTTGATCATTGTCCCTTGTGAATTAAATACTTCAAGGATTAATTCACCGGTAAATTGTTCGATAATGTAGCTGAAAAGGCCATCCGGGGAAGGATTCGGGTAAAATCTCAACAAATCAGCCTGATTTTTCTCTTCAACACCATAAGTGCAATCAGTGAAAGTGAAATAGACGGAAATATTTGAGTAGTTCGAACATCCGGTAGCTATGTCAGTAACGGTGACCTCGTATTCCTGAAGGTCAAAGCTGATTCCTGAGGTATAGACGTTGATGGTCTGGTCAGTTGAACCATTGCTCCACAAATACGTTGAGCCAGGATTTCCGGCATCAATAGTGACAGAATCATAAACACAGACACCGATTTCTGTAGAATTTATTTCCCGGATTAATGGATCATTTGCAGGTATAAGATTGATGTTGGGCAGTGGCTTAACTATAACTGTTACATCTTCTGTTGTAGTATTGATTCCATCATTTAACTCAACCGTATAAGTCGTTGTTTCCAGCGGTGCAACCAGCGGGTCTGATACATATGAAGTGAAACCCGGAGGATCAGAAGTCCAGGTATATGTGTAATTATTTGATCCGCCTCCTGGAAGAGCAAACAACTGTACCGTCTGGCCTGAACAAACTATGTCAGGTTGTGCGAAGGAATTAGCGATTAGAGTATCACCATCCATATTGGATGACAAATTACCAATTAATCCATTGGTTGGGAATTGTGCAAAAGCATTTATTGAAAATGCTAAAATTGCAATTATAAGGTATTTCATGTTAACGTGTATTTAGTATATATTTTTAACATATTAGTCTTATTTACGTTTAAAATTTCTCTTAAACCAGGCCTAACACTTGATTTAGATCGGGTTAAAGTATAAAAATCCAGCCACAATAAATTCTAACCAGACTTTTTACATTATATATATCAATATAATGTGATAATGTAACCTGAAAAAATAAAATATTTGATACTTCATTATCCTTTTCCGGGATTAAGGATTTAACTTCACCCAATCCCTCTGACCAGGGGGCGGAGGTTATTCTTTACTTTTCAAGAACGCGCGGTGATTCAGACAGGATTTACAGGATTTACAGGTAAATAGCGAAGGTCTTCTTTACAGTTCAGGAACGCGCGGTGATTCAGACAGGATTTACAGGATTTACAGGTAAATAGCGGAGGTTATTCTTTACTTTTCAAGAGCGCGCGGTGATTCAGACAGGATTTACAGGATTTACAGGTAAATAGCGAAGGTTTTCTTTACGGTTCAAGAGCACGCGTTGATTCAGACAGGATTTACAGGTAAATAGCGAAGGTTTTCTTTACGGTTCAAGAGCACGCGTTGATTCAGACAGGATTTACAGGATTTACAGGTAAATAGCGAAGGTTTTCTTTACAGTTCAAGAACGCGCGGTGATTCAGACAGGATTTACAGGATTTACAGGTAAATAGCAAAGGTTTTCTTTTCAGTTCAGGAACACGCGGAGATTCAGACAGGATTTACAGGATTTACAGGTAAATAGATGAAAAGGCAATTCCACAATCATTGACATTAGCAGGAGTTAAAATTCACGGATTTTATCTCACAAAATACAGAATTGACTAATGATTAATTGAAGACCAGTCTGCTGAAAAGCGGGCCGGTTTTTTTCGTTAAAAGGAAGCCCAAATAGTGTTTTTGATTGTTTATCTGATCGAAATTCACTATTCATTATTCAATAGGTTATCAATAGTATTCTTAAGTACTGAGATACAAGCATTATTGTTTAAATTTGCATTGCAACTAGCCCAAATGACAAAGTATAAATCCTGGTTAAAGCCATTGTGGTCGATTATTAGCGATAAATTTTCCGTGGTACGCGAAAATCGCAAACTGGTAGCCCGATTTTTCCTCACTTTCCTTTTTATTGCAATCGGTGCCTGGTTTTTTAAACATGAACAATCAGAATTAAAAGAGGTTGGCCATGTTTTAATTACTTCCCGATGGCAGTACATTATGCTTGGAATAGGGCTGACAGTTATATACCTTATTGCCCAGGGGAGCATGTACAAGTTTGCCTTTGCTGCCGTTGGAATCAACATTTCAATAGTTCCGGCAACGGTGCTTTTTCTGAAAAGAAACTTTATAAGCATTTTTATCCCGGTCGGTGGCGTTGCTTCCCTTGCTTTTTTTACGGGTGATTTCGAAAAGGATGGTACATCAAAAACAAAAATTCACTTTGCCTCTTCTATATATGCCTTTGTAGGGATAGTGTCGGTGGTGCTGGTCTCCATACCAATTTTTCTTTATGCCATGTTTGATGGTTTTGCAGGCAATGGTGAGTGGCTTGCTTTGGTTGCCATGGTTGCATTTGTAGTTGCTATTTATTGGTCTTACCGGTCGGTTGTTAATAAGGGCCTGCTGTACAGACTTTTAACCAGGTTCATTCCATCTCTCGTTATTATTCTCGACGATCTGCAAAGCCATACCATTAGCACCAGATTCCTTGTTTATACATTCATAAATTCGTTTATCATTGACTTTATCTGCATTGCACTCCTCTATATTGCTATGCTGGCGTTAAATTTCCATCCTGATATTTTTTATGCAATGATGGGTTATGTAACCACCGTGGTACTGCTATTTATTTCGCCGTTTATGAGGGGGCTGGGTGCTGTGGAAGTATCATTGTCTTATGTGCTTATAAGATTTGGCTATACCAATGTGGAGGCAGTTGCCATCACTTTCCTGTATCGTTTTTTCGAATTCTGGTTCCCTCTTTTATCCGGGGCCCTGAGTTTTCTTTTAAAGATCAACAAATTACTGATTAGGATAATCCCATCTTTTTTGATTTTTATCCTGGGAATTATCAATATCGTCTCAGTTATCACTCCGGCAATCAATGAAAGACTGCACCGGCTTCAGGAATTTATTCCTCTCGATGCAATAGCAGCATCCAATTACCTGGTGCTGGTGGCTGGGGCTTTTTTGCTGCTTACCGCCGTTTATATGTTAAAGGGATTGCGCAATGCATGGTGGATTGCGCTGTTACTGAGTATTCTTTCATTTATCGGCCATGTTACCAAAGGGATAGATTACGAGGAGGCCATCGTTGCTTTGGTTGTATTTATTATGCTTCTCTTCACAAGAAAGGAATATCATATTAAAGGCAACCCCCGGATGCACTCCATTGGGATAATAACAGCCTTACTCAGTATTGCCGTGGTGTTGGTTTACGGAATCATCGGTTTTTATTTTCTTGATAAAAAGCACTTTAATATAGATTTCGATATCTGGCAAAGCATCACTTATACCTTTAAATATTTCTTTCTGCTGGGAAGTCCGGACCTGATTCCGAATAGCCATTTTGCAAAATATTTTTTGATTTCAATCAACATCAGTGGATTCCTGTCTCTGTCGTTTTTGTTTTACACCATGATAATGCCTTATTTCCGCCATGGGTCTGCTGATCCTGAGAGATTAGAAAAAGCAAAAGGATTGGTTTCAAAATACGGGAAATCGGGCATGGATTACTTTAAAACATACAGCGATAAAACGATTTTTGCCCCTGAAGCCCTGGATGCTTTTCTGGCTTACCGGGTTGCCGGCAATTACGCAGTTATCCTTGAAGACCCGGTGGCTGAAACTCCGGAAAAAATGAAGGAGTGCATTTCCCTTTTCGATAAATTTACTTATGATCTTGGTTTAAGAAGCATTTATTACCGGGTGCCGGAGGAAAGTCTTCGCAATTATATGGACCTGTCGAAAAAGAGTTTGTTTCTTGGACAGGAGGGAGTGGTGGATTTGAATACTTTTTCGTTGGAAGGCGGTAAAAACAAAGCTCTCAGAAATGCAATCAACAAGGTACTTGACCGGGGTTATAAGGCATCCATTCACCAGCCTCCCATTAAAGACGGGCTGATGCAAAAGCTAAAAGCGGTGTCGGATGAATGGCTGAATTCGACCGGGCGCACCGAAATCATTTTCTCACAGGGAATGTTTCTTTGGGATGATCTAAAGCAACAAACCATTATCACCGTTGAGAATCCGGAAGAAATGGTCATTGCGTTTCTTAATATCATCCCTGATTTTGCGCCCGGGGAAGCTACTTACGATCTTATTCGGAAAACGGATGATTCGCCCAACGGCGTTCTGGATTTTATTCTGGTCGAACTTTTTAACTACCTGAAAACGCAAAACTACTCAACCGTGAACCTTGGATTTGCGCCTTTAAGCGGGATGGATGATCCGCATACATTCCAGGAAAGATCCATGAAATTTGCCTATGAGAAAATCAGGTCATTTTCGCATTACAGGGGATTAAGAAATTTCAAAGAAAAATTCTTTCCGGTGTGGAACAATAAATATCTGATCTATTCAAATGATTATGACCTTATTAGTGTGCCATCGGTTTTGACTAAAGTTATCAAACCCGGTGATGAATAAGAGAAAAACACTGATTGTCCTTTCGGTTATTGCCTGCTGTGTTGCCTGTGTGGGTGATTTCGTGGTTTTGTTTGTTTTCGGGAGTCAATATCCGGGTTACAGCCAGTTTTACGACACGATGAGTTCGCTGGGGGCAACAGCGAGTCCGGTATCTTTCATAGTTTCAGCCTGGTGGATAATTCTGGGCTTGTTGTTCTTTGTATTTGCCTTTGGTTTCAGGCTGGCTTTTTCGCCGGTAAATAAGTATGTAAATCTGGCATTCTGGCTGATTATTATTTACGGATTAGGCGAAGGGCTGGGTTCTGGGCTTTTTAAAGCTGACCATCAGGATGGGTTATTGACCAGTTCTGCCATTATACATGATATTTTCGGAGGATTTGGGGTTTCCGCTATTTTACTGCTTCCACTGGTAATGCAAAAAATAATCCCCCGTTCCGTAAACCCCGGATTTCATTTGTTATCGAAGTTTATTCTTGTAATTGGATTCGTGTTGCTGCTGCTATTTACGCTGCGTTTTACCAATAACGGAGAATCAGAACTGCTTAGATTGAAGGGGTTATGGCAGCGATTGTTTGTCTTCTTTTACTATTTATATTTGCTAATCATAGGGGCAATAATAGTCAGGAATCATCTGATTGCGAAGAAGGGAATTAAAAAAAATGATACAAAATGAAAAGAGTCTTTTTATGTATTTTCGCTTTAGTAGTTTCTTTTGGTTTTGTAAGTGCTTCACCAGCCGACACCCTGAAATATGGCATTTTTGGTAAAGTTGTTGTTTACAGACCAACTTCCCCCATTAAATCGGTAGTGCTTTTTGTATCAGGTGATGGAGGTTTGAATGCGGGGGTAGCAGAAATTGGGAGAAGTGTCGTTTCACTGGGGGCCCTCGTAGTAGGTATTGATATTAGGACATATAACAATGTTCTGAAAAAACGTAATTTAAAATGCTACTATCCTGCTGCAGATTTTGAAGAACTCAGCCTGGAAATTCAAAAGAGATACCGGCTTCCTCAATATCATAAACCTATACTTGTTGGGTATTCCTCGGGGGCAACCCTGGTATACGGAATTCTGGTTCAGGCTCCCGCAAGTACTTTTAAGGGAGCAATAGCATTTGGCTTTTGTCCTGATATTGAGATAAATAAACCTCTATGCTCTGGTTCCGGATTGAAGCAGCATGTCTTGAAGCCAGGCATCTCCTTTTATCTGGAAGCCTCTAATAAACTAACTGCCCCGTTTATTGTACTGAATGGGTTAAAAGACAAAGTATGTGATTTTGCCGCAACAAAAGAATTCATGAAAGGTGTCAATACGGGTTATATGTTTGAATTACCCGCAATTGCTCATGGGTTCCCGCAGAAAGCCGCGTCAGAATGGCGGCCTCAGTACATTGAAGCCTATAAGAGAATATTGCTGTCACCTTCGTTTGCCGAGCAGAAAATGGCACAAAATAAACTGCTGCAATCTCAGAAGCTTAAGCCATTACCCGGCGATTTTCCTGTAATTGCTATACCTGCGGTTTCAAATGATTCACTACCTATGGTGTTTCTGATTTCCGGCGATGGTGGCTGGACAGGTTTTGATCATTTACTTGGAGAATCGCTTGCTGAAAAAGGAATGCCGGTTCTGGGGCTTGATGCGCAAAAATATTTCTGGAATGCAAGGACTCCTCAGGAAACGGCAACAGAAGTTACAATTGCAGTCAGGCATTTTTTACTACAATGGAAAAAAAGAAAGTTTATTCTGGCAGGTTATTCTTTTGGAGCTTGTGTAGTTCCATTCATTGCTGACAGGCTGCCTGCCGATCTTAAGGAAATATTGGCCGGAGTTTATAGCTTATCGCCTGATGTAACAGCTGATTTCGAAATACATTTAAGTGATATGTTGAATCTTGGAATTGCACCCAATACATACAATGTGGCCAGTGAAATAAAAAAAATAAGTCGTTTCCATCCAGTTTGCATTTTTGGCAAATCGGAAGATGCTGGTCTGCGCACAAAATTTTCTGAAGCCGGAGCACGTATAATTACCATCCCGGGAAATCATCATTATAACAACAACCCTTCTGCGGCTGCCGATGCTATTCTGAAAGATGTGAAATCAGTAAACACCAGATAGATTCATGTGTCTCTGGCAGAAGGCTGTTAATGAGCCCAATGCCAGAAATTGGTAGGATTAATAGGATTAGCCGGTTTATTTGACAGGCCTACCCGACTGAAAGGTACAACATTCTTCATTTATCTTTCGCTTTATTATTCAGACAGGATTTACAAGATTTACATAATTAATACTTAAACAGGTAATAAGCATTCAATGGTATTCACAGATGATAAAAATCATGCATCTAACCATCAAAATTTCTTATCTTTGTATAAAATTCATCTGATATGATTGATTATAAGAAAATTATAACCATAGAACCTGGTAAACGAGGGGGAAAACCCTGTATCAGGGGTATGAGGATAACCGTTGGTGATATTCTAAGTTGGTTGGCATCTGGAATGACTATTCAGGAGATTTTAACTGATTATGAAGAACTAAAAGAAGAAGATATTTATGCGGCATTGGGATACGCGGCTGACAGAGAGGCTTAAAATAGTTCAGATCGCGGGTTGAAACTTTTATTTGACCAGAACATATCCCCCGGGGTTTGACAGGATTTACAAGATTTACAGGTTATTAGATGATCTGTCAATTACTCAAAGACTGACATTAGCAGTAATTATAATTCACAGATTTTATATCACAGAATACAGAATTTACAATAGATTAATTGAAAACCAGCCTTCTGCAAATCTGGCCGGTTTTTTTCGTTAAAACGAACTTTATTTTTTACCCACATGCACCAGAATATCGTTCATCATATCTATCTGTTGCTTCTGTATTTCGAGCAATTCCTGCTGCTGATCTATTATAAAATGATCCATTTTTTCGTGCAGTGTCCTGATTTCCAGTTCCGATTTGAGGTTAATCATATAATCCTTCTTGCCTCTTTCTCTGTCTTTTTCTTCCTGACGGTTCTGGCTCATCATAATCACCGGAGCCTGCAAGGCGGCCAGACAGGATAGGATTAAATTCAAAAGGATAAATGGATAGGGATCGAAGCCTTTGTTAACGAGCCAGTAAACATTGAACGAGATCCAAAGGATGATAAACACTCCGAAAGAAATGATGAATGTCCAGCTTCCACCGAAAGTAGCAACCTTGTCGGCAACCCTTTGGTCTATTGTAGCGGCTTGCATATCATCACCGTCTATTTTATCTGTGAGGGTTGTATTGCTGATCAGGGCAGTAAGCACTTTCTTTTCAAGTTCTGAGAGTTCGCCCATTTCATCTGACATATACGCTTTGATGTGATCCTCCCTGAAAGTTTTCAATTCGCTTTTTGATAAAAAATTGTCATGTGTAAAGGAAGGGTTGGTTTTTTGGATAAAATCCAGGATAGAGTGCCTGATTGTTTTAGCCGAAACTTTTTCGGAAACAGGGAATTCTTTGTGCGACAGATCGCTTATAAAAGTTTTCATGTACTGTTTTTTTTTAAAAAACCCATCCGGGTTCAATTTGTTTTTGGGCTGTTAAAGATGTGTAAATTTAGGTAAAGAATAAATGGGTACTTATTTTTGAAACCTGAGTTGCAAATAAAAATTTATTTATACGAAAGAGATTCACCAGAGCGAATCGATGAATCTGTCGAATTTCCCCGTTCATTAATTTAAAAGAATCTTCTGCTTACCAGAGATTAGACAACAAAGTTACTTTTCCATCCCTAAGTATTTTTCAAATATGTTTATATAATTATGAACACATTTTAGATTTAATCTGCAAAATAGGATGCTGCTGTCTGTCACTTTTCAAAAATATCACTAATTTAGTCCAGCAGAATTTGTATTGTTTATCAATTACCGGAGATGGATATTTAAAATAAATATTAGAAAATCAGCATGGCCATTCAGCTAGAATTCATTTTACTGGGATTAGCAATACTTTTCCTGATCAGCATCTTAGCAGGAAAAGCCATTCCCCGGTTTGGAGTACCGGCACTGTTGCTGTTTTTATCGGAGGACATGCTGGCAAGCGAGGCGACCATTATTTTGTCCCCAGGGACAACACCAAACTCAAAGTAAATGACAAGCTGCTGATTATTACGGATGATATGGAGGCCTTAACCGAAACCTATAAAAATATGGGGGTGGAAGATGAGTAAAGTCAGCCATGTGATTGACTGAATTCCCTGAACATTTCCTTGTCCGCTCACTGACAGGTCGTTCATCTTGTGTTAAACGAACATCAATTAACTTAATCAGCACAAAGGTATTGAAAACTAAAGCTATGATTGAAATCCAACATTTGAGTAAGTCTTACGGCAAACACAAAGTTCTTGACGACATCAACCTGAAGATTGAGCAGGGGTCGGTATATGCACTTTTGGGGAAAAATGGAGCAGGTAAAACTACTTTAATTAACATCCTGGTTGATCTTGTTCAACCCGACAGCGGTACCCTTTCAATTAATGGTTTGCCGCACAACTCCCTGAGCAGGGCTGATAAAGCCAATATTGGGCTCGTTGGTGAAGACCTTGCCCTGATAGAAGAATTTAGCGGGTATGAGTATTTATCCTTTATCGGAAAGATTTACAAGATTTCAGGGGATATTCTAGAAAAAAGGCTTCATGATCTTTTTAATTACTTTTTTGATGATGATTCCGATCTGAAGAAAGGCGTATCGACTTATTCAACCGGAATGAAGAAGAAAATTGCATTTTGTGCGGCAGTGCTTCATACTCCTGACATGCTTATACTTGATGAACCCTTTTCGGGGCTTGACCCACTGGTAGCCAATCAGATGATCACTTTTTTGAAAATGTATAAGAAACAAGACAGGACTATTTTTATCTCTTCTCACGACCTGAATTATGTCGAAAAAATTGCCACTCACATCGGAGTTATAGACAATGCACATTTGCAATTTGATGCAACGCTGGAAAACTTCACCCAAAACGGGCAAAATACCATTGACAGTGCTTTGTTGAAAATTTTAAATCCCAATGAAACAGATATAAAAACAATGGATTGGTTATGATTGGCGCGCTGATTTTATATAAACTGAAATCCTATTTAAAGTATAGTGGAAATCCATGGAGGATGGCATTATATATTTTTCTAATGCTCATCGCAGGATTTTATGGATATATGTTTGGGTCACTATCACAAATGCTGGAATCCGGAACCATTGACATCTTCTCCTTAGATGATTTCATCAAATATACATTGCTGTTGATTTTCGCAATTACGTTTGTAAGAATGATTTTCCCGGCCTACAACCCATTAAGGCAACTGTTTCCAAAATATTATCCCTTATCCGGGATGCAGAAATATGTAGCCTCCGTGTTTAATGATTTTATTACGCCCTATTTTCTTTATTTGTCAATTTTTATTGTTTCGGGCAGTTTATTTGCAAAAAAGGCTGATTCTCAATTTTTAATTTCCAGCCTTTTGATATTGATCTGTGCACATTTATTGAGGCGGAGTATTCAATATCTCATTGATTTCAGCTTAAAACCAGCAGGTATTTTAATGGCATCTGTGGTTCTTTTGATTATGACCTTTGGATTTTACAATGTTGATTATTTGGTATTTAGTTCCTGGATTCTCCCGGCAATGGCAGTCTTATTATTTGTTTCCGGATTTATACAGGAATTGTCGTTAAAGGAAAGCAGAAGCAGAAAAATCAGGGGCACTTCCTTTAAAAGTAACCTGATGTTGAAACTGCTTTTTAACAATCGAAAGGTTAGGTTACCACTTGTAATTGCTTTCACACTGAAGACGGCCTTTTTACTAATTGATTTTGTTGTCTTCCGAAAAAATGGAGGTCATTTATTTGGAGGACAGTTCGTTTATTGGTTATTCGTCTGCCCTTTGATTTATTTTACCTATGTGTATAATAATGTCTGGGCTTTCTGGTTCAATCTATGGCTTAACCTGCAACTAAGAATCGGGGATTATAAAGTCATGATCAAACAGGCTTTCTATCTGATGCTGCTCCCACTAATTTTAGATATTGCTACAACGTTGCCGGTTCTGTTATTAAGTTGGGATGATACCCTTTTCATCCTGACCTTTTATTTCACTTCAACATTATCACTCTTTCTATTGTCTTTCCTGTGGTCGTTAATCACACCCAAGAAAATAACATCCACATTTCAGTTTAAAGGAAGCACTTCCGGCTGGGCCGTCACAGCCACTATGGTGAATGTGTTTGTACTGTCAACCATAAGCCTCAGTCTATGGGCCTATCTATTTGTCCCCTTTTTATTAATCCTTTCGGGAATTGGTATCTGGTATAGTATAACTGCTTACAAAGACCGGAAATACATTGTCTTTAATAAAATGAAGAAGGGATAATCATGCCGGAATCATTGGTAAAGTCTCCTTATAGCGCAATGGATAAAAATGGAACTTTAAATATTGTGAGGTAATAACCAAAGTTTATTTTTAGTGAAATAAGATGATTAATGAGCTAAATTTGAAATTTGAAATGATCTTAAACCAAGACCAACCGTGGAAAAAGTGAAACACGAAGATAACCCCTCAAGTATAAAATATTATGTAAAAAGATATTTTATAACCCATGCTGATTTTTACAAAGATAAGATTGTAGTGGATTTTCCTTCCGGAAATGGCGTGACATCAAATATCTTGAAGAAGATTGGAGCCAATCCTCTACCTCTGGATTTGTTTACAGAGTACTTTGAAGTTGAAGGATTAGATTGTGTAAGGGCAAACATCCGTGAAGGTCTTCCTTTAGCAGCTAAATCAGCCAATGCTTTGGTATGTCAGGAAGGAATCGAACATTTTAGTGATCAGTATCAGGCTTTGCAGGAGTTTAACCGGGTGTTAAAAGATAAAGGGACTTTACTGATTACTACTCCCAATTATTCTAATCTGCGCGCCAGATTAAGCTACTTACTTTCGGAAAGCGAACGGTTTAATTCTACCATGCCACCCAATGAACTTGACAGTATCTGGATGGCGAGGACTGACATCACGGATGAAATCTATTTTGGTCATATTTTTTTAATCGGTATTCAAAAATTAAGGGTTTTAGCAAAGTTGACAGGATTCAACATAAAGAAATGTCATTCTACAAAAACAAAATCTACTTCACTGTTATTACTGCCATTATTATATCCATTTATTTTATTGTCTAACTGGATAACCTACAGGAAAAACCTGAGAAAGAATAAAGATTATGACAGAGAAACGGTGAAAGCGGTCTATGATGAAATATTCAGGCTTTCTATAAGCCTCAAAATCTTAACTGGAAGCCATCTGATGATTGAATTTGAAAAGGAAGAGGATTTTGATAAAGTTGCACAGGGACTCAGGAGTCAACATAAAGAGTTTGGAGCAACCTGATTGCCTTCCACTTCTATAAAAAGGGAAATTTAAGGGTCATTATTTCCTGACAAAGGTAAAACTTCCTTGCTTTTTTAAAGGCAACCTTTAAAAACACACTTGTCTTTTTAAAGGCAAGCTATAATATTACCCTTGTTATTTTATAGGTTAATAATATTTTGTATATTTGCTTGAGCAAATGTTTAAGAGATGGAAAGGGATATTACCTCTAAATTAATTCAATGGAAAGACAGGAATGATCGTAAACCTTTAATAATCAGAGGTTCCCGTCAAACCGGGAAGTCTTATGCCGTTTCGGAATTTGGGAAGAAATACTTCTCTGGGAATATCCATATTGTAAATTTTGAAAAAAGGCCAGACCTGGCCTCTGTCTTTGATTTAAATTATGATATTAAAAGAATTCTCTTTGAATTGGAAGTTCTTCTCAACCAACGGATAGTGCCGGGTAACGACCTTCTATTTTTTGATGAAATTCAGGCATGTCCAAAAGCGATTGTTTCTTTGAGATACTTTTATGAAAACCTGCCTGAACTTCATGTAATTGCAGCCGGTTCACTTTTAGAATTTGCCCTTACGGACATTTCTTTCCCTGTGGGACGTGTTCATTTGATGAATATGTATCCTATGACTTTTCGGGAGTATCTGAATGCGACCGGGAAAAGTCAGGCAGCCGATTTAATCTCCGGAGAGCCAACTGTTCTTCCAGAGGCAATACACAACCTTCTCAATGAAGAACTTAAAAAGTATTTTTTGATAGGCGGAATGCCCAAGTGTGTGAAAACTTACGAGAGCACGAACAGTATTCAAGCCGTATTTGAGGTTCAATCTGATCTTATCAATACATTTAGACAGGACTTTTCAAAATATGCAGGCAGGGCTGATAAAAATTGTCTAAACTCAGTGTTAACAAGCACGGCCCAAAAGGTTGGACAGCAAATCAAATATTCCACCCTGGCGGAAGGATTTTCAAATCCAACCATAAAAAATGCATTTGAACTGCTTGAAACGGCCCGGATAATAAGCAGGGTGTCCGCAGCTTCCCCGGCCGGCTTGCCTCTTGGGGCGAGCGTTTCAAGTAAAAAATTTAAAGCAATTAGTTTAGACTGTGGACTGCTTACACACCTGAGCGGACTTTCACAGGCTGCCGAATTTTTAAAAGACGATTTGTTGGCAATTTTCCGTGGCGCTGTTGCGGAGCAATTTGTTGGTCAGGAAATAAGGGCTGCTGCGGATACAGCGCTTTATTATTGGTCACGGGAAGCGCGCAACAGCAGTGCCGAGACTGATTTTCTGATTGAAAAACAGGGACAAATCGTTCCCATTGAAGTGAAGAGTGGAAAATAGGGCAGCCTGAAAAGTATTCATCTTTTACTTGAAACCTATAAAAATGTAAAGGAAGCCATCGTTTTTTCAGATGCCCCTTCGGGTGTATTGTCAGAACAAAATATAAAGTTTTTACCCTTATATTTCGCCGGATCAGTAGCTTCCGGAAACCGGTAAACGCCTGAACCTGAAATCAACAGCCACGAACACTTTTCCATATTGGGATGAAAATTATTTCGATTTGCGGATGTAATTTTTAATCCAAGAATAGCACCGTGTGCAATATCATATCCATAATAATTCCGTTGAAATTTTCCATAGCCCCCATTCCCTCATTATATTTGCATGGAAACTTTATTCAACATTCAACCCGGTTCATTCAATGTTCAGCACTGATATCTAACTATTTACCATGAAAATCCTCCACACTTCCGACTGGCATCTGGGCCGCTCCCTTTATGACAAGAAGCGATACGAAGAGTTTGACGCTTTTCTGCAATGGCTGTTGGAACTGATTGCCCTTGAGAAAATTGATGCATTGCTTGTGGCGGGTGACATTTTTGACACCACCATGCCGGGCAACCGCGCTCAGGAATTGTATTATAACTTCCTGGCGCAGCTTTCGCGTAAAGGATGCAGACACGCGGTAATTATCGGTGGTAACCACGATTCGCCCTCCCTGCTCGATGCCCCCAGAAGTCTGCTTAATGCCCTGGATATCCGCGTGGTGGGGTCTAAATCGGAGCAGATGGAAGATGAAATAATTGTGCTTAAATCAAGGGAAGGAAAAAATGAAGCCATTGTATGTGCGGTGCCTTTTTTGCGCGACCGCGACGTGCGCAGTGCCGAGGCCGGCGAAAGTCCTGAGGATAAAGCGGCCAATCTGGTGAAAGGTATTGCCGGCCATTACAATGATATTGCTGCTTTGGCCGCTCAGCAGCAGAATGCAGCTCATCCGGTTCCTGTAATCGGGATGGGACATCTGTTTACCAGCAAAGGTCGCACTTCGGAAGGAGATGGCGTAAGGGAGCTTTACATTGGAACTATAGCACACGTGGATGGCGAAAGCATAGCAAAGGGTTTTGACTATGTTGCCCTGGGGCATTTGCATCTGGCGCAGGTTGTCGGTAAAAACGATAGGATAAGGTATTCCGGCGCGCCTATTCCGATGGGATTTGGCGAAGCCGGACAAACAAAAAAAGTGATTGTGATTGAATTTCAGGAAAATAATCCCACTATTACCGAACATGAAATCCCTATCTTTCGGCAATTGGTCAGGATTAATGGCGATATAGAAACCATTACCTCGAAAATTGAGACGTTAAAGGCAGCCAACAGCAGCGCCTGGCTGGAAATAGAAATCACTACCCAAATTACGGCGACCAATATTTCCGCTCATTTTGAGGAGTTGCTGAAGGATTCGAAACTTGAAATACTGAGGATTAAAAACCGCACCCTGATTGATAAAACCCTCACTTCGGTGAACGAAACCGAAACCCTGGAAACGATGAACGATTCCGATGTTTTTGAGCGTTGCCTCGATGCTTATGAAATTGTGGAAACTGACAGGGTTTTACTAACGGAGACCTACCGGGAAGCTATCGCCCTTTTGCAGAACGCTGAACCCAATGACAAATAGCTTAAAGATATGAAGATCAAACAACTGCGGTTTAAAAACCTGAACTCTCTGGTCGGGGAATGGATGATTGATTTTACCGCTCCCGAATATGTGTCAGATGGAATTTTTGCCATATCCGGACCTACCGGTGCCGGAAAATCAACCATACTGGATGCCATTTGTCTGGCTTTGTATGGTCGTACACCCCGGCTCAAAAATATTTCCAAATCTACCAACGAAATCATTTCCCGGCAAACGGGGGAGTGCTTTGCCGAGGTGGTTTTCGAAACCCATGAAGGGCAGTTCAGGGCATTCTGGAGTCAGCGGCGGGCGCGTGAAAAACCGGATGGTGCCCTGCAAAACCCTCAGCATGAGCTTTCCAATGCCCTCACAGGAGAGGTGCTCACCTCTCAGCTTAACGCTACTTCAAATGAGATAGAAGCAAGGACAGGCATGGACTATGGACGTTTTGTGCAGTCAATGATGCTGGCGCAGGGCGGATTTGCTGCCTTTCTGGAGGCTTCGGGCAATGAGCGTGCGCCCATTCTGGAGCAGATGACCGGTACGGAAATCTACAGCCGCATTTCAAAACTGGTTTTTGAGAAGCAAAAGGAAGAGAAAATCACGCTGGAAAAGCTTGAGTTTGCTTTTAATGAAATTAACCTGTTAAGTCCGGAAGATGAGGAAACCATCCAAAAAGAGATAGCCGGCAAAGAGCACGAAAAGAATGAGCTGGAGCGGAAAGTGACTGATTTGGACGCAGCCGTGAAATGGCTGATAAATATGGGGAAACTCACCGCAGAGCTGGAAGATATTGGACTTCAGGAAGTAACGCTTCATGAGGAGATCGCAGCTTTCAGTCCGGAACGTGATCGTTTGGAAAAAGCCCTGAAAGCCTTGCCCCTGGAGGGAGACTACTCCACCTTTGCACTTACCCGCAAACAGCAGCAAATTGACCTCGAAAATCTGGCCAAACTGAAAGAGAATCTGCCGGAACTGAAACAGTTCATGGATGAGGCGCTTTTCAAAATGCAGTCAGCAGAGCAGGAATATATCCAAAGCAACAATAATCGCGAGGCATTGCTTAAACTGACAACGCAGGTAAGGTTGCTTGATCAGGAGCTCAAACAGAATGTAATTTCCATTGATAATCTGAACAAGGTTCTAAAATCGCTACAGGAACAAAAGGTCGAAAAGGAGCGGGCCATTGCAACCTTAAGGCAGGATGAAGCAGCGGCTTTAAAAAAGGTTTCGGATGTTGAGAAATATATCGCCGAAAATCAAGCGGATACCGCTTTGGTTAGTGAGTTGAGCGGAATACGCGGTTCGGTTACACAGATGAAAGAAAAGCAACAGCAATCCGCTGAACTGGCTGCTTTGCTCGAAAAATCGTTGGGTGAACTAACGTTGGCAATGACAGCATCGGATAAACTGGTCGAGGAATTGAAGACTGCTGAAGGCAAGGTGGCTACAGAAGCAAAATTAATTGAGGAAATCCGTAAGGAAAAGGAAACGCTCCTGAATGGAACGGACACGGAAGACATTATTCAGCAAAAGGATGCTCTGCTTATTGAAATTGCAGAATTGAAAAGGATAGGAACATATGAAGATGACCGTAAAAAGCTGTCTGACGGAAAACCTTGTCCGCTTTGTGGTTCTGTAAATCATCCTTATGCTCTGGGAAATATTCCAGTGCCGGATGAAGTGGAGGAAGAATATGCCCGACTGATTCAATTGCTGAAAGCAGACAAATCGTTGACGGATAAATTCAATCAACATACAAAAAGCTATGAAGGGTGCCAGAAGACAGCCTTAGATTCCAGGCATAATTTTGATGTTGCCACTCAGAAAATTCAGCATTTGACGGATGGAATTTCCAGGCAGCGCGCTGAAATGGAGCAAAGCAAAATGAATCTGGAAAAAGCACAACAGGAATTGGCTGCTCAGCTTCTGCCTTTCGGGATAAAAGAAGTGTCCCTGGAGGCAGGCGATTTAGACATATTAATGACTGGTCTTGAAAAACGAAAGTCAACCTGGGAAAGGGCCGAAAAAGCGCAAAGGGAAACCGGGGTTCTGATACAGGAAATTAAGTCAGGCATTGCTATCAATGAAAATGGTTTGCAAACTTGCGTTAAGGATTTAAGTGAACGAAACACAGAACTGGAAACTCTTACCAAAGAGCGCCAGCATATTTATGGGGAGCGGGTTAAGCTTTTTAGCGAAAAAAATGTGGATGCGGAAGAAAAGCAATCGTTGAATAAGCTTAAAAATGCTGACGAAATTAAATCACTGGCGATTGTCTTCCACAAAGAAAAACAACAAAAACATAACACGAGCCTGGAAAAAATTACCGACCTGGAAGATGAAACCCGAGCACGCAAAGAGGAACTACTGGCATTGACTTCGGCTTTTAGTCAAAAGTTAAGTGGCGCCGGCTTTACAGATGAGACGCATTTCCTGGAAGTCAGGTTGTCAGTAGAAGAAAGAACCCGGCTGGAAGAAAAAACCAAAGAACTCCAATCCAGAAGTACTCAACTTGAAACGCGCAGGAAAGACCGGACCGAAACCCTGGAAACAGAAAAGAAGAAGGAGCTTTCAAAGGAAGAACGGAGCAGCCTGGAAGAACAGTATCTTCTGGCACGCACTTCCTATAATGAGCAGGTGGCTGCAATTGGTGGTTTAAATGAAAAACTTAAAGAAAACAATACCCGAAAACAACGGGGAGAAGCATTGCGTATTCAGGTATATCATCAAAAGGTAGTTTATATCCGCTGGGCGCAACTGAGCAACCTGATTGGCTCTGCCGATGGCAAAAAGTACCGCAATTTTGCACAGGGACTTACCCTGGAAATCATGGTATCGCATGCCAATGCGCAGTTGATGAAGCTCAGCGATCGCTATTTGCTTGTACGCGATAAATATGAGCCTTTGGAGCTGAATGTCATAGACAACTATCAGGCCGGAGAAATCCGCTCCACCAAAAATCTGTCCGGCGGTGAATCCTTTATCGTGAGCCTCGCTTTGGCACTGGGCCTTTCGCGCATGGCCAGCCGCAAGGTGCGCGTGGATTCCCTGTTTTTGGATGAAGGTTTTGGCAGCCTGGATGAAGAAACCCTGGAGACCGCGCTGACCACTCTGGCCGGATTAAGGCAGGATGGAAAAATGATTGGCGTAATTTCACACGTCGGCGCCATGAAAGAGCGCATCAATACCAAAATTACCGTTCAGCCGGTAAGAGAA
Source organism: Bacteroidales bacterium (assembly GCA_038317155.1). Taxonomy (GTDB): domain Bacteria; phylum Bacteroidota; class Bacteroidia; order Bacteroidales; family Lentimicrobiaceae; genus Lentimicrobium. The sequence continues at coordinate 18,374 of JBBQBC010000052.1, forward strand.
GGCAGAAGTACACTGAGTGGGCCGGGATGCAGTGAAGTGAAAAGCTAAATGCATTATACCGGCAACTGATTCCGGTTATCCCGTTAAAATCTTTACAACCCCGCAAACTGCAGCTCACTCAGATTACGGTATAGCCCGTCGTCAGACTTCAGAAGTTCCAGATGGGTACCCTGTTCCACAATGCGTCCATTATCAAGAACCAGAATCATATCGGCCTGGCGAATGGTGGATAGGCGATGTGCAATGACTATTGAGGTGCGGCCCTTCATCAGTTTTTCCAATGCATCCTGCACCAGGCGTTCACTTTCCGAATCGAGCGAGGAGGTGGCTTCGTCGAGGATAAGGATCTTAGGATCTTTCAGTACCGCCCGTGCAATGGCTACCCGCTGGCGCTGACCGCCCGAGAGTTGAGTTCCCCGCTCACCGACCAGGGTATCCAAACCTTCCGGAAACTTATTGATAAAATCCCAGGCATTGGCTTTTTTAGCTGCTTCTTCAATCATTTTATCCGTGGCGCCCGCCTTACCATAGCCTATATTCTCGCGAATGGTTCCTCCAAAGAGAAAGATATCCTGCGGCACAATGGCCATCTGACTACGCAACACCGAGATTGGGATGTCAAGGTTATCCGTATTATCGAAAAGAATGTGTCCGGCAGTAGGCTCATATAACCTGAGCAACAGAGCCACCAGGGTGGATTTTCCGGCTCCGCTGGGGCCAACCAGGGCCACCAGGGAGTCAGGCTTAATCTCCACATGGATATCATTCAGCAC
>JBBQBC010000053.1:0-19037 GCA_038317155.1 Bacteroidales bacterium
ATTGATATCAGGGGAATATATTTCCCTTCTTCAAGTACTCTCATCATTACGTTGCCAACCAGTCCGGTGGCTCCTACTACTGCTATTTTCATCTGTTGGTGTTTCCTTAACTGCAATATTTACCCGGAAATAACGGTTAAATCCGTTCTTTATTCCCCGGGAGGGGATTTTTAATGCGGTGCAAAAATACAATTATTCATGATTCGACGGCAATCTGCTTTTGGTTGCCTGACAGCTTTTATAAACTGGTGCTCAGCCCTTAAAATAAGCATTATCTGAGCTGGAAGTAATGTTATAGTAATATTCCATATCTTTATCATCAAATATTTGCATCATTTTTCTTAACGGGTTAAAATAAACTTATCAACCTGCACCTGATGCTAAAATTTATAATCTTCGGGAAATCGCGTTATTAAAAGTATAATCTATCTGAATGAAAGCAATTTTAACCTTACTGTTGTTGTTGCCTTTGGTTCTTCTGGCGCAACTCAACGACAATTTTTCCGATGGTAATTTTACTGAAAATCCCGCATGGGTCGGGAATACAGACCTGTTTATGGTTAACACTGCTTTTCAATTGCAATTAAAAAGCAGTGGCACTGACACCTCCTACCTTTCGACAGCATTGAATACAGGAGGTTTAGCCGAATGGAGAATTTGGACAAAACTGGCGTTCAGCCCATCAGGCAACAATTATGCACGTATTTATCTTGTGGCCGACCAGTCAAATATTACTGAACCATTAAACGGTTATTACCTTCAACTTGGCGAATCCGGTTCGGCCGATGCCATCGAATTATACCGGCAAAGCGGGACAGTTAAATACTTTGTTTGTCGGGGAGTTGATGGCTTACTGGCCAATTCTTTTACTCTGAATATTAGTGTAGTAAGAACCCCTGAAGGCGTTTGGAGTATATATGCCGACCCCACGGGAGGCGAAGATTTTCAGCTTCAGGCAACAGGTGAAGATCCGACATGGGAATCATACAGCTATTTTGGTATTTCATGTTCCTACACTACAAGCAATTCCACAAAGTTTTATTTTGATGATATTTATGCTGGTCCGGCCATCATTGATGATATCAAGCCGGAATTGCTATCTGCAGAAGTTAACGGTTCCAACACGGTTAGCCTGCTTTTCAGTGAACCGGTTGATGCCGTTTCAGCCTCCAATACCGAAAACTACAGTGTTGATCAGGGAATCGGATATCCGGTGTTGGCGGCCCGCGACAACACTTCCCTATCAACTGTAAATCTAACGTTCTCCCAGCCAATTAACCAGGATGTTATCTATAATATAACCGTAAGAGATGTGGCCGACCTGGCTGGCAATATCATGACAACCACAATATTGCCATTTGCATTCTACAATGTTAAGTCTTTCGATGTATTGATCAATGAAATAATGGCCGATCCCGATCCTCCGATAGGGCTGCCAAACTTCGAATATGTTGAATTATATAATGCCAGCGATCTTCCTGTTCAACTTGAAAACTGGGTACTTAGTATTGGAACTACCAGGAAAGTGCTATCCCGGGCCACTATGGCTCCCGGCTCATTTCTGATTCTGGCCAGCATTACAGCAGCTCCGGAGTTATTGCCTTATGGGCCTGTCATGCAGTTTTCCAGTCTTAGTCTTGCCAATACAGGAACCACCTTAACTCTTAGAGATGGCACCGGGGCCATCATCCATTCTGTTGCATACAACGATGGATGGTACCGGGATAATATCAAGAATACCGGCGGTTGGTCACTCGAACAGATAGACCCTTCCAATCCTTGTGGTGAAGCCGGCAACTGGCGGGCATCCAACAGCCCTGCGGGTGGCACACCGGGAAGTATTAACAGTGTAAACAGCCCCAATGCCGATCTATCGGCTCCGGGAATAGAAAAAATAAGCATTACTGGTGAATCTATCATCAGGGTGTTTTTTAGTGAAGCCATGGACAGTCTCAGCCTGAGCAATCCGGCAAGGTATTCGGTTGACAACGGGCTGGGACACCCACTGGCAATCAGCCTCTACCCACCAGATTACCGATCGGTTAGCCTGATATTAGCCGGAACCATCAACAATGGCATCATCTATACCCTGAGTATGGAAGCCGGCTTTACAGACTGTGCGGGAAATGAAACCACCACAATACTGACCGCAAGGTTTGCAATGCCTGAACCCATTGAAGCGAATGATATCGTAATAAACGAAGTGTTGTCAGATCCACGCACAACCGGTACTGATTTTGTAGAAATTTACAACCGTTCCGAGAAAGTACTTGATCTGAAAAGCCTTTGGTTAGCCACGCGGGATGCTACTACCGGTGAGTTGGCTTCCGCAAAGATAATTGCGCCCGACGGCCGCCTGATGTTTCCGGGGGAATATCTGGTGCTTACGGCAAATTCTTCTATCGTTCAATCTGAATATTTTTCTCCGGCACCCGGTGCATTTGTGCAAATGGAGTCAATTCCTTCTTATTCAAACGATATCGGTACCGTTGTTTTACTAACTCCCCTGCTGGAGATTATTGATGAGTTCAGCTATTACCCAGCCCTTCATTTCGCACTTTTAAATACAACCGATGGCGTTTCGCTGGAGCGGGTAAATTATGACAGGCCTGCTTCGGATGCCGGCAACTGGCATTCGGCTTCACAAAACGTGGGATTTGCCACACCCGGCTATCAAAATTCGCAGTTTATGCGCAATCCCGATTCAGGTGATGAGGTTGTAATTGATCCAGAAATCTTCTCTCCCGATAACGATGGCAACAACGATTTACTCGGTATCACCTGCAATCTGGCCGAACCCGGATATGCCATTACAATCAGAATTTTCGACAGTAATGGAAGGCCGGTTAGATTACTTGTTAAAAACGAACCCGCCGGTACTTCAAACCATTACACCTGGGATGGTATTACCGAAGACCGTGAAAAAGCACCCATTGGTATCTACATCGTTTATGTTGAGGTATTTAACCTTTCGGGAAAAGGAAAGCAATTCAAGAAAGCAGCTGTACTGGGTGGAATGCTTTAACCCAAATAATTCACAAATCTTTAACCGAATAGCGTGAATTACGCTAACGCGTGATAGGGACGGGATTTTGTTTTAAAAACATACTTTCAATCCAACCTCTGGCCCATTTAATTGTTTATCTGCAAACAAATTGATATGAAAAGGAAAATATTTATCATCGGGGGAACGCTGGCAGGCATTGGCCTCATTGCAGGGTTAATTGTTTACCTTTTTGTCTTCAATAAGCCTCATAAGGATTATTCAAAGGCATCACCTGACTTTGATATAAAAGCGGCGGCTCTTTTCGAGGAATTCCGGACCAATCCTGACTCTTCCTCTGCTAAATACAATGGTAAAGTTATTTCGGTTACCGGAGAGTTGAACTCAATTGAACAACCTGATTCGCTTACCATAGCTGTTTTCGGGTTTGAAGAGGGTTTATTTGGTAGTGAAGGCGTAAGATGTACCATGATTCCGGATCATGCCGACGAACTAATTGGTATAGCACCCGGGACCAGCGTTACCCTGAAAGGACTTTGCTCCGGATATAATGATACGGACGTTATTCTTGAACATTGCAGCCTGGAAAAAAAGTAGCGCAGGGCTCAGAGCGCAGAGCACATGGAGCGAAGCGAAATCCCGACCACTTCGTCGGGAGGGCTCAGTGGTCGGTATTGAAAAGTTAGCTTTCGTCTTATTAAAGCTGACAAAGTGAGAAGAGGAAATGGAGACAAGGAGACTGAGAGACTAAGAGACTGAGGGACTAAGAGACTAAGAGATTACATTTCCTGAAGTATGGAAGAAATTAGCATGAACCCCCGGCATAGAACCGTCCCTCGTCCCTACCGACCACCGTCCCTTTTTGTATTGAGTATTGAAAAGTGAATTAAAATCAATAAACTAAAACGAAGAACAATGAAACAACTAACAGCCTTAATACTATTTGTAATCTTGAGTCTTGGCAGCGCACAGGCCCAGAAGTATATCACAAAAACCGGTCATATCCGCTTCTTTTCGAGCACTCCGGTTGAGGATATTGAAGCACACAACCGTCAGGTAAACTGCGCGCTTGATCAGCAAAACGGAGAATTCGTTTTCAGGGTACTAATGAAATCATTCCAATTTGAAAAAGCCCTGATGCAGGAGCATTTCAATGAAAACTACGTGGAATCGGACAAATTTCCCAATGCTATGTTTTCTGGTAAAGTTGTCAATATTTCAGCGATCAATTTTGATAAAAACGGCATCTACAATGCTACAGTGGAAGGTGATCTTACCATTAAGGGTGTAACGAAGAAGGTTTCTGAAAAAGGAACTTTCGAAGTAAAGGATGGCAATGTAACCGGAAAATCAACCTTTAATGCCCTGCTGGCCGATTACGGGATAAAAATTCCGAATACAGTTGCCAGCAACATCTCGAAAACCATTCAGATTGATGTGGATGTTAACCTCGAGAAACTGGCAAAATAATCAATAAAAAAAAGCTTCCGGATCAATATTATAATCCAGTTTTCAGAAATGAAACAACGCAGGAAGACAGTTCCTGCGTTGTTTCATATATTAACATGGGGCATATAGGCTATGTAAACCTGCATGCTCTTACTTTGTTTGAACAATCCTTTTTCTTCAGGATTGAATATAACTGGTCAGGTTATTCACTATTTTGGGGCTGTCTCACTCTTGCAGGTTGAGCATCCGAAGATTGCATACAATCCGCAAAAACCCAACAAACTGGTAGCAACCATTGCCACGGCAACTACACCAAGTATAATGGCAACCGTGCCAGAGATTACACCCATAAAATATAATACTGCAATCACCAGCGCTACCACCAGACGGATTAGTTTATCGGTATTTCCAACATTCTTTTTCATTTTTTTTATTTTTAGGTTCAGGCATATTAACAAATTTTTAACAGAATAGTTTGCAATCCGATCAGCCATTGAGTATCCTGCCAAGCCTCCGGCTCATCTCATTTCGGGCCTGTTTCAGGTAGATATCCCGTGAAAGGTGATCGGCCCAATCTTCACTGTCGTGAGGGAGTTCTTTCATTTCTTTCTGGTTGAAGTATATCATTGCCGATAATTTCCGGTGAACCAGCGAAAGTATTGCACGGGTAGCAGTATCCTCCAGATCTTCCTCTTCGGTTGGTACATGTATTTTTATCTCTTCCCAGCCTGGGCTTAGCTCGTAACGGGCACTAATAATATTGATTGCCGTATCTGCAACCTCCTGATCGGGATGCATAAGAAAGAAACGGTCATCGGGAAGAGTTTCGTTATCAACTCCTTCGGCATAGGCATCAAAAATCTTCTGGAATACCTGGTTATCAAAATGAATCTGATTAGTTCTTAAATCGTTGCAAATGAATTTCGTTATTTCAACATCTTTCTTAATAACCTCCTCGGGTTCGTCGCCGGGAATGCTCTGTGTGATTATTTTCCCTGAATAATGCAACAGCACTCTTATTACATCGAGTTCCTGTGCGCTACAGTCGCTGATATCAAGAACCGGTTCCTGTGGTGGGGCAATATCCTGGGCGACCGTTTTTTCTTCCGGCGTTTCAGAAGAAAACCCTTTTTGCGCTTTTTTACGTAAAAGGCGGTTTAGTTCATTCATCAGGGTTTGCTCGGCAACACCCATTATTTCAGAACATTCACGCACATACAGCGGCCTGATGATCGGGTCGGGAATGATACTAATGGTTTCGATAATTTCGTGAATCAGACCTGCTTTCTTGATCGGGTCGTTGTTGGTTTCTCCAAGCAATAGCCTGGTTTTAAAGGCGATAAAGTCGTTTGCTTCAGTGGCAATAAATGCTTCAACATCGGCCGAGCGGTGACTGCGCGCATAAGAGTCGGGGTCTTCACCATCGGGGAACAACACGATTTTAACATTCATCCCCTGCTCAAGAATCATATCGATGCCCCGGAACGAAGCTTTAATACCGGCGGGGTCACCATCGTAAAGAATGGTAATGTTACGGGTGTATTTATTGATCAGCCGGATCTGATCGGTGGTGAGCGACGTGCCCGAAGAGGCTACCACATTTTCAATCCCGGCCTGATGAAGCGAAATAACATCGGTGTAACCTTCAACCAGATTGCAATTGTCGCGGGCGACAATTGCATTGCGGGCCAGCCAGATGCCGTAAAGGCTTTTTGATTTATTGTAAACTTCCGATTCGGGCGAGTTTACATATTTGGGTTTGGTTTTGTCAGTTATCAGGATGCGCCCACCAAAACCAATTACCTTCCCCGTAAGGTTATGAATCGGAAACATCACCCTTTCACGGAAACGGTCGTAGAGTTTACCTTCCTTGCTGATGGTAAGACCCGAATCAACCAGGTGCTTTTCAGCATAGCCATTTTTCAGTGCATGCTGGGTAAAACCATCCCAGGCTTGAGCCGAGTATCCGAGCTGAAATTTCTGTATTACATCTTCACGGAATCCGCGCTCAATAAAATAACTCAGTCCAATCGCCTTTCCTTCTTCTGTTTCGAAAAGGGTTTGAGAATAAAACTTCTGGGCAAAGGCATTGAGACTAAAAAGACTTTCGCGCTCGGTGTCAAGTTGTTTTTCTTCAGGGGACGGTTCCTGCTCTTCAACTTCGATGCCATATTTATTGGCCAGGTAACGAAGTGCCTCAGGATACGAGTATTTCTCGTGCTCCATCACGAAATTCACAGCATTCCCGGCCTTACCGCAACCAAAACACTTAAAAATTCCCTTGGCCGGCGAAACGGTGAATGAAGGTGTTTTCTCGTTATGAAACGGGCACAGCCCCAGCAGGTTAACTCCGCGCTTTTTTAATTGCACAAAGTCACCTACTACCTCTTCAATGCGGGCAGTGTCAACAATGCTTTGTATGGTGTCCCTGGGAATCAAGTATTTGGCTTAATCATGAATGAACTTCAAATGTACAAAAAGCAGGGGAAATGAAACGGGAATTCAAAAAACATCTGGTTAAAATATCAACCGGAACCCAATTATCAATAACTTAGCGGTATTGAAAAGAAAAATCTTTTCCGGCATAAATAATAGCAACACATCATGGCTCACAAAGAAATTGCACTCCTCCGCGATCAGATTGACCGCCTCGACCAAAAGCCCTTCGATCTCCAGTCATGGAAAACCAATTCCATGATGGTTCTTGGAAGAATTTTCGGGGAAAACTCCCGCAAAGTAGATCTGATCCGCAACATTCAACCCGATTTCAGCTCCTGGTCATTGCGCGATGCGACCGGCCGCATGACACAAATGGATGTTTGCCGAAAAATGGGCCGCGAAGTTCTGGAAGCCTGTATCGCCGAACTGGAAGCATTTGGCCTGCCCGAAAAACCCGATCCATCTGCCAATCCGGCTCTTGAAGCCCTCGATGAATTTATTACGGTAAAGCAGTCGCGCGACCTTGCACAACTGATTTCTGCAGATTTACCTCTTGAAGATAAATCAACCAAAATGGCTGAAATACTGAAAGCCCTGGAACAGGATGAGTTGCTTGCAGCCGTGGTTAAGATGCTTTGTAAATAACTCTTGTTTTCACGAAGTCTGAACCTGCAAGAACACGAAAATTCCGCCAACATCGACCAAAGGCCCATCGTACAACTCTTTGATTATCATATCTGTTTCATCAATAAAGTCCCTTATGGTATCCCCTTGAGGGTGGTATTTCAGGCTACCGGCTATCAGTACGTCATTGTTACAAATACCGCAGCAACCACCAAAAAATCCATATTTCTGACCTTTCAGTTTTATGGTAGCAGGATCAACATAAAGCACGATTTTGCCTTCTTTCCGAAGCACTTTCTCGATTCCACGGTCTGATGTAATAAAATGGCTGTCATCCAATACCAGCAAGTTACATCGTGTATATCCCTGATTTACATGTATTTGTTTCCTTCCCGGGAAGGCATTGAAAATCGCCGGGTCGGTCATTTTCAGGTTATGTATGATAAACTCCGGAGTTACTACTGCATTGAAACGCGCCGATTCAGGATAAGCCTTGCCAGGATTTTGCTCGCCAGGAAAAAAATTGGGTTCAGTACTTTTAATTTCAGTTAACAATGTTTCAGGGAGACCGGGCGCAAAGACAGTCCCCTCCGCTGCCTGACACATAAAGATGTCAGGATGCCCGCTGATGGGTTTATAAACCAATTCGTTTGTCTGAAGCAGGGTTAGCTGCCCGATTGTTTTCAGTGCATTTTTTGCAGGCAGGGGCAGTCTCTTATCGGTAATAACCAGCGGTCGCTCCTGATTTAACAGGGATTCCGGCACAAATTCAACCTTATTGAAATGCTTTTCCAGCATTATTCGGTTTGCCGAGTCGTATCCGATAGCATAGCGCAATTCCACTTCAGGAACCGGAATCCGGATACTATTTCCCGCAGGATACTCACTAATCAAAGGTTTAAGTTTCTCATTCCAGATAAAAGTTTCGACCAGTTCCCTGAATGACGGGTGGAATGGTCCGGCCAGCATTTCGCTGCCATCGAGTAAGCCTTCCGAAGGGTGCAAACCAACCCGGATCACCTCAACCCCGCTCTGCTGGAAAATGTTGAGCAATCTGGCCGAAAGTTCAACCGCTTCATCAAGCGTTTGCGGCTGGTAATCGCCTTTGCGCCAGCGTTGTTCCAGTTCGGTTCCACGAATTACGAGTGTGGGATAAATCCGGGTGCAGTTCGCACCCAGTTCTATAATTTTCTGAGCAGTCTGCATCGATTTTTCCGTTTTATCTCCGGGCAAACCGGTCATCATTTGAAGGCCAAGTCTAAATCCTGCCGCACAAATCATTGCCGACGCTTTTTCTACATCTGCAACCGTATGCCCTCTTCCTGAAAGCCGGAGTACCTCATCATCCAGCGATTGCGCACCCAACTCGATGGTGGTAACGCCATACCGTTTCAACCGGTTCAGGACTTCGGCATCAATGTAATCCGGCCGGGTGCTAAGGCGGATGCCTTGGATACGGTTGGATTTCAGGGTGGTTTCGGCTCCGCTCGACCACCGGGAATCGGAACTACTGTGGTCGTAGGTTTCGCTAGAAAATCTGATACCATCTACTTCTGAATGGATGGTCTCGGCTCCGATCGACCACCTATACCCTTCTTCCAGAAATTCATTGGCAACAGCCAGGTATTTTTCCTGCAATTCCGGTTCAATTCCAGTAAAACTGCCACCAAAAAATCCAACTTCAATATGGGAATCCTTTTCGGGAATGGTTTTAAGATGTTGAAGAATAATATCCCGCACCTCATCCGGTTCCGGCTGCTTAAGGCATCCCGAAATGCTGTGTTGGTTGCAGAAAACGCAACGGTTGGGGCAGGCCAGCTCAGGCACAAAAATAGGGATGGTGAAATGCTTCATCTATTTCGGATTGCAGATTATAGATTTCAGATTGCGGATTTCGGATTTCGGATTGCAGATTTCGGATTGCAGATTGCAGATTTCGGATTGCAGATTTCGGATTGCAGATTGCAGATTTTTTTATCCTACCTCTTGCTTCTGACTTCCGACTTCAGATTTCGGATTTCGGAATTTTTTTATCCTACCTCTTACTTCTGACTTCCGACTTCCGACTTCAGACTTCAGGTTTCGGATTTTCCTACTTTTTCTTGCCAACTGCCCATTGCCAACTGCCAATTTCAGATTTCGGATTACGGATTGTGGATTGCGGCACTCAGGCAACCCCAGAGTAGAATTGCAGATTTCGAATTTTTGTCATCCTGAATTGGATGGTCTCGACTTCGCTCGACCACCGAATGAAAGCGGATGCAATAAATCGGAAGTGAAAATAAATCTCTCTAAGTTTATAGATCAACTCATTCCACGTTCCTATCGCCCCTTTTCAGCGTCCCTTTGCCTCTATGTCTCCCTAAGTCTCTTAGTCACCTCGTCTCCATTTTCTCTTACTTAGAAGCAGGACTTTCAATTGAAAGAACCGTCCCTTATCCCTTTTCAGCGTCCCTTTACTTCTAAGTTTCCCTTAGTCTCTTAGTCTCTTAGTCACTTCGTCTCCCCTTCTCCCCTTCTCCCCTTCCCCTTTTCTCCTTGTCACATCCTAAGAAGCAGGACTTTCAATTGAAAGAATCGTCCCTCGCCCCTTTTCAGCGACCCCCGTCCCTCCTTCAGGAATTCAATTCAACAATCTTCAGAATCACCTGCGTAGCCTTTTCCATTGATTCCAACGGCACAAACTCAAACTTTCCATGGAAGTTATGACCACCGGCAAAAATATTCGGACAAAGCAGCCCCATGTAACTCAATCGTGATCCATCGGTGCCACCCCTGATAGGCTTGATTTTTGGTTCAATGCCCAACGCTTCCATTGCCAGACGGGCTGTTTCCACAATATGGTAAACCGGTTCCACCTTTTCACGCATGTTGAAATACTGGTCTTTCAGCTCCAGCGTAAAACAACCTTCGCCATAGCGGGCATTCATAAAATCAGCGCACTGTTTAATGGTTTGTTTCCTCTTTTCGAACAAAGGTCGGTCATGATCACGAATAATATATTGAATGCTGGCTTTCTCCACTGTACCTTCCATTTTCATCAGGTGGAAAAACCCTTCATAATCCTGGGTAAACTCAGGACGGTCAAAAACCGGCAACAAGGCATTAAACTCCATGGCCATCAATAAAGCATTCTGCATTTTTCCTTTGGCGTAGCCCGGATGAATATTCCGCCCCTGAATGGTCACTTTTGCATGGGCGGCATTGAAGTTCTCAAACTCCAGTTCGCCAATTTCACCGCCATCCATGGTATAGGCCCAGTCGGCACCGAACTTTTTCACATCAAAAAAATCAACGCCACGACCAATTTCTTCGTCGGGTGTGAAACCAATTTTTATCGGCCCATGTTTGATTTCAGGATGGTTCACCAGGTATTCAACAGCAGTCATTATTTCAGTAACACCGGCTTTATCATCAGCCCCCAGCAGCGTAGTGCCATCGGTTACAATCAGCGTTTGACCGGCATATTGTTTTATTTCGGGAAAATCGGACGGTGAGAGCACCAGCTTCAGTTCCTTATTCAGAAGAATGTCACCGCCATCGTAATTTTCAACAATGCGCGGCTTTATGTTTTCGCCCGGCATATCTGGGCTTGTATCTACATGAGCCACAAAGCCAATAACTGGCCCTGCCTTTCCATTATTGGCTGGCAGCGTAGCCATTACATAGCCATTTCCATCTATGCTGACCTCTGACAATCCGAAAGACTTGAGCTCATCATGTAACAAACGAAGCATTACCAATTGCTTTTTTGTGCTTGGACAGGTTTCGGAGCTGTCGTCACTTTGGGTGTCGAGGCTCACGTATTTCAGGAAGCGTAATTTTATGTTTTCTTTCATTTTATTGCATTTAAATAAGTCTTTTATTGATCGGATGAAATTTAAAAATAGTGATGTCTGATGTCTGCAATTCAAAATCCGAAATCCGAAATTACTCCTTCTCCGGCTTCGCCCTGAGTGATTCCCAGATCATGTATGCAGAAATAACTGCAAACATCACGAGGGCTAAGGCTTCGGCAGTATGCGATTCGAACCATTCGTTATTCACAAAGTTGATACCGCCGAATTTCAGCATGGCACTTACAACGCCCATCAATGCTCCACCGGCAATAAATCCTGAAGCAATCAGGGTACCGCGTTCTTTGCGGGCCTGGTTAACACCTTCATTCTTAGAGCGGGTGGTAACGAACCAGGCGATGATGCCTCCAACCAGCAAGGGCGTATTCAGTTCAATCGGGATAAACATACCCAGCGCAAAAGCAAGGGCAGGTACACCAATCATAGTAAGGATGAGCGACATAAAAGCGCCGCCGGTATATAACATCCAGGGAGCCGCCTTGCCCGACATCATGGGTTCAATCACGGCTGCCATGGCATTGGCCTGAGGCGCTACCAAAGCTCCTTCACCAGTGAAACCATAGGTCTTGTTCAGTATCATGATTACGCCACCCACTGTTGCGGCTGAAACAATGGTGCCAAGGAATTTCCATCCTTCCTGTTTATAAGGCGACGACCCCAGCCAGTAGCCAATTTTAAGGTCGGTAATAAAACCTCCGGCCATAGAAAGTGCGGTACAAACCACACCCCCGATAATCAGGGCTGCCACCATACCGGCAGTGCCCGACAATCCGGCACCCACCAATACCAGCGAAGTAATAATCAGGGTCATCAATGTCATCCCCGAAACAGGGTTGGTTCCTACAATGGCGATCGCATTGGCAGCCACGGTAGTAAACAGGAAGGCAATTATCATTACAATACCAAGGGCAATTAAAGCCTGAGTGAGGTTATTTACTACCCCAAACATAAAGAAGATAAAAATAACAATAGCAGTGACCAATATCCCGATCAGGATAATTTTCATGGGAATATCCCGTTGGGTACGTTTGGTTTCGGCAGTTTCTACCTGCTTTCCACCCAGTTCTTTAAACGCCAGTCCGAAAGCACTACGAATAATACCGGAAGAACGGATAATACCGATAACACCGGCCATGGCAATACCACCAATGCCAATTTGCCGCACGTAGTTACGGAAAATTTCTTCGGGCGACATATCTGCCAATAGTGCAGTAACATTGGCACCAACGGCAATGGTCTGACCATCAGCAAAATGAGAGATTACGGGAATAAGAACATACCAGCCGACAAAGGATCCGGCGGCAATAATGGCCGCGTATTTCAGACCAATGATGTAGCCCAGCCCCATTACCGCTGCGCCAACATTCATCTTGAATACAATCTTGAATTGGTCGGCAATCATGGCACCGGCAGGAATTACGCGCGAAGTGAAAACTTCGCTCCACCAGCCAAAAGTGGCGATGATAAAATCATAAATCCCGCCAATAAGTCCGGCTACAAGCAATAAACGGGCCTGTGATCCGCCTTTTTCACCGGAAACAAGTACTTCGGTGGTGGCGGTAGCTTCAGGGAAGGGATATTTACCGTGCATTTCCGAAACAAAATACTTCCGGAAAGGTATCAAAAACAGAATTCCTAAAAATCCACCAAGCAGTGAGGAAAGGAAGATTTGATAAAAGTGTGCTTCCAGATGAAGGATGTATAGTGCGGGCAGGGTAAAAATGGCACCGGCTACAATCACCCCGGAGCTTGCACCTATGGATTGAATAATCACATTTTCGCCCAGGGCGTTTTTCCGTTTGGAAACGGTTGACAAACCCACCGCAATAATGGCAATGGGAATAGCGGCTTCAAAAACCTGACCGATTTTCAGCCCGAGATAGGCAGCAGCAGCCGAAAAAATTACAGCCATTAGTAAACCCAGCAGCACCGATCGTAGGTTAACTTCCGGAACGGCTTTGTTAGCGGGCATTACCGGTTTATATTCTTCACCCGGTTTAAGCTCAGAATAGGCATTTCCAGGCAAGCCTTTGATTTCCTGTTTGTGGTCTTCCATAGAGATTTTGTTTTGGAACGAAAGGCAAATTTAAGATTTTCATGCAATTGATTGCAATCCTTTGGTTTTGTTGATGACAAAATTTGAAATTTTCTAAAAAAGCTCAAGTCAAATTGTGAAATCCCTGCGGTAGGAAGCCGGAGTATGAAATAATAGAGATACCTTCAGTAGGTGTTGAATTCTATGGATGGCAGGGGAAAGTTTGTAAAAGATGAGAATGAGGATAAGGTTAAGGTTGAGTTTGAGGATTCTCTTTTCATAATCCTGAGTTTAGTTTACTTTTTATGCAAACCTATTTCAGGACAAGACAAAGTATTTGACAAGGAGCCGTCCCTCAGTCTCTAAGTCTTTTAGTCCCTTCGTCTCCTTGTCACATACTTAGAAGCAGGCTTTTCAACAGAAGGAACCGTCATTTAGTCCCCTTGTCCTTGTGGCTTCGATACATTTTGCGGATTAAATTGAGTAATACTAAAATCATTTTTTCCGCAAAACACTCAGCCACCGATCCAAGTCTCTTACTTAAAAGCAGGAATTACAACCGAAGGAACCATCCCCTTTTCTCCCTTTTTTCCCCTTTTCTCCTTGTCACATACTTAGTAGCAGTGTTTTCAATTGAATTAACCGTCCCCCGCCCCTTTTTAGCGTCCCTCTCAGCCCATCCTCTTCATCACCTTCTCCCACGTTTCGGTAATCAGGAAACTCTCATCGAAGAAGGATATCATTTGCTCAAACCGGTTCATGGGCAGTGCAAAAGAAAGTGTATTTGGAGGCACACACGGACGTGCCGATGGATCGAACATACCAATAATGGCACGTGGGTTTTCAGCTTCTTTTTCAAGGTATGGGAAATGAACAATGGAGCTGCATCCTGCGCCGAACGGGCAGAAAACGCCATTACCACCGGGGCGGTCGAAGTTTGCAAGTGTAAACAAACCAGAAAGCACATCGGGTGTGGCAAAGAAAATAACCACATCCGGTTCATCATCCGGCAACAGCATATCCCAGCGCTTAAACACGATGTTTTTCCCTTCGATGGGAAGCGTTTGTTGGTTCTTCATGATTTCCTTAACCATTTCAGGAGTCTGAATGTAGCGTTCCCCTTCCATGTTTTCGTTGCCGCACGATAGGAAATACTCAAATCCCGGGCGCATTTTGTCGGCATAACCCAGATATCGTCTGGCACCGCCACAAGCGATGGATTTGGCACAGTAGGAAACAGAGGCCCCCTTTCGTACCCTGGCCAGTTCACAAACAATACAGCTTCGGCCTTGGGATTCAGCGGCAGGTGTTGCTTGTGCATCCCCATGGGTATAAAAAGCGGTAATGGGCAATTCTGCCTGTGGAAAATATTTTTCCCATTGGCTGATAAATCGGGCTTGAAGTTCAGTGTTCATCTATGTTATTTGAGAAGCCGAAATTAATAAGAAAAGAACTCTTATCGAGTCTATGATAAAGTTTTAGGTTAAGGACGAGAAAGTTGAGAATGAATATTGAAAGGCGCAGGGCTCAATTTACTGTTGTTCCTGCCCGAATCATTGAGGTCTTGGAATTCAGAGGGTTTTCAGCTTGCTTTCTGCCTTTAACTGCGGAAAGAGGAAGTTTAATCTTAGTAGTTCCTTCCTATTTCAGAATTTATTAAATTTGCAAAAAGAAACCCTCCATGGTAAATAAAGAGTTAGCCATTTTTCGGTCTGAATCAAAAGGGAAACTCAAACTTTTGCTTAGGTTAGTGAAAGGGCTTGTTATCAAGTCGAAGGTTCTTTTGGCAGAGAAAGCAGAAGACTTTTACCTTTCTTTTGCTATTGATGAAGGCATGTCAAACGCTGATGCATCAAGAGCGGATTTAATGAAGTTCAATATAAAGCCATAATGTGAGTTTTTAGGGTTACCTTGTCCCTTCCAACAGAAGTCAGCCCTTCGACAAGAGCTCAGGGACCAAGGTCAGATGTCGGAAATTGTCCGTCCCTTTTCCTCCCCTTGTCCCCCAGCCTCCTGTTCACATGAAAAGAAACGAAATCATCAAACTAACAAATGGGTTCATTTCTCCCCTTGTCCCCATCTCCCCTTATCGCCCATTCTCATGAAAAGAAACGAAATCATCAAACTAACCGAGAGCCCCCGCGACGCCCAGCAGGGCCTACCCTATGTTATTTCTCCTGAAAAGCGGGCTGCGTATATCAATGCCTTATTGAAGGTCGGTTTTGATGTGATTGATTTCGGTAGTTTTGTGTCACCGAAAGCTATTCCGCAAATGGCTGAAGCCAGCAGGGTATTGTCGATGGTTGATAAGAGCGGAAGCAATTCAAAGCTTATGGCCATCGTTGGAAATATGCGCGGTGGAATGGATGCAGCAGCTCAGCCATCATTGGATATCATTGGCTTTCCATACTCGACCTCAGAAACGTTCCTGATGAAGAATATTAAAGCCGATAGCCAGCAGGCAGAAGCGATCATCGACGGCTTGATGCATATCTGCAAGGATTCAGACAAAGAGTTAAGAGTATTTTTAAGCCTGGCGTTTGGGAATCCATACAACGATGACTGGGACATCAACATACTGGCACAACATATAGAAAAGCTGGCCATGAAAGGTATTACCACCATTACCCTGGCCGATACCATTGGTATTGCATCTGCCCAACTTATCGGAGAGGTATATGAATCACTGCTCAAACGTTTCCCGGATATTGAATTTGGGCTTCACCTGCATACCCGACCGGGTGAGTGGTATGCCAAACTTTCGGCCGCCTGGAACGCCGGCTGCCGCTGGTACGAAGGCGTGATCAGTGGTGTCGGTGGATGTCCAATGACCGGTTTCGAGCTTGTCGGAAATCTCGACACCCTAAGCCTGGTTTCATTTCTGGAAGAGAAGAATGCCGCCCATCACCTCGACACCCGTCAACTCTTCAGCGCCGTGCGGCTGGCCGGTGAGTGGAACAGTTAATGATTTAAATTTATCCCAATGAAACTTAATCATCGTTTACATCCGGTTATTCTATTCCTTTTCAGCCTCATTTTCAGCAGCCTGCCCGGAATGGGACAAACCCAGCGCAACTGCAATCCGGGGAAATTCGGCCACAACCCGCAAGCCGGTCAGTTTTATGCTATTCGCGGCATTTCACTCTATGTTGAACACTATGGCAAAGGCGAACCGCTGGTGCTGCTTCATGGCAATGGCGGATCCATGGCAAGTTTTACCTGCCAGATTCCTTATTTTGAAAAAGAATATCATGTAATCGCCATCGACAGCCGTGCCCAGGGTAATTCAGTTGATACGGGTGATTCTCTCAGTTTTGAAATGATGGCCGACGATGTAAACGCACTGCTCGATTCACTCAGTCTGGATTCCTGTTATGTTCTGGGCTGGAGCGATGGCGGAATTACCGGGCTTATACTGGCCATAAGTCATCCTGATAAAGTAAAACGACTTGCTGTAACAGGCGCAAACCTGAAACCCGACAGCACTAGCCTGTATCCCAACGATTTAAGAGGGATGAAGGATGAGTATTCCCGGCTGGGTAGGTTAAATCAAACACCAGATGTAAAAAATAACCGAAAACTTCTCGGGCTCGATTTACTGGAACCAAAGATAATCCCGGAAGACCTCAAACTTATCCAAAGCCCAACACTTGTAATCGGAGGTGACCACGATGCCATTCCGCCAGCCCATACCATGCAGATTGCCCAATCCATTCCCGGTGCATTTTTATGGATTCTACCCAATTCTTCGCACGCAACACTCATAGATTACAATAAAACGTTTAACCGGACAGTTGACCTCTTTTTCAGAAACAGCCTGAATCCGGATTGAATTTGCTTCATGAATACAAATATTGACGTTAGCAGGGCTTTTTATATTTAAAAAGTTAAATATATGGTTTGCGGCATAAGTATATTTTTCTTATATTTGATTTTTGATGACCTAAATTCTACCAACCAATGCAACTTGATTATATTAACAATATCAATGCATACGGCGATAATATCGTGCGGCTTTACGACTTTGATAGCGCACAGGCCGGCAAGTTCAGGCAACTCATCCAGCAGACCCTTGTTGTAAACAAAGCATCTCTTGACCTTTCAACCATTGACTTTATCGAGGCGCGCAACTGTAAACTAACCCTTCGCATTTCGGATGAAGATGAAGGGATTACCACTTCCGGTAAAAAGCATTTTTTCTGCGACCTGACCATAGCCGGGTATGAACAAATGATTTCGATCATTGACCAATTTTGCAATAAAGAAACCAAAGGGTATCAGTTCCTGTATGACGTTGATAGTCAGATTGACTTTCTGTTTTCACCGGCAGGGACGTGGTGAGAAGCTCAAAGTCTAAAGTCTAAAGCTCAAAGTAAAAAGTAAAAAGTCTAAAGTAAAAAGTTGGTACCGCGCAGTTGGTCTGCGTCTTATCTTCTGACGCGGACAATCGCGCCTGTTTATTTCCAAAATCCACGTCTTATTTCCATGCTGATGCTCAGCATCATCCCGCCTACACTCCATTTCGGCGGGCAGTCTTCTGATGTGGACATTCGCGCCTGATTTGCAGTTTGTGGGTATATTATCCTACATGTATTCTATCTATGTGGGCGCAGTTAGTCCGCGTCTTATCTTCTGACGCGGACAATCGCGCCTGTTTATTTCCAAAATCCACGTCTTATTTCCATGCTGATGCTCAGCATCATCCCGCCTACACTCCATTTCGGCGGGCAGTCTTCTGGATTCAAAATCCGAAGTGTTCTGCCTTTCATTCAAACAGCAGCTGTCATGAAAAGAGACCATATAAGACATGAACCAACAGCAGGTATCGCAAAATGAGATACCTGCTGTTTGTGCAAGTTAAAACTCAAACTAATTCCTTGCTAAAAGGTATATTATTATTTACCTTTGCCGGACGACATCCCGGAAATAAACAGATGAAATGTTCTGAGCTTTATCGGATTCTGATTAAAGACGGATGGTATCCGGTATCACAAAAGGGTTCTCATGTGAAAATGAGACACGACCAAAAAGCCTGAATACTAATATTTCCCAACCATGGGAGCCAGGAAATGGGCAAAGGCCTTGAAAAGAAAATCCTTAAAGATGCAGGATTAGACAAAGGAGAACAATAAAACATCAATTCATGAAAACTACCAGCAGAAAAATAAAGATGCTTGTGGAAAAAACCGACACCGGGTTTTCTGCATTTGCTGTTGATTATCCCATATTTACAACGGGCATAACCATTCCTGAGCTCTTTCAGAATGCTTTGGAAGCATCTAGTCTTTGTTTTGAAGACGAAAATATCAGTATCGTTCAGGAGGATCTCAAATTCGAGATTGACTTTCAACAATTTTTTCAATATTATAAAGTGTTGAATGCCAGTTTTCTTGCTGAAAAAATCGGCATGAACCCGACTTTATTGTCTCAATATGTTCAGGGACGCAAAAAGCCCTCGGAATCGCAAACCGAAAAAATCCTTGCAGGGCCGCGTGCACGGCCACCGGCGCCGATTTCTGTGCCGGAGCCGGCGGCAGGGTCGAGCGCAGGTCGGCCACCGCCTGCCGCGCGGCGGCCTTGGTCGCTTCGTCCAGGGGTGGGCGCAGATCGCGACGCGGCGCCAGTGCGG
>JBBQBC010000054.1:0-19021 GCA_038317155.1 Bacteroidales bacterium
CTTTCCCAACCTACCATCCAAGCAACCAGGCGAAAATCAGCGGGGCAACAATGGTGGCATCACTTTCAATTATATATTTCGGAGTGTCGATGTCGAGTTTGCCCCAGGTGATCTTTTCATTGGGAACAGCGCCTGAGTAAGAGCCGTAGGAAGTGGTTGAATCACTGATCTGGCAGAAGTATGACCAGAATGGAACATCATGCCACTCAAGGTCCTGGTACATCATCGGAACCACGCAAATCGGGAAATCGCCGGCAATTCCGCCACCAATCTGGAAGAAACCCACACCTTTACCCGATGAATTGTTTCGGTACCATTCTGTTAAATGCATCATGTATTCGATACCGGTCTTCATGGTCGAAGGTTTCAACTCACCCTTAATGCAATAGGAAGCAAAGATATTGCCCATTGTGCTGTCTTCCCAGCCGGGGACAATGATGGGCAGATTTTTCTCGGCAGCCGCCAACATCCAGGAATGTTCAGGATCAATTTCATAATCCTTTTCCATTACCTTGCTCTTCAGTAATTTGTACATGAATTCGTGAGGGAAGTAACGCTCACCGGCAGCTTCAGCATCTTTCCATATTTTCTCAATATGGTGTTGGATGCGTCGGAAAGCCTCTTCCTCGGGAATGCAGGTGTCGGTTACCCGGTTGAGCCCTTTATCCATTAGCTCATATTCCTGCTGGGGGGTAAGGTCACGGTAATTGGGAACCCTTTTGTAATGGCTGTGAGCCACGAGGTTCATAATGTCTTCTTCAAGGTTGGCGCCGGTGCAACTAATGATCTGCACCTTATCCTGACGGATCATTTCAGCGAGTGAAATGCCCAGTTCGGCCGTACTCATGGCACCGGCAAGGGTGATCATCATTTTTCCGCCTTCGGCCAGATGCTTTTCGTAGGCTTTGGCAGCATCTACAACGGTAGCAGCATTAAAATGCCGGTAATGATGCTCAATAAATTGTGAAACAGGACCTCTGTTCATGGGATTGGATTTTTTTGCAAAGATAGAAAAAATTGCACAGGGCACAGAGCACAGGGCATGGGGCTCAGGGCATGGGGCTCAGGACATGGGGCTAAGGACATGGGGCTCAGGACACATGTAGCGAAGCAGCTTGCCCCGCCCACTTTGGCGGGGGAATCCCGACCACTTCGTCGGGAGGGCTCAGGGTGCATAGCTTACGGCACAGAACCGGTGGCTGAGTGAATGAAATACTTAATTTGTAACTACCTCATGGCCGACTGCAATTCGCATCGATGCCCTATTGCGTAGTGTTAATTTTTATAACAACCCTCAAACCGCAAACTTCAACATTGAGGCATCGTGAAACAAAGAATTTCCCATCACGGGAAACAACCTGCCTGATTCTTTTCATAGACTGGCAAATTTACCAAGATCAGAATACAATATAATACAGCCATATCATCAATCTTACAGAATAAAAAAAGCCCCCTTTTCAGGAGGCTTTTAATTCAATAGTAAAGAAGATTAATTCTTCATCAGTTTCTGCACGTACCTTGCACCGCCATCACCAACGAAAGTAACGAAATACAGTCCGTTGCTCAATGAGGAAGTGCTGATGGTAAGGTTATTGGATGTCATTTCAACATCTTCAACTACCTGTCCTAGAGTAGAAGTGATGATTACCCTTTGAATATTGGCTGTGGTGTTGATCTGCAGTTTGTTGTTAACAGGGTTGGGATACATCTGAACTTTGCCAGCCAGTGGATTTACCGCAACACCGATGAGTGAATTCGGATCGTTGTTGAGAATGATATCATCATAATATATGGTGATATCTTCAGTCAGGGTCAACGGATCTTCAAAGTCAGGCATAAAGGCAATAACTGGGTAGGTGCCAGTTTTATCGCTGAAGTCAAACACAATATCTTCCCATTCATTGATCTTTGTCTGTGGATATTTGCTGAACATTTCAATAGTTCCTGCTGCACCTCCTTCGATTTTAAATTTGATAGGGCTGATTCTTGGTTTCCAAACTTTTACATGCACAAATTTGTTGGTTGTAACATCAATTGCGGTTGGAAGTGCAGACCAAAAGCCTCCCCAGGGAACACCGTCTTTATCGCGGTTGAATTTAATAACATAATCGCTCATGTTAACACCTGTAGGGTCAGGATTTGGAAGAGTCATCATCGAACTCAAATCCTCAGCACCACCTAACATGTAGTTCAACGGGATATGCTCATAATTTTCCATTACCTGTACCGGGGCACTACCAACTGTAGGATCATTGTTGATGTAAATTTCATCAAAATAGAGGGTAATGTCTTCTGTCAGGGCTAAAGGATCTTCAAAGTCGGGCATAAAAGAGATTTGTGTATATTCACCGGTTAATGTGGTGAAATCAAAAACCAATTCTTCCCAGGCGTTAACCGTAGTTTGAGGATTCATCGAGAAGATCTCCAGACTAGTTGTGCCTTGAAATTTGAACTTAACCGGGCTGATGCGGGTTTTCCAAACCTTCACATGAACATACTTGTTGACAGTAAGGTCAACCGGAGTGGCTAAAGTTGCATAAAAACCCTCCCAGGGAACGCCGTCTTTATCACGTAAAAAATTAACTGCAGTTCCGGTCAGATTCATACCACTCATGTCAGGGTTATTAATAACTGTCATACTGCTAAGGTCGACAGCCACATCACCGGTCATCAGGTTCA
Source organism: Bacteroidales bacterium (assembly GCA_038317155.1). GTDB lineage: Bacteria > Bacteroidota > Bacteroidia > Bacteroidales > Lentimicrobiaceae > Lentimicrobium. The sequence continues at coordinate 2,680 of JBBQBC010000054.1, forward strand.
TTTTCAGGCTTTCGAAGTCTTCAATGGTTTGAGCTATTGTAAAACCGCCAAAGGTGAACAATGTCATTAATAGAAGAGTAAATTTTTTCATAGTTGATTGGTTTTAGTTAAAAATGTTATTAACCACAAATATAGGTTTTTTTTCTGATTGTTTCAATTAAAAGATAAAAAAAATGTCTGTTTTTTAATAAATAGTGTTAAAAGTACACATAGCCTGATTGATTTCGCAAAAACCTTGTTCAAATTGTTGATAAACAATCTACTTACTTATTGTGATATTTGTTACCCCGGATGAATAACCGGCTATTTTTTCATACTTAACCCGAATAATTCACCAATCTTTAACCTAATAGTGTGAACAACGAAGGGATCAGCAGAGCTAATTATTCTGACGACAAAGAATAACTAGAATTTTGGTGTATTTTGTTTCCAAAATTTATTTTTTCTAAGTCGGGGTTACCCTTCATTATTCCAGTATATCAAATGAAGTTTATGAATAATGCTGGTTAAAATGATTGTTTGAAGATAGATTAATTTTTTACGCACTTTGAGGTAAATCATTTATTTTTGGAGAATGCAAGGGATTTTAACTCCTGGTTAATTACTATTTTAACGATTATTTCTGTCCGTGAACGTAAACTACACTCAATCAGTTTTATACGGTTTGCTATTGAGTTTATTGCTTGGTAGCTCTGTTAATATATTGGAGTGTCAGGCACAATCACCACAACCTGTTCAGGATATTTCATCAGAACTTGGCAATAAATATTTTGATGCGGTTGATTATTTACGTAAGAATACCTGGATGGCTGATACACTGAAAAATCAAAGGATACAGCCTGCCTTTGCTTATGCTATCGTTTTCCCCGGAATGATTAAATATTCTGCCATCCGCGATGTAATGGAAACCGGCGCCATACGAACTCTTTACGTACAATCGGGACGTAAGTACTCCCATTATGAAATAGGAAGGTTTCAGATGAAACCTTCCTTTGCCGAATTGGTTGAAAGAAGTGCCACCAGGCAGAAGCTGACAACTTACAAATTTGACCTGAAGAACAATTCCAAAGCCAGGGGGGAAAGGGCCCGCAGGCTTGATTCTCAGGTTTGGCAGGTGCGTTACCTGGTCATGTTTATCCGACTGATGGATAAGCGGTTTTCTCATATAAAATGGAAATCAGATGGGGATAAGTTACGATTTTATGCAACGGCTTTCAGCGTTGGATTTAACAGGGACGAAAGGACAATTACGCGTATGATGACAACAAGATCACTACTCCGAAAGACAAAGGATGCCAATTCAAAGCACCGGTGCGGAGATGTTGCCCATTGGTTTTATGAAAATGATGGTTACAGGTTTATGGCTGATTTTTCTGAAAAGAATGAAAATTGAAGAAAGTGAGAAATAAGAAATGAGAAATGAGTGATGAGTAGTGAGTGAAAAGTGAAGAAAGTGAAAAGTGAAAAATAAGTAGGGTCTGCTGAAAATAGCTATACACCTCAATATAAAATATTTATAAGGCATAACAGTATTTTAGGTGCACGGGAATTGGGCAATAACATCAATATATCTTTCATCTTTACATCTTTCATCTTTGTTCCGAATTACATTCATTTTGAGTCGGTTTAGCCACAGAGTGGCGGAACGTTAGTAGGAAGTTAATGACAACATATATTTTAAGGTGCAGCGCACCGTAATGTAAAAATGGAGTCGTATTTCTTGAGTTTTTCAGCAAGCCCTAAGTAGTGAGCAATGAGAAATGAGTGGTGCCCTTCGGCTGCGCTCAGGGTAAAAGTAGTAAGTAAAAAGTGAAGTAAGTGAAAAGTCAAACGTGAAGTAAAGCCGCAATGGTTAGTCCTGAAATAGGTTCACATTATAAAGGAACTGTCAGACAGACCAATCCTGAAAAAGAAGCACAATACCGAGCAAAAGACCATGCACAGAAAAAGACGCGAACACCCGCGTCTCTTTCTGTGCAATGATTAGAAAATCAGTTAGACTAGTAGCCTGGATTTTGAGTTAACAGTCCTTCTGAAAGATCGATCAACTCCTGGGGAACCGGGAAGAGTTCGTTCTTATTTGCTGTGAATCCTTTTCCGGCAAGAACCGTGACAGCCTGCCCTGTGCGAACCAAATCAAAGAAACGGTCGCCTTCCATTGCAAGTTCCAGTCTGCGTTCATTCCAAACATCGTTAAGGGTTGGCGAGGCTATTGCCGGAAGACCGGCACGAGACCGAACCAGATTGAGTGCAGTGGCTGCACCGCCGGTATTGCCTCCACGCAACATTGCTTCAGCCTGAATAAGAAGAACTTCGGCAAACCTGAGTACCCTGATGTTCTGGCCTGAGCCATAAGGGCCAACAACCTGATAACTTGGCGGGTAATAGGCTTTGCCATTGTAACGTGGCAAAGAAGCACCTTCGAGTGAAGTAACACCGGCAATTAGATCACCATCCTGGGTAAGATCACCTTTAAAAAGAATAGTAACTGCCTTACGCTCTGTGTCACCGGCTGCATCAAATGCTGCAGCCAGGTCATCGGTCGGAATATTGAAACCCCAGCCCCACTGTCCACGGACAGATTGTACCTCAGCATGTTGGCAGAAAGAAACGCCGTCGTTTCCCTGAACCTGCTGAGCCTGAATTTCGAAAAGCGATTCGGGGCCATTTTCAGCAGGTACCCTGAACACATCGTAAAAGTCAGGTATAAGCGAATACCTGCCCGAACTGACGATTTCTCCTGATAGTCTTTCAGCATCAGCATATCTTTCCAGGTAAAGATAAACTTTAGCCAATATGCCTTTTGCTGCTCCGGAAGTGGCGCGGCCTGCATTGGCGGCATCATAGGTTTCAGGTAAAACTGCCATAGCATCCAACAAATCCTTTTCTATCTGTGCATAAACATCGGCTTTGGGCGCACGCTTATTGATTTCCGGGCCAACCGGCACCGCAAGTGGTAAGGGTACATCGCCAAAAGCACGCACCAGGTCAAAATAGAGCAATGCCCTCAGGAATTTTGCTTCTGCGACCAGTCTTACTTTGAGAGTTTCATCCATGGTAATTGCCGGAATATTGGTAATTGACTGATTACAAAGGTTAATCCCACGGTACCGCCCGGCCCAGTAGTCTTTTAATACAAACTGATTAGCGGTAAATGAGAAATTATCATAATCATTGATAAATGAACCATCACCTACCTCGCTACCTTTCATCGAATTATCAGAAGTGACTTCCTGCATAATAATATATGCAAAAGCAACCATTTCCCAGGTTCTGAAGTGTGCATAAATTGAATTGACCGATTGAACGGCATGAACTTCGGTTTGGAAGAAACCTTCGGCCGGGATTGTATTCTCTGGCGCAAAATCAAGATAATCCTTGCAGGAACTGAACGAGAAAAGAGCAAGGAGCATCAGCGCATATATCCATTTGTTTGCTTTCATGATTGGTTGGTTTACTGGGTTAAAAATTAACATTTACGCCAAAATTATAGGTCGCCGACATCGGGTAAACATTCAGATCGATACCTTGTGATGTTGGAGAATCACTGGCAATTTCAGGTGTAAAGCCATTGTATTTGAAGAATGTAAAAGGATTTGATGTATTGACGTAAAAGCGGATACTTTTAACGTTTAACACTGTAACAACTTTTACAGGAATGGTATAGCCTAACTGGATATTTCTGATTCGCAGAAATGCTCCATCTTCAATATACCATGAATTTGGTTCCATATTTTGCCCGGTAAGGTCAGCAGATGGATAGGTGTTTGAAGTACCTTCACCATGCCACCTGTTTTTATAAAAGTCGAGATCATAGTTTTCGTTACCCAATCGCTGTGCACGTTTGGCATTGTATATTTTATTGCCACCCTGTGCGTATAGGTCAAAACTAAAATCAAAGCTCTTATATTCAAGAGTAGTGTTAAATCCTATCATATAAGTAGGAAGTGCGCTTCCCAGAAAAATCCGGTCTTTGGCATCAATGATACCATTACCATCAACATCTTCAAATTTAAAATCACCTGGTTTGGCATTGGGCTGAATTGGCGCACCTTCAACAGCATAATTATCAATTTCTGCCTGATTCTGAAAGATACCAATCACATTGCGTCCATAATAAGTCCCGATGGGTTGGCCGACAACCGTGTAAGTAGAGAAAAACCCGCCTACAGGTAAATTTCCGCCATATCTGCCAAGTGTACCTTCAAGCAGCTTTTTAACTTCATTTTTGTTATAGGTGTAATTTGTGCTGACTGAATATTTGAGATCGCCAATTTCGTTGGCCCATCCAAGGGTAAGCTCAATGCCAGTATTCAGGAAATCTCCGTTATTCTGCAGGTAACTGCCCGATGTACCGGCTGTGGCTGAAAGGGTGGTTGGGAAAATACCATCAACAGTCGTGCGATGATAAAAATCAATTTCAAAGGATAGTTTATTATCAACCGCGAGTCCTTCAAAAGCGAAATCATATTCACTCACTTTCTCCCATTTCAAGGTTGGTGGAACAGCACTGGTTATGTTGGCTCCTTCAGCTATTACTATATTTCCACCTTGCCCGAAAGCCGTTGATAAAGTACCTCCTTTGGCGATGGTTAGCGTGTAAATATTCGCTGGAATCCTGTTATTGCCGGTTATCCCGTAACTTGCCCTGAATTTAAGGTAATCAAAAATATGTTGGTCTTTCATAAAATCCTCATTTGTAATAACCCATCCAAGACCGACAGAAGGAAAGATATCGTATCGTTGATCTACCGGGAAAACAGAGCTTCCATCATAACGTAAAGTACCTGTAAACAAATACTTGTCCATATAATTATAAGTAGCTCTTCCAAAATACGAGAGTGCAGTGACCTTGGAACCCCCATCGCCAGAATTAGAAGTGGATTGATTGCCGAAATTCAGGTATAGTGAATTATCTCCATAATCTTCAACAAACTGACGGCTACCGGATAAGCTGAGATCACGGAATTCCTGGGCAGAAATACCGGCCATCGCAGTTAACTTATGCTTACCAAAGGTTTTATCGTAGGTAAGCGTATTGTCAAAGAAACCATCAACAGAATAACCCATTGAGCGGCTTAATGTTCTCATGGTGTCCATCTGCGTTGTTGAGACCATGTACCAGGGCGAATAACTACGATTCCTGTTGGAGCCATAGTCCATTCCGTAGGATGATTTCAATTTAAAATCTTTTAGGATTTTAAGTTCGGCAAATGCACTTCCGATAAATCTAATTCCGTTTGAACGACTGTTAAAATAGGCTAATTGAGCTGCAGGATTGGCAAAATTGCCCAGCCCAAGCGGACTGTAGGTTGTGTCATTAATTTTTGCCGGAAAAACCGGAGGTGCCATGTATGCATTGTTGAATACACCCGGCACATCTTTAAATTTATAACTCGAAAGATTTGCAGAGTAGCCGACTTTCAAATTTTTAGTTACTTCAGATTCGAGCGAAGAGCGAAGGTTCAGACGGTCGTAGTCATGCCTTTTTACAAGTCCTTCTTGCTGGAACCATGAAGCGCCAAAGGTGTACATACTTTTTGGTGAGCCTCCCATAATACTGATATCATGGCTTTGGGTTAATGCTTTTGATCTCAGTATTTCATTATACCAGTCGGTTGCATCGGGGTAGTTATTGGGGTCTTCCGGAATAAAAGTTTCGCCGGTTCCGGCAGCCTGAGCCTGGTAAAGGTTCTTCTCATTAATCAGGTCAATATATTGACTGCCTTTGGTCAATTCATATTTATTTATAACTTTCTGAAAACCCATATAGCCTGAGTAGGAGATTTTGGCTTCCCGGCTCTGACTGCGCTTGGTCGTAACCAAAATAACCCCATTGGCAGCGCGAACTCCGTAAATAGCAGACGATGAGGCATCTTTTAGAAATGTAATATTCTCAATGTCATTGGTTCCCAAATAGCTGATGTCGCTTGTAAGCACCCCATCGACAACATATAAGGGAGAAGAACCGGATGAAACAGTGCCGAGTCCACGGATGCGGATAACCGGCGAACTGCCGGGAGACCCGCTGTTGGTTACCTGAACGCCGGCAACTTTACCCTGAAGGGCCTGAGCCGGGTTAGATACTGCCTGATATGCCAGATCTTTGGCTTTAACAGTTGTGATTGAACCGGTCAGGTCAAGTCGCTTTGATGAACCGTATCCTACAACAACCACTTCGTCCAGCATACTGGCTGAAGAAGTAAGTGCTATGTTGATGGTTGAGCGGCCCTGAACAGCAACTTCCTGTGTGTCCATTCCAATGAAACTAAAGATCAGGGTTGCTGAGGATGAAACCTCAAGAACATACTTACCGTCGAGATCGGTAGCAGCTCCTGTGGTTGTCCCTTTAACAACCACGGTAACGCCCGGTAGAGTTTCGCCGGTAGCAGCATTGGTGACTGTACCGGAAACCTTCACCTGTTGAGCCATTACCCATGGCATTAAGCCTAAGGTGAAGAGCAGAATGAGTAGATGTTTTACATTTTTCATGTGATTGTTGGTTTGGTTGTGTTTGATTAATTGATTGTAAATTGCTTTCTTACTTTAATGGTTTGACTTAGTTATTAAGTGGAAAAGGTCTTAAAAATCAATTCTGATGGGTAATCAGCAATTTCAGTGATCCGGATTCACCGGCGAAACTGTTAAATTTAACAATATAAATGCCTGGCTTCATGGTTGAAGTTTCAACGGGTATTTCTGCAGAACCAGTAAATGTGGCAGAATATTGAAATTCGTTTATTACTCTACCCGCAAGGTCGCACACGCTGATGTTGACAACTCCTGCAGAATTCAGGTTCAGCATAAGATTCACCGTTTCGTGACCAGCCGGGTTGGGATATAGCTTGTTTGCTCCTGCTGCCGTGTATTCAGGAACAGCATTTGCATCGTATGTAAAACCGATGGCTTCCAGCATCGGGCCTATTTCAGGGTTGGCCATGAAGTGGTTCCATAAAAGCTGTGAACGTGAGTTTTCAATCATCACAACGATGGGGCCTTGGTCTATTGCAAGATAGGAATCGGCCCACCAGTTTTCCCTCTGATTGAATGCATCGTAAAATCCCATCCAGCCCCAGGTTTTTGCACCAAGTTCGCGGTAAAAGTGTTTAAGTGCTCCCAGGGATTCAACTGGTGTATAAGGCATTGATGACAAGGCAGCAGTTGGGGTGATGGTTCCGTTATCGCGTCCGCTGACTGGTTCGTGAACCTGATAACCAAACGGATCATCACTTGCAGTTAGCCCCCAGCAGTTTTGGCCGTAGCCTGTGTGGTTCAATGGATTCTGCATGCAATAGGCGCGATTAATCAGTGTGTGGTTTCGGTTAAGGTTAAAATAGTTGGTGAAATTATCCTTTTTGCTGCGCGGATCGAACCCAAGAAAAGAATAGTGGGCAAAAAACAAGGGCCCGCCCCGGTCCCACCCCACATCGAGGGTGTAGCCGTAAAATGTTTTGCCATTCCTGTAATAGGACATTCCGGCCCATCCGTTGTTCCAGTATGAAGCGTTTACCGGATGTGTTGGAGAGGCGATGGCAAGCATATAAATAATGGCTGCTTCATTCCACCCCCTGATCTGCATATTTATCTGCCAGCCATAATTCGGAGACCAATGCCAGTAAAGCGCTCCGGAATTATTACGTGAGTACCAGTCCCATTCAACGGTTTCCCATAATGCAGTAATTCTTGTGACAATGCTTTGCTCAGGCGGGATAGCCTGATTGAAATACTGTCTTGCAGTCAATAATCCCTGTACAAGGAATCCGGTTTCAACCAAATCGCCACCATCGTCATTCTCGCTGAAAGAAACCACATGCCCGGTGTTGCCGTTGAGCCAGTGCGGCCAAACGCCATGAAACCGGTCGGCAGTTTCGAGAAAGTTCAGGATTTTAACCATCTGAGCTATCCCTTCTTCCCGGGTTATAAAACCACGTTCAATTCCGGTAAGCAACGCCATAATACCAAATCCGGAACCACCGGAAGTAACTACATCGCCTGAAGTGTTTCGTTCGCGTGACATACCTGAAGCCGGGTGGGCAAAATCGTAGAAGTAACGGAAGGTATGTTCCTGCACCATATCCATAAGTTCATCGTCGCTGAATACATGGGTTGATGTGTTGGAAGGCTCTGAAGGTAAAGAAGGTTCGTTGGATGCATTGAGGGCCCTTATGCGGTAAGATAAATCCAGGGTAGTTCCTAAAGGTCTCACCCAATCGATGTGACGTGTTGAATTCCGGTCTGCAACAGCGACTGTAACCCAATTACTTCCGCCATCTGATGACCGTTGAACTTCATACCCATTCAGGTTATTACCTGAGTTGGGATTCCAGGTTATCTCAGCGTGACTGTCGTAGCCCTGTGCTGTAACTCCTGTAGGCTGCGCTGCCGGTGGTGAACTGCCACTCCCGGTGAATACGCGCATATCATCAACAAAAAGAGTGTGGGTTACACCATCGGTAAGGTTCTGGGTAAAGCCAATGGTTTTAATATTTGTAAAATCAACCAGGTCGCCATAATCGAGGAACAGCGACATTGGAACAGCGATTCTTGACCAGTTGCCTGATGTCAGCGTAGATGGGCTCCAGGCGGAGAAACTGTGTTTAGTTGTTTTTACATTGTTAATATCTTCCATGAAAATTTTTGGCAGATTCGTAGCATTCAGCCCTTCAACAGATCTGAGCCAGAATGTAAGCGTATCGGATTGGCTCAGGTTTTTGGTTTCCCAATTGGCCCCGGCAGCAATAGCTACCCAGTCGCCACCAGTCAACGATTTCCATTTAAGGCGGAGACAGTTAATGCCTTGTTGGGCAGGAACAACACTTTCAACCGGAAACTTTCTGAACTCACTTCCCATCCGTTCCAGTTCGCTGGGAGCAGTCAGTTCCATCCAGCTAAAATCATAGCTGATTGGGGTCGGGCTGTCCTGAAAGAAGAGATAGGTTTGTGCAAAAGTATTACCCCCCCCCAACAGGAACAAAGCCAGGATAAAACTGATTAAATGTTTCCGGTTGAAATGCATTTCAATTTATTTAACAATAAAGTTTTTTACTCTCTGTTATTTTGCAACTTCTCTCCTTATCTGACTACCTTTTACTGCATAGAAAGCAATATACAGATAACAAAGTGCGGGAACGATGAATGCCCAGGTGTAATCGAAGTTTTCAGCAATGCTACCCATGACTATAGGAATGATGGCACCACCAAATATCAGCATGTTTATAATACCCGAAGCCGAACTCAGTTCACCGGAATCCAGGTCTTTCACAGCCAATGCAAAGATGTTGGGGAACATAATTGAGTTAAACAACCCAATCGAAATCACTGTCCACAATGCTATCTGGCCGGTTCCAAAACTTGTAATCAAATCGAGGGAGGCTGCAACAAGGGCAAATACAGCGAGTGTACGGGCTGCTTTTCCAGTTCCGATTTGCATAATCAGGAAGTTAACCACGGCTATTGCCAGAAAAATTCCACCTATATTCCAATCCCACCCGGTAACAAATGAACCTGAGATAAGAGCGAGCAATAATACAGGAAGCGCATAGATGATTTTTTTCGACAGACTTATTCCTGAAAACATGAAAGATCCAAAGAAACGACCTACCATGGCACCACCCCAGTATATAGCCGCATATTTAGATGCGGTTTCGTAATCGAGATTAATGCCATTAATTTCAATCTGCTTTAAATAGTTAATCAACAATCCGGCATTCCCTACTTCTGCTCCTACATAGAAAAATATGGCCAAGGCACCAAGAATTACGTGGGGGTATTTCCAAATACTTTTTTTAGCTTCTGCTACTTTCTTTTGTTCAATTTCAGGCAATGTAATTACCATCAGAATAATAGCTACAAGGACAACGATTATTGCCATAATAATAAACGGGAACGAAACCCGTGCAGCGGCCATAAGGCCCATTTCAGCAGTAATATCGGCTGGATTCGCAGGCAGATTCAGCCCTTTATAAATTGCGATTGCAATTATCCAGGGAGCCACCATAGTAGCAATTGAATTAAGCGCCTGAGTAAGGTTGAGACGGCTGGAAGCTGTATTGTCAGGTCCAAGTGCAGCAACATATGGATTAGCGGAAACCTGAAGAAAAACAACTCCGGTTGCTAAAATAAATGTTGCTAAAAGAAATACCGGGAAAATGTGCATTTTGGCAGCAGGTAAAAAGAGTAAACTCCCCATTGCCATTAAAAGTAGTCCAAAAATTACCATTCGTTTATATCCTATTCTCTTAATAAGATTCCCAGCAGGAATAGAAAAAACCAGATATGCAATAAAGAAGGATGATGAAAGGAGTTGCGCGGCAGTTTCCGAAAGGCCAAAAATTGCTTTTACGGGTGCACTAAGTGTTACAATAAAAGTAGTTGCAAAACCAAAGATAAAAAAAATAGCGCCGAAAGCTGTCATCCCTACTCTGTAGCTGTTGTCTTGTTTGCTCATGCAATTTTGTTTTGGGTTTCTGAATATTTTATTAATTGATTGGTTTTAAGCGATTAATGATTTTAAAACATGACGAATTTTATTCTTTTTCTGTTCTCTTTCAGGAAATGTAGAATTTCGTGTAATAGAGGCAGGGTTTGAGCGTTCTGCTATTTTTATTCCTTTCAGGGTTAAGGTGAAATTGTTCAGAAAGAAAAATCATTCAGCATCTCTTTTGAAACATCTACAAATATTTTCTTTAATGGGTGACTTATTCATTATTGAGATTTGAAAATAAATGCAGGGAAAATACTTTGCATTCCGATGGATATTAAGGTTATGGATTTCGCCATAAACTTATAATATACACCAAATCAATTTAATAGAACTTTTTCAATGACCTGATTTATTAAACAACTTGGTGTAACTTAAAAACTATGTTTGTGTAAATTATACACTAAGTGCAGAGTTGTAAAATTAAATCAAGTTCTAATCAAAAGCAATAGGGTGTTAAGAAAAAAATACTTTTTTTATCCACCTATCATAGTGGTTTCTCTATGTAAAGATAAATAATATTTTCGGTATTGTTTAAAGTTCGTTCCTTCAGAGTTTCATAACCGGCAATAAGGAGGATTATGCAATGAATTAATCAACTTGAAATAGCGGAGCCAATTAAGGTTATGCTGTTTAGATAATTGTTAACCCTGACATTTCGGACAAAATTGAGGAAGCACTCGTCGGAAGATTTAATTTTATCAGCAATGTTGGTTATTGATACCTGAACGAAGCGCAGATTCATCAAACCTGAATCATAAGAATACTGGTTTACTCAACTTCCGGAAATAGTTGGATGGGCATTATGGAAGTTGCATAACAGACAAAGTAAGATCAAGGATGAGCGATGTTATTTCAAAATCGCTCATCCTAGGTCAGAAATATCCCCCCACCAAAACAGTTAGTCAGAAAATTGCAATAGATCAGTCCATCGGAACAGAAATCTTTCTGAGCCCTGAAAGGATTGAGTTGTCGTAGATTTTCCCAACGGGATAAACGGCCAGGCGGCTATCCCAATAGGGTGTCTTGCTGTAGAACCAGTTCAACATTTCCTGGGGATCTGAGCTAAATTTTTTGTCATTGCTGAGTTTTGCTTCAAATTCCCTTTTCAGTTCCGGGTTTTTTGCAAGCATTTCTCTCGCCATTGTTTCCATAACATAGGATTCGCTGTATTCTTTCTGCTCAAATATCTGATTAAAGAAACCCCACTCAACAAAAGAGCCCGGTGAAGCCGGTTCGAGCACGGCCGCAATAACCCTGGCGGTTCTTTGATCCATAGAAACAACGAAAGAACCTTTCATAAATTTTCGGGTTTCTTCGATTTCATCATAAGCAGTTGTCACCATCTGCCGGCCTTCATAAGGTGTCTTTCGGAATTCAAAATCGCGGAACCTGTACGACTTGACTTTAATATCTGTTGCTTCTGTTAAGCGGCTGATTTTAACTCCGTGAAGTCGTAACCGTTCAGCAACCAAAGCCCATTCGGCAGGAATAATATATGCTCCGGGCAGCAGCGTTTCAACAGCCGTATAGGTTTTGTTAAAGTATGGCAGAGTCATGGTTACTGGTTTCTTGTTGTCGTAGATAAACCAATCACCACCTGTTAAATCACTTTTAACTGTTTTGTAATCAAATCCTTCAAACCTGACCGTGGTGCTGTCATTGTCGCTTGACTTAATCAGAACCGGATACTTCTGGGACCTGAACCCCGGAGCTGCGGTGGAAATATCGGCCATGCTGATCAGTGTTTTTAAGGTTGAAGCCTGATGGTTTAAAATCGCCAGCGTGTGTTCAATCATTTTCTGGGTTGCTTCTACTCTTGTTTTGTAATCCTTAAGCATGTGTGTTTCAATAAGTAAAGCCGGTCGGTTTTGAAAAGCGGCATATCCCTGCGATAACATAGGTGGTGAAGCATCTGTACGCAGGCCGCTTCTCGGATCGTGCCAATTACGGAACGTAACATACGGGAAAATCAGGAATCCGGATTCCTTCATCTTGCTGCTGACCCTGGGTTCGTAAATATTATTAAGCCAACGGGTGAGGCCAGAGTCAAGGGTTCCAAATGTTTCGATGGCATAGGTAAGGGCATACTGATAGTCGGCGCCGTCGGTAGTGTGTGTGTCTATAAAGAAATCAGGTAGCCAGGTGTTGTACATCTTCAGCCATTGCTGCATTTCAGGGGTATCTGCTTTCAGAAAATCGCGGTTCAGATTCATATTCTGTGAATTGGTCCGCCAGCCCATTTCCTCAGGTCCGTTCTGGTTAATCCTGTTATAGGGGCCAAATCTTTCATGGCCGTCAACATTAAAGATTGGAATGAAAAGAATGCTCACATTTTCAAGGAGTTCTTTTTGCTTTTTGCTGATAAGCAGGTCACGTAGCAGGATCAGCATAGCATCTTTCCCATCAGGTTCACCGGCGTGTATACAAGCTTCAACCAAAACGATTATTCTTCCTTTTGCTCTGATTGACTGGGGGTCGGTTAAGCCATCACGGTCGATGATCATCATGGGAATTTCTCTTCCCTGGGGGCTTGTGCCTATATTCTTTATTGAAACCAATGGCGAGGCTTCGCTCAGTTTATAGCAGTAAGCGATGGTCTCATCGTAACCAGGTGTTTTCAAATCACCGGAAGATTCAAAATATGTTTTCCAGTCCTGTGCAGATAAAGAACTGACAATCAAGATAAAAACGGAAAAAAACAAAGTTCTCATGATTATAATTTTTTAAGATTACTGGGTTTGGCAAAAATAACAAAAGGTCTTTAGCGGAGATTTTAAAAATTTCTTCGTGTTGCCACAGGTAACCAGGCTGTTTAGTGTCGTATCTAAACTACTTCATGAATAATTTGTTTGAGTAGATGATATAGAAAAGTAAATACCTTTGCCCACTTATTGCTGAATACAACTATGAAAATTTCGAAAATTAAACTCTTTCTTCTTGGCTTACTATCGTTTAGCTTGATTACTAATGATCTGAGTGCCCAGGGAGGTCAGGGCAGGGGAGGTGCTTTGGCAGATCGTCCGGCCATTGGCATTATCAAAGGGAAGTTGGTTGATGAATCAACAGGAGCCGCCATTGAATATGGCAGTATTGCTGTACTGAGCCAGCGTGATTCATCACTTGCAGGTGGAACTATAAGTGACCCAAAGGGGAACTTCAAAATTGATCAGATAAAGACTGGACGGTATTTTATAAAAATTCAATTTATCGGCTACGAAACAAAGTTGATAAAAGAGGTGATGATAAAGCCTGATTCCCCTGAAATCAATCTTGGCACACTAAAATTGCATAGTAACTCAACCCATATTGAGGGTGTTGAAGTAACTGCTGAACGGGAAATGATCAGCAATAATCTTGATAAGAAGGTTATTCAGGTTGATAAAACGATTGCATCCATTGGTGGTACGGCAGCAGACGTTATGCAGAATATACCGTCAGTTACGGTGGATGTTGAAGGGAACGTGAGCCTCAGGGGAAGCAGTAATGTCATTATTCTAATCGACGGCAAGCCTTCGGGTATGGTTGATCTCACCAGTGGCGAATTGCTTCAGCAGATTCCGGCCAGTTCTATTGAGTCAGTTGAAGTAATAACCAATCCGTCGGTGCGGTATGATCCGGAAGGTACCTCCGGAATATTGAATATTGTTCTGAAAAAGAAGAGTCTGCATGGATTTAATGGATTGGTAAGTGCCACTGCAGGAACCGGCGATCGCAAAAATGGTTCGGTAAATCTTAATTTCAGGCAAAGCCGGCTGAATGTTTTTGCCGGATATGATGCACGTTTTGGCACATTTAATTCCACTGGTGAAACAAAACGTATTTCAACTTACGAAGGCATTCAAACATTGCTTTTACAGAATGAGGTAATGGGAAATAAGCGCAATTCCCAGAGTTTGAATACCGGCCTTGATTTTAACATTGACAATTATAATACGCTGAATTTTTCTTTTCAATACAGACAGATGGCTTTTGGCAGCGAAGGAGATATTTTATCGCGCTCCTATAACGCCAGCGATAGTCTTATCAGGTCCTTTAACAGATTCAGTAATTCTGACCGGGACATGGAATCATTCACCTACAATGCCTCATACAAAAGAACCTTTGATACGAAGGGGAGGGAACTAACCATCGATATGATGGTGAATGACAATAAAATGAAAGGCAGTCAGGAGATTGAACAAAAAGAACAGCTTTCCGCTTCTGAAATGCTTCTTCCGACACTTCAGTATTCGGGTTCCAATAATACGAACATGATGTATATGATCCAGGCCAACTACACAACCCCGTTGGGTAAAACAGGAAGGGTAGAAACCGGATTTAAGAGCACAATCAAAGATTTGAGTATGCGGAATTACCTGAACGATTATAACCACGAACTGGATACATGGATTTTGAATCCATTGGCAAATAACTATTTTGATTATTTTGAACAAATACATGCTGTTTATGGCATTTACTCATCTTCCTATAAAAAACTGAAATATCAGGCAGGGCTGAGGGTTGAGCAATTAATTTCAAATTCAGAACTTACACTTACCTCGGAAAAATTTGACAGAACCTATCCCAGTCTTTATCCCTCGGTTCATATTTTATATGAGCAAAGTGCAAAGCACCAGTTTCAGTTAAGTTACAGCCGCCGTGTTTCGCGCCCTTCGCACAGGCAATTGAATCCTTTTGTTGATTATTCCGATTCATTAAATATCAGATATGGCAATCCAAAGCTGGATCCGGAGTTTATCAGCTCGTACGAATTGGGTTGGTT
Source organism: Bacteroidales bacterium (assembly GCA_038317155.1). GTDB lineage: Bacteria > Bacteroidota > Bacteroidia > Bacteroidales > Lentimicrobiaceae > Lentimicrobium. The sequence goes on from JBBQBC010000054.1 coordinate 17,925, forward strand.
ATATTTTCAGGGGAAAAGTTCAGTAAATGCCACGGCATTTTATCGTTACACCACTGGCCTGATCGAGCGGATTGTCAGGCTTCAGGAGAACGGGGTAACAGCCGTTACTTTTGAGAACCTTACCAGCGCGACAAATTTCGGACTTGAATTTGTTGCCAACCGTGAATTAAATAAATGGTTAAAGGCGAATACCAATGTATCATTGTTCAGGGCGGTTGTTGAAGGAAATGAAGCTATGGGGATTGAGCGGGTGGAAGGCAATATGTGGACGGCTAAAGTTAATTTGACTTTTAGTCCGATGAAAAATGCCTCTTTTTTGGTTTCCGGCAATTATCGTTCACCTGAAATAGAAGCCCAGGACCGTGAAGAGGCTGTATTTTTTTCTGATGTAGCCTTCAAATATGACTTTCTGAAAGGAAAGGCCTCACTAAGCCTGAGGGTGAGTGATTTGTTTAATAGCCGACGATTTGACTCTGAAACAACTGGTGAAGGTTTTGTAACCACGAGCAAGCGTAAGATGGAAACCAGGGTAGGTTATCTTGGATTTTCCTATCGCATCAATAATTACAACCGCCAAAAAGAGAAAGACCGCAACGGACAGGGCGAATCGGAAATGGAGGAATTTTAATTTTTCCGGACTGCAAGGTAAACACAAAACGGAATATCCATTTACGGACCTAATGATGTTGAGCCAATCCGGGTTAGTCGTTTTTCAGGTTTATCTCTAAGCAACCCTTTTTGATCCCCGGGTGCCAGAGATATCCATGATTTGCGAAAATGAATTAAAACGTTGAATATACGACCCCATCCGGGGGTGTTTAGATTTATCATCACCATTTTTTATGAATATGTGACCTCTTTAAGGTCTGGCCATTCCGTTATTGAGTAATCAACCGTTTCGAGAAGTTTTAGCCGGAAGAGGATCGGTCAAGGAGTCAATTCATTTTAGAAAGCATCCAATTCACAGTCGTTAAAGTCAGCAGAAGAAAAGATTTTTTCATTAGTCATCAAACGAAATGCCCAATTTATGGGTTGGTTTTTTTGTTTTAACCATCGGTGGATATGGGTAAATGTTATAAATTTGAGGCTTATCTATG
>JBBQBC010000055.1:0-18674 GCA_038317155.1 Bacteroidales bacterium
CATGAAGCAATACCACCCACAGGCACCGTTGTCTGGTCGGTAAAAATTGTGGTTAGCCTTGAACACAGATTTGACGCAACAAAAGCTGGAACAGGTGGCTGTCGCACTGTAACCACTGCGGTTCCTGATACTGTACCTGCACATGCATTATTACTGATGGATGTGAGAGTATAGGTAGTGGTAATATTGGGCTTAACCCAAAAAATGTGTGGTGTTTGAAAAAAGTTAATTATCATCGGGAATCCGCTTCCTGCAACAATTGCTGCTCTGTAGGGGCCCACTCCAAACGCACTTATGGTAAGCTGAGTTGAGTCTCCAAGACAGATGGATGCATCGCCTGTCAGGGTTGCATTTGGTGGATCGTAAACAAATATCTCAGTACTGGTTGGATCGCTTGTTTGACCGTTAACCGTGATGGTGAGTGAATAAACACCGGCTTGGCTGTGCTGCATATTGGTGATTTGCGGATTCTGCTGATTACTTACAAAATTATTGGGACCTACCCAATGATAGGATGCACCGATTACAGTTGCTGCATTTAGCTGAAGCGTTTCACCAACGCACAAAGGTGAATTACTGGTAGCAGGGGGTGGTAAAATGGTGCAGTCGGTTGAACCGGTTCCACCTGATTGCTGAAAAGTAATATCACAAGGCTGATTTGAAAAGTTGGTAATTATCAAAATATAATACTGACCGGCAACACCGTTTGGAATATTTGCTGTTTCGGTAGGATTAGGAGAATAACTGCAGTCAACAACTTTACTTCCTGTTAATCCACCATTTGTATTTGTCATAGGACAAGGCGAAATAGGGTCGACATAAGGACCCCATAAGCAGAAATCAATATCCCTCGATGGAGTACTGAACATATAGATGGCAATAGGTCCCGGATCCAGAATCTTTAAGTGATACCATGCAGGATTGGGTCTGGTGCTTAAGCAGTTGTAGTTTGGCCCTACTTGTGCACTTGTATTTACGCCTGCCGGAAAAGTATAAATGGTATTTGTACAAAAGGGAAAAGATTTGTGACAAGAATCATTTGCAATGACTCTCTCACCACTTAATGCATAGGCCTCAATCCAATCACCATTACTGGAAATCAGGTTGTTAATAATTTCTGTTTGTTGATTCTTATTGTAAGATTTATCCAAAGACTCCGCTTTCTGCACAATTTGATTGACCTGCACAGAAAGCTGATTAATTTGTCGATCCAATGGGTAAATATAGATTATCCCGGTTTGATCCGATAAAACAACTTTCGCATTTCCGAGCTTTTGAAAATCATTTACCATCATCATTCGGCTGAAATAGCTATGGCCGGACAACTCAACCTGCAGATATTTACTTCCATCGTTTCCGGTCATCAATTTCTGTGCAGAAGTGTTCATTGAAAAACACAACGAAAAAAGGGTTACTAGCAAGATTTCATAACATGCTTTAAACCTGTTTGTAAAGGTTTTCATTTTTGAAACTTTGTACTTTTGAATTAAAAAATCAAACGGATACCGTTGCCGACTAAAAAGAAGCCCAGTTGTCAGGAATAACAGCCAGAATTATTAAAAGCCTGATACAAAGGCTTGTAAGCCAGATAACAGTTACACACAAACCTGATCTCTGTTGAATCCCCCCGGAAAAAACGGCATCTATAACTTCTGTAAAATTATAAATTTATTAATAAACAGAGCAACTTTCAGTTAAATAATAAAATTTTTTATTATGAATCATCGGAAAGTACTATAAATCAGAGCCACATAAAGGCGCAAATTCCCTTTTATTGCTCAACAGGTGACAAATCGTCTTCTTTAATCAAAAATTAAACGCCTAACCATCTTGTAATGCGGTTCATTATGATAAATCGCTTAATAAACACTATTTTACGACCTATTTAACCAAACTTATCATAAACAAACTTGCTCTAAATAAGGCAATAAAGTGTTTACCGAATTGATTTTGAAATCATCAGTTTAACAACAGAAATCTCATTTCCTGAAATAACCCTTATTAAGTAGAGTCCATCGGCCCGATTCCGTAAATCCAGCTCAATGCCTTCAGATGTCCAGTTTTCGTTAATTTCTCCGAGCATTTCTCCTCTGATTCCGGTAAATTGAATCAAACATTTGCCAGAGGCTTCACCAACCGGCTTTATCCTCACTTTATCCCCGGCCGGATTAGGGTAAATCACGACTCTGCTTCTACCTGAAATATCTTCAACACCGTAGGAACAATTGATGAAATTGAATAACAGGTTGACTTCTTTTCTGGTAAAACAACTGGTAACAGTATCAGTAACTTCCACCCATAGCTGTCTGAAATCAAAACTAAGACCCGATGTCCATAAATCAATTGAACGTGCAGTTGAACCGTTTGACCACAAGTACCGGCAATGCGGATTGTTCAATTGAATGGTAACGGTATCAAAAACACACGCCAGGATTGTATTATCTTCATGGTGAACACCCGGGCCAATCAGATTTACTTCAGGCAAAGGATTTACATTTACGGTAACAATCCTGTTAACAGTAGCGATTCCATCATATATCTGAAGATCGTAACTTGTAGTTTCAATAGGTGTAACAACAACTGAAGGTTGGTCAGAGAGAAGTTGTGTGTTCATAAGCCAACGATAAGTATAACCGCTGGCTACACCTCCTGATGGAAGTGCATAAAGAACAGAACTCTCTCCCTTACAAATAATTTCAGGTACGGCCTGTGGATTGGCTGTAAGACCTCCCCCTTCAACCATAACAGACATCTCATCAGATTGACTTACACACCCATGGGCATCAGTTACTACCAGTGAGAAGACTGAACTTGAAATCAGCGGTAAAGTCAAAGGGTTCTGAACATTTGGATTTGTCAGATAATCAGCAGGTTGCCACTGAAAGCTGTAATTTCCCGGAGGGGAGGCATTTCCTGATAGTTGGGCCTGTGTGTAGTAGGAAATCTGCAAATCTTCTCCCGCATTTGCAAAAGGTAAAGGCCATACCTCTATGGTTACATTATTGGTGAAAGTTGACAGACCATCATATACCTCAACGACATAAGTAGTCGTTTCAGTTGGATTGACAACCAAATTCTGCAGATTACTGAAATTTGTTCCATTCTGGTACCAGGTGTACTGGTAGTTTCCGACAGCCCCGCCATAAGCCTGGACACTAAGCTGGGAAGTTTCGCCGGCGCAGATAGAGAGAGGGAAACCTGAAACAATTGAAAGCAGTGGAGCACCTGTAACCTCAATTAAAACATCATCGTCATTTATGCAACCGGCATCTGTGGCTGTAAGTGAAAACAGGGTTGTATTTGTAAGCGGTAGCGTAACCGGGCGCAATACATCCGGATTTACACACAATGCTGCCGGTTCCCAATGATATTGCATGGATGGAGAACTACCTGCAACCGAACCCTTTAGAATAATGGAAGCATTTATTAATATAGTTGTATCATTCCCGGCATTTACCTGTGGGGTTGGTGCAATCATTATATCTAACGGAAGTGAAAAAGGTCCGGCTCCGCAATCATTCTGTGCAGCAACTTTAAGTTGAACAGATCCGGAAAACAAGGGGGCCCAATTAATATTCACCGTGTTGAAATTACCATTCAAAACTCCGGCATTGTCAGGGTTCAGTACCCATTGATAAGACGTCGCATTAGCCGTTATTCCGGTTGAATAGGTTGCCGATGCTCCACCTGAACAGAATAAAACAGGGCCTTCAGGCTGAGAAGCAACTGCAGGAAGAGGAGCAACCAGAATTGTAAGAGGTGCTGACCAAACTGATGTACCACAGTCATTTACGCCACGCACCGATAACTGGGCTGTCCCCGAAAAAGTTGCTGACCACGAAACACTGATTGATTGTCCGCTGCCGAATATGGAACCGGCGGTTGAAGGGGTAAGTAACCACTCGTAAATGTTTGCATAGGCAGAACCGGAAGTTTCATACGGTGACGAACCAGGCCCCTGGCAATGAGAAGCAGGCCCTTCAGGCGTTCCGGTTTCTTTAGGCAATGGATTGATGTGTATAATAAGAGGCGGAGAGTTCGTTCCACTGCCGCATCCATTGGTACCACTTACGGCAATTGCAGCATTCCCTGAAAAATTATCGCTCCAGTTCACTAACGCATTCGGTCCGCTGCTTTGCAAAGTCCCTGCAGCAGGCGGCACCAGCGTCCAGGTATAGGAAGTGGTATTTGACAGTGGCAAAGTACTGTATTGTGTATTGGGAGCATTCTCGCACAAATTATTCGGTCCCTGCGGTATATTTGCTGAAGGAGGCAAGGTCAGAATCTGAACAGTGGTTGAGTATGAAACCTGCGGGCATACTGCATTGGGTGGTATGGTATTGGTAACAGTGTATGCCCCTGGCAAAGAAACTTCAAGGTTTATTTCACCGGTAAACTGATTTGCAAAAACCAGGCCAGTAGGTGATGAGGTAAAAGTTCCGGCTGTTGATCCCGGAGGAAAAACAGGAGTCGGGTTCAGGGCTGTTACACAATAAGCCGGTAATGGATATCCAAAAAAAGCCGAGGGTGAAAGGACAACAGAAAGGGTGATGGTAGCCGTATCGGGGCAGGTGCCGGTGGTAATATGTGTTACTGAGTAAGTCCCGGATGTACTTGTTCCAAGATTAATATTTCCGGTTAATAGATTAATTGAAAGCCCCGGAGGAGTCGAAGTGTAGGTACCTCCCGGAAACGAAGTAATGGGTAAGCCCGAAAAGCCACTCTGGCAGAGAGTTGAAGAACCATAGGAAAACGCTGCATTGTCATTCGGTATAACCGTAACAACCACATCGTCGGTATAAACCAGTCCACCACAAATGTTCACCACAGCCGTATAGGTTGTCGTTGTGGCCGGGGTTGCCACCAATTGAGGGCCATATCCTACGATTGTACCCCCAGGATATCCACCAGTGTACCATTTAATTCCACTTGGAACAAAACGCGTGCTTTCATTTGTCACTACCCATTGGGTTGAATTCCTGCCGGGAGCAGTAAAAGCAACAGTTCCGGTACTGTTATGCACACCCTGGGTGGCAGTACCTCCGGCCCATGAAGTACAGTTGGGCTTATTGGTAAGATGGTTTTCAACGATGCTGCTTTGCTCATTAAGAACAATCTGAAATGTAGCATACGTTGTGGTGCACGAAAACATCGGGCAACTCTTCCAGTAAACTACAAGCTTACGGTTGGGAGCCGTTCCAACAGTTTTATAAAAAACATAAGGTGGCCCGTTCGATGAGTTTACTCCAGGGTGCCAATCCTGCCAGGGTGCCATAATACAGTTTTTTGGCACCGCTGACGCCGTGCTTGGTATTGCCTGGCTGGTGTAGGTAGTCCATGCCGAACTGTAGGAGAAGCCTACCCATCCGTTTGTGCCAATATAAAACTGGGTATAGTAGGTGTTGAAGAAACAGAATTGAAATCCCAAAGGGAAAGGGCCGGCTATCTGATCATCCTGATTACCTCCAAAAGTTACCGGAGTGCCACCTGTATAGGTTTCAGGCTGATATGGAAATACTTCGAAAGTATAACTATCCGTTCCATATCCGCCGGATGCGGCAGCATTTAGTGTTACTGTGGTGCCCTGACAGACAAAAAGATCGGGACCGGCATTAATCTGGGCAACTATGGCCGATGAAAATAAGGCAGCCATGCTTAAAGCAAGCGCCAATCTGGTAAAGAAGCTCATAAAAATACCCTTAGGGATTAATGTCAGTTGGTTGCCGGTTCGAAATCCTGCAATAAAATTAGTTTGTTGTTGATCCTTAATTGCTCTATCCCAAGGTTTAACAAGGTCTTTTTTACATAGTAAACGTCAGTAGGGTATAAGTAGAGGATAGAGCATTGATATTGATTCTTTTTAAATTTTTCAGCGTTTAAAGTAAGGGTTTCAGGCATTGTTAATGCCTTAGAATTTAATATGTTAAAATTTTCTTTGCTAGCTTCAAGAATAAATTTGGTTTGATATTGACCATTGTCATTGATCAGGAAATGCTGCTCGCTTGAAAACGAGGCAACAACCTGACAATTTACTGAGTTATTAACTAAAATAAGAAGCAATCCAGTCAATACAAAAGATACAATCCAAGTATTAAACTGAAGAGAGTGCTGAATGAAATTCCGGTTCATTTTCATACCATAAACAATTAGCGCAAAGTTATAAGTTTCCTAACAACATATACATCGGTGGAAAATATTTTTACCAGGCACGTTGAACTTGAAATTTTCGAAATATCAATTTTATGGTTTACGACCCCACTGAATCTCTTGCTAAATTTTTCCTCAATTAATACCCTGCCGCTCAAGTCAGTAACCTGGATATTAAAATCGGCCGGCTTACCATCTATAGAAACAGTAAAACTGTCGCCAGCCGGATTGGGAAATATGTTAACCAGATCGTTCATATTCAGGCCTTCAATTCCGTAAGAGCATTCAATGAATGTAAACATAACCTGAACCGAATCTCTGTTAATACAACGGGTAGAGGTATTTGTTACCCTTACCCAATGTTCCTGAAAATCAAAACTCAGGCCTGACGTACTTAAATCAATGGACTGTGAAACAGCGCCGTTTTTCCAAAGATATTCAGAACCCGGATTTCCCGCATCGATAGAAACCGTATCGAAGACACAAACCTGAACAGCTCCATTAACCAAATGAAATTCAGGTTTAATCAGATTAATAACCGGCAATGGATTTACAGTTACAGTTATTTCGCGGCTAACCTCATTGAAATCATCGGTAAGGTGAAGGGTGTATGTTGTGGTTGAAGATGGAATGACGGCCGGGTTCTGCTCAGTCGAAAATTCTTCACCATTTATGCTCCAGCTATATAAATAATTGGTAAACTCACCGCCACTTGGAAGTGCGTATAACCAGGTTGTATCACCTAAACAGATCACAGAAGGCGAAGCCAATGGTGAAGCAGACAATGGACCACCCACAACTGAAATCAGTACCTGGTCCTGTTGGCTCACACAATTATTACCATCGGTAATAACCAAGCTAAACAGGGTTGAGCCCCTCAGCTTTCGGGTTACAGGGTTCTGAAGATTTGGATTCCACAGTGAGTCAGCAGGTTGCCATTGAAACACAAAAGGCGGTTCTCCGCTTGTGGCGCTTCCTGCCAGAGTTGTGAAAGTACCGTGGTTAATTTCAACATCAGCGCCGGCATTAGCTACAGGCAAAGGATTAACCACTACGGTAACCTCGGCGGTTGTTGGATTATAGCCATCATCAACTGTTACAGTATAGGTAGTTGTTACAATTGGTTCAACAGTGGGATTCTGCTGACTTGAAGTAAAACCATCCGGTGAAGTCCAGTTGTAGATATAGGGCTGTTGAATGTTACCCCCGAATGCGTTTACATTGAGTTGCGACTGCCCCCCGATACAAATCTCTTCAGGTGAGCAGTTAGCTGAGGCTGCCAATGCATCGCCGACAAATAAGGTTGCAGGTTGAGATTGGGTTGGTGGCGGACAGTTTCCACTGACCACACACCTGAACTGATACTCTCCTAAATCGAAGGTGCAGGGATTGATGGTCAAGGTGTTGGTATTCGATCCGGAATAAGGCGGTCCTTCAACCAGGTTTTGCCAGAATGTCTCACCCGGAGGCCTCACTTGCCAGCGAAAAGCTGTATCACCAGCGGCTTCAACTGAAAATGTAGCTGATGCCCCGATCGGAACAAGGGCATCGACAGGCTGGGCGATTATGGCCGGAAGTGGGTCGAGGGTTGCTGTAAAATCAATGCTATGTGGCCCGGAAACATTTGTGCAAAGGTCGGTTACAGCCCCAATCATGCTCAGTGTATAGATGCCATCAAGGTAGATAGGAGGGTAAAATTCTATTGTAAAGAATTTCTCGTGCTCACCTCCGGCCTGGCAGCCTGCACCATTGACACTGGTAACTATATGTTGAGATCCGTCAGGCCCTACCAACAAAAAATCTGATGGTTGAACTGAAAGACATTTAACATTTTCGGAAAATGCAAAACTCAGCGAAGTTGCGCCGGCACAACCAATATTGGTTTCAACTGAAGCTATAACTGCCTGAATATCATCGAAAATATCTGCTGTTGAAGCTCCGAAGTCCAGCAGGTATCCACTTTGTGTCGCGGTCCAGTTACTCACACAGAGCACATAAGTATCACCGGAACTCACGGGCAAATCGGCATTCCATTTAAAAGTATTGCCCCCACCATTGCAATTCTTGGTTCCTCCGTTAGCACTGCTGATTCCCGTCGGGCCCTGAAACGAAGGTCCTCCGGCAGCATTACAACTGGATTGCATAAAGGCCGCGTTATTGTAAATATCGCTGCACTCCATAGTATTGAGGTTGTAGACTGCCCAATCGTAATCGTCGGCTGAAGATACAGGGGTAATAATAAACTTCAGAAGTCCACCGGTTTTAACAGAAATCACATACCACACTGAATTTTTTTCACCATCCATACAACTGCGCGGGCAGGACTGACTGGCGTTTATTTCATTTGGATAATTCCCGGTTCCCTGAAATGAGAGCGGTTGGTTGTATTGATAAGTACACACAGGTATCGCACCCAGACAATCCTGGACAGTGGGCACTTGCGCAGACAGTGTGCACTGAAGAAAAAGAACAAAAAGGATAGCAGATAAAGTCGTAAAGATTGAGTTGACAGCGTTTTTCATGATTCACTATTTGACCCGGCAACTGGCAGTAAACGGGTTGAAGGTTTAAAGGAATAGCCCTTGTAAAGTGTAATGCAAATATAGTAAAAGTCCTGAATATTTTATTTTTGCTCCAACTTAGAAGAATGTAATTTTGGAAACGAAGTACACCAAAATTTTAGTTATTCCAAATAGTCAGAATAATTAACACTATCAGGTTAAAGATTTTTGAACCCCAAAGGGCTCAGCAGAGCTGATTATTCGGGTTAGGGACATTAATCAAAATATAGCAGTAAATCAGAGAATTTTTTGTTATTTTGCATACTGACTTTTACTATTCACGTTAAGATGTTTAATAGTTTTCGTAAAAAAAAACATGATCAGTGATCGTTTTATTGTTTCAAGCGACCGCTTAATACATAAAGTTTCTAAACTGAAAGACATGAAGATACCCGCAGAATTAAGACTGCCATCGCTTGCCGGAATATGTCTGATTGGTATTGTTTTGATTTCATTTAGTTGTAAAAAGGAAGGGCAAAACAAGAATAATCACTTGCCCAAGGCAAATTTTATTATCACTCCGGCCAGGGGAGATGTAAATACTATGATTAATTTTGATGCAGGAATAGTCGATGATTTAGAAGATCCGGTCTCTATACTTGAAGTTCGTTGGGACTGGAACAGGGATTACATTTTTGACACCGACTTTTCGGTAGATAAATCAGCATCACATCAGTATAATGCTGTCGGGGTATATTTCCCGTTTATGGAAGTCCGCGACACAAAGGGCCTGACAGATACTATCAAGAAAATGGTGGTCATTGTAAGCGACCTTTCAAACCAGCCGCCGGATATTCCTTTCTACATTACCCCTCCTGAATGGCAAACCTGGATGGATGAAACCGTTATTTTCAAGTGGACCTGCATTGATCCTGAAGATGATCCCCTGACTTATGATATCTGGATCGGAAGAAACAGAACCTCACTCGTATTGCTTAGATCAGGCATCACAACTTTCAACCTTGTGGATGGCGTGCCACAATACGAAACAACCATTTCAGGGTTCAGATTTAACACTGACTATTACTGGCAAATCGGGGCAAAAGATATAGCCGGAAACTACACCGTAGGTCTGATTTCGAAATTCACCACCAAGCCGGAAGGAGCTAAATAAAGAGAATGGAATTAAATTTATAGGTTTCGCCGGTTGCGACTGGTTATCCGTTTATAGTTCCCAGCCTGATGAAAGTACATCAACAAGATGTATGGTTTTTAATGGAAGATTCTTTTTATCGATAAAAGATTGCAGATGCATAAGGCATGAAGAATCCGTTGAAATGATGTATTCTGCCCCGGTTTCAAGGGCTCTGTTTATCTTGTAATCAGCCATTGCTGTTGAAATTGGCTCGTGCTTAACCGAAAATATTCCACCAAAACCGCAACAGGTAGTAGTTTCCTTCATTTCAACAATTTCAAGACCCCTGACATGCCTGAGCAGCGTGCGGGGTTCGTCCTTCAGGCCATATTCCCTCAAGGCTGCACAACTATCATGGTAAGTTACCCTGTGGTTGAAAGATGCTCCCAAATCTTTAATATTCAGAACATTAACCAGAAAATCTGAAATTTCGTAAATATTCTTTTTCAGTAGTCTGTATTCGTTGTGAAGTGCAGAGTTATAGAACATCTCATCGTAATAGTTACGAACCATACCGGCACATGAAGCAGAAGGTGTAACTACATACTGGCAATCCTTAAAATCGTTGATGAATTTTTCGCCCATTGCTTTGGCGTGATCCCAAAATCCACTATTGAAGGCTATCTGACCACAACATGTCTGATTTTTATTATACCGAACATCTACCCCGATTTTCTCGAGTACTTTAACCATATTGAAACCTGTCTCAGGATAGACCTGATCAATAAAACAGGGAATGAAAATGTCAACTGTCATTGGAAACAAAAAATTTTAACAAACCTACGCTATATTTGTGGAAATTTCAAATCAAAAATTAAAACGGCAGGACCCCGGCTAATGCATTCATAACAACTTATACCTGGATTCAGAAGGAATTTTCCCCGTTAAAAACTAAGTTGAAACCTGCAAGATGCAGATGATTCCAGAAATCCGGGTACGACTTTGAAACGACTGTTGGCTGAAGAATAGTCAAATGCCCGGTCTTCACCGATAACATTGCAAATGCCATAGCTATTCGATGATCGTTGTATGTATTAATCTGATTATCAACGCTTTTAACACGTCCATTTATTATTTCGAAAACATCCGGGTTGCTTAGCCTGATTTGGTAACCCAACCTGACAAGCTCATTCCCGACTGATTTTATCCGGTTACTTTCTTTAATCGCCAGGGTTGACAATCCACTGAAACGGCCTGTGATGCCCAATCCAGCGCAGGTTGCGGCTATTGAAGGAAAAAGATCAGGGCAGGCCGTAAAATCAGCTTCAAACTCACTGACAACATTCCCGGTTTTAACGAGAATGAGATCTTCTCCTTCCCAATAACTATCAATACCCAACTCTTTAAACATCGGTGCTAATTCTCTATCCCCCTGGGCGGAAGTTCTGCTCAATCCCTTCAGACAAATTTCCGCTTTTGCTGCCATAGCTGCCAAAGCGTACCAGTAGGAAGCAGCAGACCAATCGGCTTCAAAAAGGCTGTTTACAAACCTGTACTGTCCGGGTAAAACCCTGATTTCAAATCCATTGATTGATACATCAATGCCCTGCTGGCGCATAAGCCACGCTGTCAGCTCAATGTATGGTTTTGAAACAACCTTGCCTTTTAGCACTATTTTCACGCCATCAGGCATTTTTGCGCCTATCATCATCAATGCCGAAATGAACTGGCTACTCACCGATGCATCAATGAAAACTTCACCACCTATGATAGGTTTCCCTTTTATCATGAGTGGGGGAAAACCAACCTGCGACTGATACTTCACATCGGCGCCCAGATCGTTCAATGCCTTCACCAGAGGGGCACAGGGTCTTTGCTTCATTCTTTCCGAGCCGGTAATTAACCAGTCACCTTCTGTATTGGCAAGAATGGCTGTCATGAACCTGAAAACAGTCCCAGCATCATTGCAATCAAATTCATTTATAGATTTATCTGTCCGTAAATGGCTGAGCAAATTGTGCATCAAAACGGAGTCATCACAATCGGGTAGCCGATATTCTCCGGCACTTCCTGAAAGGTACTGAATGCACAATTGCCTGTTGGCTATGCTTTTAGAGAGCGGAAGATTAACGGAGGCTTTAATTGTCCCCGCTGGCGATGTCACCTGAATCATCACCCGGGATTATTCGCGAGGCACATGCCTGCTGAAATCAATATACCTGAACAAACTTTCCCTTACCAGGGCATGCTCGCAATGCTGACCATCAACCGCATTGCCAATTTCACGGATCAGGGTCATCATCAGCCGGCCTTTCCGGTTTTTCTTATCATAATGGGTTATCTCTACCAATTCATCAATGGCTGTGACCGGGATTTTATAATGGCTGAAATTCAGCAGGATATTTTTAACAAGTTCGTCGCGCTGCAGGTGATCAAAACCCAGTATCCGATATGAAATATAAGCCTCACAGATCATCCCCATTGCGACTGCTTCACCATGTGTGATCGGAGATTCGTCGTTGCGCAAAGAATACGTTTCAAAGGCATGTCCGATAGTATGCCCGAAATTCAACTGACGCCGTACCCCTTTTTCAGTAGGATCAATATTTACAATTTTTGATTTTATCTTAATGGCGGTGAGAATGTAATCCTCCCAGTCAGAAACCACCGCCATCGGAATTTTAGTTAACTTTTTCCAGAAACCGGAATCTGCAATCAGGGCATGTTTCATCATCTCGGCAAAACCCGAAAGAAGCTGCCGGTGAGGTAAAGTTGTCAGGAAATCCGGCCACACATATACCCCTGCAGGCTTAGAAAACAGGCCTATCTGATTTTTTAGTGAATACAAATCAACGCCGGTTTTTCCCCCTATGGAGGCATCAATCATCGACATGAGCGAAGTCGGGATATTGATATAAGGCATTCCCCTGTGATAAACAGAAGCAGCAAAACCTCCAAGATCACAAATAACACCCCCACCCAGGTTTATGAGCAGCGACTGTCTGTTAGCGCCTTCAACAGCCATCTGGTTCCAGACTTTTTCGCAGGCAGCAAGCGTTTTATTCTCCTCACCGGATTTAATTGTAATTATATTCGCCTTTTCGAGCTGAGGTATCATTGAAATAAGCCTGGGATAACAGTGCTCCAATGTATTTTCATCAGCCAGTAGAAAGATGACCTCTTTTGTAGCCAGTTTTGACGAGAGGTGTGCCTGTAATTCGTCGAAAACACCCTGACCAACATAAACCGGTGATCCCGCAACGTCTATTGTATAAATTTTCTTTGCCATAATGCAAACTTACAATATTTCACATAAATAATGAGCTCAGTATAAAAACTCTTTTTTTCGCCACCAAACGATGCACTGAGCCTGTCGAAGTGGCACGAAAACACATCCGCCAGCTGGCGGACACCAAATATTATTCATTGATATACAGTGTTTTGTGCAATTTGGCGATTTGGCGTTTTAGTGGCATTTCTCTATTTTTTACCTTTTTAGACTGTGCTCAATAATAAAAAAAGTATTTTAACATAGTTCAGCAACTTATTTCATGCTAAGTACTATTTTTGGAGCCAACTTTCAATGCTCGTTTATGCAACCCATCTTACCGGATTTTAACGATACCAGCATCGCCTTTGGCGGCAAAACTGACAACGAATTGCGAAAAGCCAGGCTATTATTCAGAATTATGGCCAATCCTGGCATTGTAAATGCCGGAAAAAAACTGGTTAGTCTGGCTTTTAAGATTGGAATACCTGTTGGATGGGCCATCAGGCCAACCATCTACAGCCATTTTGTTGGAGGGCGAAGCCTTGCAGAATGCAACCCGATAGTGCAAAAGCTCAGTCAATATGATCTGAAATCAATTCTTGACTATTCAGTTGAAGGCAAACATGATGAAACAAGCATGCTGGCTACACTGGATGAAACCCTGCACTCAATTACCAATGCAAAAAACAATGCCAACATCCCGTTCGCTGTTTTCAAACCTACTGCTTTTGCGTCTGCCAGTCTGCTTGAAAATTCCGCACCCGGAAAACCTTTAAGCGATAAGCTGAAACAGGAATATGAAGATTTCAGAACCCGGGTTGAAAAGCTCTGTAGTGAGGCTTTCCGCCAGAATATTCCTTTGATGATAGATGCCGAAGACAGTTGGTACCAGCACCTTGTGGACGAAACCACTGAAAGCATGATGCAGAAATACAATGGTGAGAAAGCAATTGTATACAATACCTTACAAATGTATCGCCACGACCGGCTTCAATTTCTTAAGGATAGCATTGCAAAAGCACGTATAGGGAATTACCGGTTTGGTGTAAAGTTTGTAAGGGGTGCCTATATGGAAAAAGAAAGGGAACGAGCCGCTGCTTTGGGCTACCCTTCGCCGATTCAACCCGACAAACAGTCAACAGATGAGGCTTTCAACCAGGCATTGATAGTTTCGCTTGACAACCTTGATGTTGTAGATATTTTCTGCGGGTCGCACAACGAGGAAAGCAACCTTTTGCTTGCACACGAAATTGACAAGCGCGGACTTTTACGCAGCGATGCCCGTATCTGGTTTGCTCAACTGTATGGCATGAGTGACCACATCAGTTTTAACCTTGCCAGTGCCGGATATAATGTGGCTAAATATGTTCCCTACGGACCTATCAAATCGGTTATGCCCTACCTTTTCAGGCGTGCTGAAGAAAATACCAGCATCGCAGGACAAACCAGCCGCGAGTTACGCCTCATTCAGACCGAACTTGATCGCAGACACAAAGCCTGATTCTTTTTCTACGCTTTCCAAAAAAAACCATTCATGCTCCCCATTTAGCGGTTCATCCTGCTTAATACTGCTTACACCGATTTTCATTTTAATCTCAACTCCAACCCATTTACTTTCGCACTGTCTTTTATCAGGAAGAGAAATAATCTGATCTTATAAAACACAAATGAATTGTATAAAAATCCACGTTTGTATTAATTTACAGACGTTTGGGCTGAAATCGAACGAAAAAATCAAAATTACTCAAGGATGAAAAAGCTTAATTTCTGGACTGCCATTGCCCTTATTCTTTCAATCATGCTTTACGCTACTTTCTCTTTTGGACAGGAAGATTCAGAAACAAGATACCTTCTTTCGGGGAAGGAAGTCAGCATCAGCGGTTTTGGTGGACCTACCATCACTTTTTCGCAGATACAGAATGATTTTGCGCTACTTACCGGTGGCGGAGGTGCTGTTTTGTTCAATCAGTTATTCTTTGTTGGTGGGTTCGGGGAAGGGATTTCTACCAACCACACCCTGGCACAACTAACCATACTTAACAACTATGGCAGCTCCACAACCTATTATGATCTTGCTACTAATTTCGGCTATGGCGGATTCTGGCTGGGGTATATTTATAAACCCAAAAAAGCCGTACATCTGGGATTAAGCACACGCCTGGGATGGGGAAACATCAGCCTGGTTGAAAATGATTATCATATTGACCGGCATGACAACATTATGAGCGATGCCGTGTTTGTAGTTACACCGCAGGCAGAGGTAGAATTGAACCTTTACCGGTGGTTTAAACTTAATGCAGGTGTGGGATATCGTTTTGTTACCGGAATCGATAAAACTTACCTTGACCCGGATGGCAGCAAGAGAAACTTTTTCAATAAATCGGATTTCTCAAGACCGCAGTTTACGCTCGGGTTGTTGTTCGGATGTTTTGGAAATTAGTCACTTATCAGGAATTTTAATTGACTGTGGTGATAATATATTTATGAAAACTTTGGGAGACTGAGATTGAAACGAAGACCTGAGCTGGCGAAACTTTAAGGCTGTGATTAAACAGTTCCTGACTTATGACCTTAACATTACCCTGAAATAAACAAGAGAAGAATTAAAACGAATGCTGATCTACAATTTACTGAAATGAAACCACTAATACTACTCCTTACGCTGCTTCAATTCATTATTTCCGAACAGTTAAAAGCCCGGCCGGAACCGGAAGATGCAGGTGGAAAGAGATTTACTATCAGCGGTAATATTAAAGACAAAAAAACCGGTGAAGAGCTGATTGGCGCTACCATTTACATCAGGGAAATAAAAACAGGAACAACCACCAATGTTTATGGATTTTATTCCATTAGCCTGAATCCCGGCAGATATAGTCTGCTGTATTCATATATTGGATATTCTTCTGTTGAACAAACCATAGAACTTAAAGAAAATCTGATGCTCAACATCGAGCTTGTTACCCGCGAACAGCAACTGAAGGAAGTTGTGATTACCGGTGAACGGTCTGATGAAAATATCCGGAAACCCGAGATGAGTGTGGTTAAAATGGATATTAAGACCATCAACAGGATTCCGGCACTCATGGGTGAAGTTGATATTATAAAGGCTATTCAGATGCTTCCGGGCGTACAATCAACGTCAGAAGGATCGTCAGGCTTTAGTGTCAGAGGAGGTGGCCCTGACCAGAACCTGATTTTGCTCGATGAGGCTATTGTTTATAATGCATCGCATTTGCTGGGATTCTTCTCGGTTTTCAACAACGATGCAATAAAAGACGTGGTTCTTTACAAAGGTGATATTCCTGCATCGAGTGGAGGACGCCTTTCGTCGCTGCTCGATATCCGGATGAAAGATGGAAACCAGAAGAACCTGTCGGGAGCTGGTGGCATTGGAACCATCTCAAGCCGGCTGATGCTCGAAGGGCCCCTTGACAAAGACCGCACTTCCTTTTTAATCGCCGGCAGGCGGACTTATGTCGATATTTTTCTCCCCTTTGCCAAAAATAAGGACGTCCGGGACAATATCCTGTATTTCTACGACTTCAATGCAAAAATAAATCACCGGATCAACGACCGTAACCGTATATTCCTGTCAGGGTATTTCGGGCGCGATGTTTTCAGCAATAATTTCGCCCGTATGAGTCTGGGAAATCAAACCGGTACTTTCAGGTGGAACCACCTGTTTTCACAAAAGCTGTTTTCAAACTTTACAGTTATCCAGAGTATGTACGATTACCGTCTCGGAACGCCGGAAGGAAATGCCAATTCATTTATCTGGAAATCGAAAATGCAGAATCAAAGTGTGAAGGGTGATTTCACCTGGTACGCAAATCCAAATAATACCATAAGATTTGGTGGAGCAGCAACCGTGCACACATTCGACCCGGGTATTGCAAAAGGAACAGGAAGTGAAAGTCTGTTCACCGAGTATAAACTTCCCCGCAACTATGCGCTTGAGTATGGTTTATATATCAGCAATGAGCAAAAAATAAACGAAAAGTTGCTGATTAAATACGGTGTCAGGTTCTCGGCATTTCAGAACGTTGGCCCGGCGACCCTTTACAACTACGACCTGGATTACAATGTAACTGATTCAGTTGTTTACAGCCGCTGCAAAATTATCAACACTTATCACGCCTTTGAGCCGAGACTGGGGGCCAATTATCTCCTTTCGAACACTGCATCCATCAAAGCAAGTTACTCACGGACTGTGCAGTATATTCACCTTGCACAAAACTCCACAGCCGGCACACCGCTTGATCTTTGGTTTCCGAGCAGTCCGAATGTAAAACCACAGAAAGCAGATCAGTTTGCCATAGGTTATTTTAAGAACCTTAAAGACAACGCTATCGAAACTTCAGTTGAAGTTTATTACAAAGATATGAGGGATATTATTGATTTTAAAGACAATGCGGAGCTCCTGCTTAATGCGGAACTTGAAGGAGAACTGCGAACCGGCAGAGGCTGGGCTTACGGACTTGAACTGATGGCAAAAAAGAATTCCGGGAAATTAAATGGATGGGTCAGTTATACCTTATCGACCACCCGGCGCAGGATTGAAACCATTAACAACGGCAATTCATACAGGGCTCCTTACGAAAAGCCACACAACATATCCATTGTATTGAACTATGAATTCAGTCAGAGAGCAGTAATTTCAGCTAACTGGATTTATTCTACCGGATCACCTGTAACTTTCCCGACAGGTCGTGCAGTAATTGGGAATGTAATTGTTCCGGTTTACAGCGATCGTAATTCTTATCGTTTGCCCGATTATCACAGATTGGATGTTTCATTCTCTATCAAGGGGAAAAATAAAAAAGAACGCAAATGGCAGGGCGAATGGAATTTTTCGGTTTACAATGCCTATGGCCGTAAAAATGCCTGGGCTATTAACTTTGTGCAGGATACGGACAACCCGGGCCAGACATACGCCGAAAAAACCTACCTTTTCAGTATCATCCCGGCAATTACGTACAATTTTAAGTTTTAAACCAACCGCAGACATGAAAACCAAAAATATAATCAGACGAATCACCGCATTTTCATTGGCGATTTCCATCACCGCTTTTTTAAGTTCCTGCACAGAGAAAATTGACATCAGCCTTGACGATAGTTATGCCCGTTTGGTAGTTGATGGTACAATAACTACCGACACCACTGCCCATACAATCAGCCTGACCCAAACTACCAGCTATTATTTTTCCGAACAGGCTCCGAAAGTATCCGGAGCTCAGGTTACAATTAATGACGGAGATACAGAAATAATTCTGGCCGAAACAGAAGCCGGTATTTATCAAACGCCCGAGGACTACTTTGGCATTCCAGGCCGCACTTATCTATTGAATATCAGGCTGGCCTCTCCCATCAACGGCCAGGATACCTATACTGCAGTTTCATATCTGAATCCTGGGACTGCACTTGACTCTATCAGGGCTGTTTACCATGCCGACTGGGGAAAAGAAGGCTATTATGAATTAAAATGCTACGTGCTGGATCCTCCTTCAACTGACTTCTATCAGTTTAATATCTATAAGAATGATGAACTTTTAACAGATACGCTCAACAGGGTTATTGTTACTGACGACCGGCTTTACAATGGGAATTATACAAATGGTAT
>JBBQBC010000056.1:0-18571 GCA_038317155.1 Bacteroidales bacterium
TCAGCCTGCCGACCAGCAAAATATATGGTGTCGCTACCTTTTACGATCAGTTCAGGTTTGAACCCAAAGGCAGGTTTCACATTCAGATTTGCAATGGTACAGCCTGCCACATTGAGAGATCGGCAAGAATTATCGCGGAAGTAGAAAGATTGCTAAAGATAAAACAAGGCCAGACAACCCGGGATGGCATGTTCAGCATCGGAATTGTTAATTGTATGGGCGCCTGTGCCCTATCGCCTGTTATTGCAGTAAATGAAAAATATTATCCGGGTATTCAACCCCGCGACCTGAGAGGGATTATTGACAATTGCAAAACAAAATAACACAACCATGACAGCTCCCAACCACATTAACTCAGGTATTCTCAGGGACTTTGTTTTGCTGAACAAATCATCAGAAAACCCGATTGAAACAGAGAAATATCTTAGCCTTTTAAAAAGGGATGCGGTAGTTAAGCCGGTTATATATGTTGGTACGGGAACCTGTGGTATGATAGCCGGCGCCGGAGAAACCCTTCAGGCAATTTACAATTACCTGAGTGAAAAAAGCATTGATGCTGAAGTTGTTAAAGTCGGCTGCATCGGCCTTTGCATTCATGAGCCAATGGTTGATGTGCAACTTCCGGGCAAAAGAAGGATTTCCTTTTCGAAGATAACTTCATCCGTAGTTGAGACTTTGCTTGATGATATTCTGAATTCAGTAGTTCCGGAAGAGAATGTACTGGGCCAGTATTCACATCCGCATCACGAAGCATGGGACAACGTCAGGCTATTGAATGAAATGCCGTTTTTTAGATTGCAGAACCGGCTGGTTCTCAGAAACTGTGGTATTATCAACCCATTTTCAATTGAAGAGTACATCGCCCGGGGAGGATACAAATCTCTTACCCGTGTACTGCGGAATTATTCATCAGAAAAGGTTTGTGATATCATTGGAGAGAGCGGATTAAGAGGGCGCGGGGGCGGAGGATATCCGACAGGGAAAAAGTGGAAAATGGTCCTGAACTCGGACTCGGATGAACGCTTCATGATTTGCAACGGCGACGAAAGTGACCCGGGGGCATTTATGGATCGTGCCTTGTTCGAAGGTGATCCGCATAAAATTATTGAAGGGGTAGCCATAGCTGCCTATGCAATTAACGCACGAAAAGCATATATCTACGTTCGCGCGGAATATACCCTTGCTGTTGAAAGGCTTAAACTTGGCATAAGCCAGGCCATGGAAGCCGGTTTACTAGGGCATAATATACTTAACAGCGGATACAGTCTTACGGTTCAGGTTCGGGAAGGAGCTGGTGCTTTTGTATGCGGAGAAGAAACAGCCTTGATATCAAGTTTGGAAGGAAAACGGGGAACACCGAGGCCCAAGCCACCCTTTCCAGCCTCCAGAGGCCTGTTTGGCAAACCAACCGTAGTTAATAATGTTGAAACCCTTGCGAATGTGCCAGCCATACTGGAGCATGGACCAGCCTGGTTCTCAGGAATCGGCACTGTTAAAAGCAAAGGCACAAAAGTTTTTGCTCTTGCCGGAAAGATAACAATCACCGGGCTTGTAGAAGTTACGATGGGCACCTCGCTGAATGACCTGATTTACCATATTGCCGGTGGAGTGCGCGATGGAAAGCGGATTAAAGCCGTGCAACTTGGCGGACCTTCAGGCAGTTGCCTTCCCGAAGAGGCATTGGATGTCAAAATCGATTATGAAGCATTGCTGGAAGCAGGTACGATTATGGGTTCAGGCGGGTTGGTGGTTATGGATGAGGATACCTGTATGGTGGATATCGCGATGTTTTTTACCGATTTCCTGCAGCGCGAAAGCTGTGGCAAATGTATTCCATGCCGCGAAGGCACCCGCAGGATGCACGAAATACTCGAAAACATAACCCGGCGGCCAATGAATGAAACCGGGCACGAAACCCTTGAACGCTTTAAAGGGGTGATGCAATTGGAAAACCTGGCAGAGGTTATCCGCGATACTTCACTTTGCGGACTCGGGCAAACGGCTCCAAACCCTCTTCTCAGTGCCCTCAAATACTTCAGGGAAGAATTTGAAGAACACATCTTCGACCGTAAGTGCAGGGCCGGCGTTTGCAAGGACCTGAAGGTTTATTACATTGATATCGAAAAGTGCAACGGCTGCACTGCTTGTGCAAAAAAATGTCCGACGACCGCAATAATCGGTTCACCCCATAACCCGCATTTTATCATTGAAGATAAATGTATCGGTTGTGGAATATGCTATGATGTTTGCAAATTCGTGGCTGTTTTTGTCAAATAATTCAAAGTTAAAAAAAGCAGAACATGAACTTTCCGATTGAAGTCAACAATAAGACTATTACAGCGCGTAAAGGTGAAACCATTCTTGAAGCCCTTGAAAGGAGCGGCATAAAGGTACCCACCCTTTGCCACATGCCTGGACTTTACCCTACCGGCTCATGCAGGATGTGTGTCGTTGAGGTGGAAGGGAAAAACAACCTTATTACTGCCTGTTCACATCCGGTTGAAGAATGGATGAAAATAAAAACCCATTCACCACGGGTTGTGAATGCCCGTAAAACCAATGTGGAATTGCTACTGAGCAATCATCCGGATGATTGTCTTTATTGTGAAAGGAACGGGAATTGCGAGTTGCAGAAATTTGCCGAGGAGTTGAATGTCCGTGAGCGCAGGTTTCCGGGCAAGAAAAACAAATACAAAACCGATCCCTCCGGATCAAGTATAGTGAGAGACCCGGCCAAATGCATACTTTGCGGAAGATGTGTAAGGACCTGCGACGAAATAGTCGGAGCGGTTACGCTGGGTTTTATAGGCCGAGGGAATACCACTATTATTGGCCCGCCATTCAACAAACAGATTAACCTTTCGAGTTGCATTACCTGCGGGCAATGCATCATGGCGTGTCCTACCGGAGCCCTTCACGAAAAAAGGCATTCTTCGGATCTCCAGAATGCCTTGCACAATCCTGACATTCATGTGGTACTGCAATACTCTCCGACGGTTTCAGTTACCTTAGGTGAAGAATTCGGACTGAAGCCCGGAAAGGATATGAATGGTATCTTAAATGCTACCCTACGCCGGACCGGTTTCGACAAAGTATTCGATACATCATTCGGCGCCGACCTCTATGTTACCGAACTTGCAGCTGAAGTTGAACAGCGGATTAAATCCGGGCATTATGTTCCGGTTTTCAGCAGCGATTGTCCCGCCTGGATTAAATACATTGAACAATGGCACCCCGATATGCTGCCGCATCTGTCGGACTGCAAGTCGCCGCAACAAATGCTCGGTGCAGTCATCAACAGCTATTATACTGATTTATTTCATATAAATCCGGACAACCTTTATTCGGTCTCGGCAATGCCCTGCACTGCCAAAAAGTTTGAAGCACAACGTGAGCAAATGACCCACAAAGGAATTTCGGATGTTGATGCTGTGTTGACAACCCGTGAGTTGGCCCAGTTTATCAGGCTGAATGGCATCGACATACAACAGATGGAGTCGGAACTGGCTGATAATCCATTCCATGTGCGGAGCTCCTCCGGAAAGTTACTGAGTGTATCGGGAGGTGTTACCGAAGCACTGATACGGTCGCTTTATTTCCGGATTACCGGAAAGGATATGAACCAACCGAAAATTAACGAGTTGCGCAATTCAAAAGAATACAAAGAGGTTAAAATCAAAATTGGTGACCATAAACTTGGATTCGCGGCTGTAAGTTCTGTAAGGCAGGCTTCGAAACTCATCAATGAAATAAAGGCCGGTCGCAACGATCTTCATTTTATTGAGGTCATGGCTTGCTCCGGAGGCTGTATCAACGGAGGCGGCCAACCCATCGGCAGTGAAGCAGGCACCTATAAAGCCAGGCTTAAGACCGTTTATGAAATTGATGACAAAGACCCCATCAGGTTTGCCTATAAAAATTCAGCAATACTCGAGTTGTACCGTGATTTTCTGGGAGAACCGATGGGACAAAAATCGGTGGAATTGTTACACACAACTTATAAGAAACGGGAAGTACCTTTGTAAAGTATATTAAACGTGAAGCATGGAATCTGAAAAACCCAGGTTAAAGAAACATCTTGTCAGCACTGTTAAAGAGCGGTGTCGGGTATGTTATACCTGCGTGAGGGAATGCCCGGCGAAAGCAATTAAAATCAGCAACGGGCAGGCTGAAATCATCCCTGAGAGATGCATTGGCTGCGGCAACTGTGTTAAGGTTTGCAGCCAGAATGCCAAAGTTTTTCGCAAAGAAGTAGATGAGGTTAAACTGCTTATAAATGGGAAAGTTAAATGTGCTGCCATTGTTGCACCGAGTTTTCCTGCCGAATTTTCAGAGATTAAAAACCACCGGCTGCTCGTTTCGCTGATCAGAAAGTTAGATTTTGACTATGTTTCTGAGGTTGCTTTCGGGGCTGATCTGGTGGCTGAGGCATATAAGAAATTGATGGGTTCCGGGAATTATCCACCAGTTATTTCTTCTGACTGCCCGGCTATCGTAAATTATATTGAGCATTACCATCCCGATCTGGTGGATTCACTGGCGCATATTGTTTCTCCAATGGTTGCCATGAGTAAAGCCATGCGCAAGCGGTATGGCGATGATCTTAAAATCGTTTTTATAGGCCCCTGTATTGCCAAAAAGGACGAATCCAGTTTGATTGACGCTGCCCTGACATTCAGGGAATTGCGCGAAATGATTGCTCAGACTGGTCTGAAACCTGCTGATGTTGTTCCCTCGGAATTTGATCCTCCCCTTGGCGGGAAAGGCGCCATATTCCCGGTTAGCCGGGGCCTGTTGAACACCGTCGGGGTTACGGAAGATATTTTTGAAAGAAACGTCATTGTTGCAGAAGGCAGGATTGATTTTCAGGAAGCCATCAAGGAGTTTGAAAGTGGTCAGATAGCGCAGGAGCACCTTGAATTGCTTTGTTGCGAAGGATGCATCATGGGGCCCGGAATGTCGCCATATCCTTTCTTATCGGCCAGCAGCAGACGTTATAGAAAACAGGCCAGCGTAAGCGACTATGTGATCAATAAACTCGAAAATCTGGATCACGAACAATGGCAAAAAGATATGGAGGAATTCAGTGGTCTGGACTTGTTCCGCGAATTCCAGAACAGGGACATTAGAGTTGCACGCCCTGCCGATGAAGACATTACGAAAGTGCTGCAGAAAATGGGAAAATTTGAACCACAGGATCACCTCGATTGCGGAGCCTGTGGTTACGATTCCTGCCAGGATCATGCCATCGCGATAATCAGGGGACTTGCAGAACACGAAATGTGCCTCCCTTACGCCATTGAGAAGCTTCATAACTATGTCAGGGAGTTGAACATCTCGAACGAGAAATTGGCCAATACCCAGGAAGCGCTCAAACAATCGGAAAAACTTGCAGGTCTTGGGCAGCTTTCCGCCGGTATTGCCCATGAGTTGAACAACCCTTTGGGTGTTATAACCATGTATAGCAACATCCTGAAAGACGAAACCACTGCAGAAGACCCAATGCGGCAAGACCTGGAGTTGATTGTAGAACAGGCTGAACGATGCAAAAAAATAGTGGGTGGGCTGTTAAATTTTGCCCGTAAGAACCAGGTTAATTTTTCAGAAATCAATATTGTTAACCTGCTTGAGCATTCGATCAGCTCAGTAATCTTCCCGTCGAATGTAAAAATTTCACTTGAAACCCAGGTTAGAAACCCTGAAGCGAATCTTGATTATGACCAGATGGCCCAGGTTTTTACCAATCTCCTTAAAAATGCCGTGGAGGCAATGACTGAAAATGGCGGTAACATCCTGATGAAGGCCGTTGACACCGACGATGAATTCACCGTTTACATTATCGATAATGGCACCGGCATCGCCAAAGAGAACATGGGAAAGTTATTTACCCCGTTTTTTACAACCAAAGCCATCGGCAAAGGCACCGGACTCGGTTTGCCGATCATATACGGAATTGTAAAAATGCACAAAGGCAGCATAACTGTAAAATCAAATGCCGATCCTTTAAAAGGCCCAACCGGCACCACTTTCACGATTTCCATACCACGCGTAATTACAAATTAAATGATTAATCATACGCTGAGTGCATAAAACGATTGAATATGAAAAAAACAGTGCTGATTGTTGACGATGATATGGACTATCTGTTCCAGATGAAGCTTAAAGTGGAGCAATTTGGATTTGAAACCATAACTGCAGAAGGGCAAAAAGAGGCAGAAATGATCATTGAAACTACCAGGCCGGATCTCGCAATCCTCGACCTGATGATGGAGAATGAAGACAGTGGTTTTATTCTAGCATATAAAATTAAGCGGAAATATCCTGATGTTCCAATAATCATTGCTACAGGAGTGACGGCTGAAACCGGGATGACTTTCGATATTAATTCTGACGAGAACAAGCAATGGATCAAAGCCGACCTGTTTCTTGACAAAGGAATAAGGGCAGACCAATTACAGAAAGAAATCAACAAATTGCTTAAAATCTGACAGATGGCTGAATACAAAATTCTGATAGTTGACGATGAACCCGGCATACGCATGGGCACAAAACGCATACTTCAGAATTTCAAAGTTGATTATCCGTTTATGGATGAACACATTGAATTCATAGTGCTTGAAGCGGCAACCGGCGAAGAGGGAATTGAACTGATTGACAGCGAAATGCCTGACATTATCCTGCTCGACAATAAACTGCCTGGCATTCAGGGCGTTGAAGTGCTTGAGTACGTGAAGAAGAAACTGTATGATATTGTCGTGGTTATGATCACTTCTTATGCCTCGCTTGAGCTTGCTGTAAAAGCAACGCGCGACGGAGCTTATGATTTTATTCCAAAGCCCTTCACCCCGCAGGAACTCAGGTCTTCCATCGAAAACATTACCAAGCAACTCTTCCTGAAGAGGATGACCCAAAAGATGAACAAAGAGGGAAAACTTATCAGGTTCCAGTTTCTGTCAGTGCTGTCACATGAGCTAAAAGCGCCCATCAATGCAATTGAGGGCTATATTAAAATGATGAAAGACAGGCAGTTTGGCGAAGAGGTGTCATCTTACCAGGAAATGATCGACCGCTCGCTTGAAAGAATAAACGGGATGAGAAGCCTGATTATGGATCTTCTCGATCTTACAAAAATTGAATCCGGGAAACCTGTACAACACCTGCAACCGGTCAACATCACCAGCATCGCCCAAATTTCCGTGGACACCATGCGACCTTATTCCATTCAGAAAGATGTTGACATCTACCTGAATACAAAGGAGAATGTGATGATGGAAGCTGACCCCAATGAAATTGAGATTATCTTTAACAACCTGATTTCGAATGCAGTAAAATATAATAAAAATGGCGGCCGAGTTGATATTTTCATTGAATCGAAAAAAGATGCTGTTATTCTTCAGGTAGCCGATACAGGTATTGGAATGACGGATGATGATAAGGGAAAACTTTTCCAGGACTTTTTCAGAATTAAAAACGCAAAAACCAGAAATATTACCGGTTCAGGACTTGGGCTTTCAATAATGAAGAAAATAGTTGACATGTACCACGGTGAAATCGAAATACAAAGCATACCAGATAAGGGTACTACCTTTTTTGTGAAATTTCCAATTAATAATTAATTTGCAAAACAACATAAATGAATAAAAAATTACCCGATAAAACAGTTGAGAGGCTAAGCCAGTACCGGAGGGCCTTGATCAATTACCTTTCTGGTGGAAAACACCATATTTTTTCGCACGAAATCGCACACCTGCTGCATATTACTGCAGTGCAGGTAAGGCGCGATATTATGCTGATCGGTTATACCGGAACCCTCAGACAGGGCTATGATGTTAAAGAACTGATTGATATTATTGGTAAAATAATCGATACCCGTGAAGGTCAAAAAGTTGCTGTCATCGGGATTGGCAACCTTGGGCGCGCTATTATGGGTTATTTTAGTGGTATGCGTACCAAGCTCTCGGTTGTCGCGGCTTTCGATAACAATCCGGAAAAAATTAACAAGATTTATGCCGGAGTACAGTGCTATCATATTGACCAGATTACTGAAATCATCAAAAAGGAAGGGATCTCCATCGCCGTGATTTCCGTTCCGGGAGAAGAAGCAACAAGGGTTGCCGAGATTCTGACGATGTCGGGCATACGCGGAATTCTGAACTTTTCTCCCAAAGCACTGAACGTGCCTCCTCATGTTTATTTGCAGGAGTATGATATGATTACCATGCTTGAAAAAATCGCCTATTTCGTAAAAAAGGCCTGACCGGCCTACTTGCCCCTTCTGCATGAAAATCTATCACAATCTTGATAACATTCCGAAAATAATGAATCCGGTAGTGACTACCGGTTCCTTCGATGGAGTGCACATCGGTCATAAAACGATTTTAAACCGCCTGCACGAAATTGCCAATTCTATGGATGGGGAATCGGTACTCATTACTTTTCATCCGCATCCACGAAAAGTACTCTTCCCGGATACCGCAGGTAAAACCCTGCTCCTGATCAATTCGCAGCGCGAAAAAATAGAGTTGTTGCGAAAAACAGGCCTTGATAACCTCTTTATCCTGAAATTCACCAAAGAATTTTCAGAAATCTCGTCCATCGACTTCATCCGGAATATACTGGTTGGTAAACTTGCGGCAAAGAAGGTGGTTATCGGGTTTAATCATCATTTCGGGCATAACCGGGAAGGCAATTTTGATTACCTATACGAGTTGGGGCAATATTATGGGTTTGGTGTCGAAGAAATTCCCGAGCAGGACATCCACAACGAAACAGTCAGCTCAACTCTTATCCGAAAAGCACTGCTTGAAGGACGCATTCAGCGGGCCAATGCCTATCTCGATCATCATTACATCATGATGGGTGAATTGTTTGAAGGCAGTGCTACCTGCCGCGAATTAAACTTTCAGACTTTGCGCATTAAGATTGATGAAGAAAACAAACTGGTGCCCTGTGATGGTGTTTATGCCGTGAATGTAATGATTGAAGGTGAATTTTATAAAGGGATTCTGAATATTAAAAACTCCCTGCCGGTTGAAGTCAGGAAAATTGAAGAAATCATCATCGACATTCACCTGTTTGAAGAGATTTATGGTTTGAAAGGTAAGCAGGCGACGGTCTTTTTCGCAAAGAGAATTCGGGATGAACTGCAATTCCCAGATCCGGATCAAATGAAGAGGCAACTCGAGGCTGACCTTGCAGAAGTTGAAGAACTAATTTACTGATCTTATGCAAAATAAGGGCGCATCACCGATACAGATTACATTTCTAGGGACGGGTACTTCTATTGGAGTACCTGTTATTGCCTGCAACTGCCCGGTTTGCAAGTCTCCTGACGCCCACGACAAACGGTTCAGAACGTCCGCATTAATCAGGGTTGATAATCAGAGTATAGTAATCGACTGCGGACCCGATTTCAGGTTTCAAATGCTCAAACAAAATGTTGAAGATATTGATGCAGTGATTTTTACCCATGAACACCGTGACCACATCGCCGGACTCGACGACATCAGGGCTTTTAATTACATTTTGAATAAAAACATCCCGATTTATGGATCAAAAAATGTTATGGAAGCCATACAGACAGAATTTCCCTACATTTTTTCCGAAAGTCGCTATTTCGGGGCACCTCAGTTGACCATTCACGAGATTGACAATAACCCTTTCAGCATCGGGGAAACAGTGATTCTTCCGATTCAGGTTATGCATAATAAGCTCCCTGTATTTGGCTACAGGATAGGCGACCTGACCTATATTACAGATGCCAGCATGATCCCTGAAGAAGAAAAACAAAAGATCAAAGGATCGAAAGTGCTGGTGCTGAATGCCCTGAGAAACTCCAAGCACATTTCTCATCTTTCGCTTGGGGAAGCACTCGCACTGATCGAAGAGCTTAAACCTGAAAGAGCTTTTCTTACTCATATCAGCCACTTTCTTGGTTTGCATGAAGATGTCGAAAAGAAGCTACCGCCTAACGTTCACCTGGCTCACGACAACCTTATTGTGGAAGTCTGAATTAATTCGAATCTACAAAAAAAGCATAAAAGAATTACCCGGAAAAACCTGTAATTAAGAAGTTAATACAGTAATTTTGCACTTAAATACATTGGAGCTTAACTAATTAAATTTCAACATATAATGATTTTCACACCCGAAAAATGCAGCATACCTGATCAAAGGATGAAACCTTTTATTGATCCTGAGGAGCTGTGGGATTACATCAACAATACGGAGTCTGACAAAAAATCGGTGCAGGCTGTGATTACAAAATCACTGGATAAGAAACGATTAACATTACAGGAAACTGCAATTCTAATCAATGCTACTGATCCTGAGCTGATTGAAGAAATTAAGGAGGGGGCCCGTGAGTTGAAGAAGCGGGTTTATGGCAACCGCATTGTTTTGTTTGCACCGCTTTATGTTGGAAACAAATGCATCAACAATTGCAAATATTGCGGTTTCAGGGCTTCCAACAAAGAAGCAATCCGTAAAACGCTTAACGACCAGGAACTCATACATGAAGTTGAGGCACTGGAAGATAACGGGCAAAAGCGGCTGATCCTGGTTTACGGTGAGCATCCGGAATATTCGCCGGAATTCATTGCCCATACTGTTAAGCTTGTTTATGGCGTAAAAAAAGGGCCCGGAGAAATCAGGCGTGTGAACATCAATGCCGCCCCGCTTGACATCGAGGGATTCAGGATTGTGAAAGAGGCAGCCATCGGCACCTACCAGATATTTCAGGAAACCTATCATCCGGAAGCATATAAGACTTATCACCTTGGCGGGAAAAAACGCGATTTCGACTACCGCCTGACAAGCCTCGACCGGGCACAAGAGGCCGGAATTGACGACGTTGGTATTGGTGCACTTTTCGGGTTGTACGACTGGCGCTATGAAGTGATGGGACTGGTGCGCCACACCAACCACCTCGAAGCCTGTTACAATGTTGGCCCGCATACCATCTCTTTCCCGCGTATCCAGAATGCCTCAGATTTAGATCTGGGCGCCGATTATACCGTGAGCGATGAAGATTTTGCCAGACTGGTAGCCATTCTCAGACTGGCAGTCCCCTACACCGGCATGATTCTGACTGCCCGCGAAAACGCCAAACTCCGCCACGAAGTAATACAATTCGGTGTTTCGCAAATCGATGGTGGCACCAAGTTGGAGTTAGGCTCTTATTCTGATTCCGCCAACGAAAAGCAAAACCTGAACCGCGAACAATTCCAGATCAACGATAACCGCTCGCTGAACGAGATTGTTGACGAACTGGTAAGTAACGACTTCCTCCCCTCCTTCTGCACGGCTTGCTACCGTCGCGGACGCACCGGAGAGCATTTTATGGAGTTTTCTGTACCCGGATTTATCAAGAGATTCTGTTCACCAAATGCCATGCTTACCCTGGCCGAATATCTGGAAGACTACGCCCCCGCCGATACAAAGAAAAAAGGGTGGGAAACCATAGAAAAAAACCTGAATGACCTGGAACAGTCTGAAGGACCAGTTAGTATCAACGAGTTGAAGGAAAGATTGGTGCGCGTGCAATCCGGCGAAAGAGACCTCTATTTTTAAATTACATTACTAAATTGAATACGAATGAAAGAAACCAGGATTATAGGGCTATTGATTCGCGACAGGATTAAAGAAGCAGGCCGCGTTCAGTTAGCCCTCAGTAATTACGCCCACCTGATTAAATCGAGGTTGGGATTTCACGAACTTAACGAAAATACCTGCAGCCGCGCGGGGGTTATAATCCTGCAACTTTCAGGCAGCCCAGAAGAATATTTGTCGTTTGAAGAAGAAATTGCCTCGATTGGAGGGGTTGAAATGCAGAAAATGTCATTTATTTATTAATAATTCTCTAAACTATGGCTATCACGAGAGTATTGGGAATAAACGTCAGCGACCGGGCAGAAGTTTCCGCCAAAGTTCAGAAAGCACTGACCCTTTACGGTTGCTCAATCCGAACCCGGCTGGGCATTAACGATACTGAAGATGAAGGGCATTGTGGCTCAGGAGGACTTATCCTGATTGAGTTATCCGGCGATCCACTTGAATGGGAAAAGCTTGAATCGGAACTCAGGAAAATTGAGAAGATTGAGGTTAATAAGATGGACTTCAGGCGCTGAGGAGGGAGTTAGGGACGGAGAGACTTAGAGACTGAGAGACTTAGGGACATAGGGACTTAGGGACTTAGGGACTGAGAGACTGAGAGACTGAGAGACTTAAGGACTTAGGGACTTAGAGACTGAGAGACTTAGAGACTTAGAGACTTAGGGACTTAGGGACTGAGTGACTGAGGGACTTGGAGACTTAGAGACTTGGAGAAATGGAGAGAGGGAGAGACTGAGAGACTGAGAGACTGAGGGGACTGAGAGACTGAGGGACTTGGAGACTTAGAGACTTGGAGTAATGGAGAGAGGGAGAGACTTAGAGAGATGGAGAGAGGGAGCCTAAAGTAATAAAATTAATGAATTTGAATGACTCACTACTTGTCACCCTGAGCATTGTCGAAGGGCATAAATCACTTCGCCCCGGTGGCTTCGATACAATTTGTAACCAGACTGGTTTTCCAGCCGATAAAAGCAAATCATTCAGCCACCTGCTTTATTATCCCCACTTTCAGTGTGTTACGGCGGTCACTTATTAAAATCCTACTTCTGAATTCTGACTTCTGACTTCGGTCCCTGAGCGAAGTCGAAGGGCTGACCTCTGACTTCGGTCTCTGAGCGAAGGGCTGACTTTTGACTTCAGATCTCTTACTTCCTACCTCTTACTTCTTACCTCTTACCTCTTACCTCTTACTTCAAACTTCCCACCTCCGACCTCACTTCTCCCTGATAATTGTAACTGCCCCGGTGTAAGTCTTATTCTGAAAAAAGCCGAAAGTATTTAATCTGTAATAATAGGTTCCATCAGGCAGGTTTCCGCCGTCCCAGTCATTTTTGTAATTGCCGTTGTCATAAACCTTCCGTCCCCACCTGTCGAGCACAAACAGTTCCATCCGCTGATACTCGTAAACAATCGGAACATATTCACTTCCGGAGGAAGAACCTTCATTCTTTTTAGCTATTCTGAAATAGCCATTGGGGTCGGTGGGGGGTGTAAAAACATTGGGTATAAATATCTGCACCTCAGCAACAGGAATCTCTAAGTCGAACTCGTTACTGCAGCCCTTATCATTAGTGGCTACCAGCTTAACAATGTATTTATCGGCAATGGCTTCATTATCAAAAACAGCCTTTGCGCTTGGATACAAATGAACCGGGCTTCGTTCAATAGATTTTTGGGAACCATCCCCAAAATCCCAAAGCCATTCAACAATACTCTGATCTTCGGTAAACGAGAATTTTACGACCGGATTCTGCATATAAACCGTATCAGGAAAGGTCTTAATTTCAAGTTGTATTGCAGGCAGTACCGAAACATCGTATATGCTATCGAGCACACAACCATAAGAATCCGTAATTTTCAGGGTATTGTTTCCTCCACATGCATTTTGCTTAACCGCGTTATCGAGGTTAACAACCATTGCTTCACCTTGCCACAAATATTCATACGGAGCCAGTCCTCCGGTTGCTATTACCACGATATTGGCATCGCATTCGCCTTCACACGTTTGATTAATCTCTTCTATATCAACAACTATGGCAGAGTGAAAAGTAATATCATCGCCAGATAGAGTTATATTTATCGTATCTCCGATGGCGCTGTGGTAGTAGCAGGAATCAGCATTCCAGGTAATTGAACCCGGCTCCTTTCCTGCAAAAAATACAAGATCTAGCAATTTTCCACTGCTTATACTGATCGGGGCAATGGAATGCCAGGTAATTAAAACAGATGTATCTCTTCCGGTGATGCTGGTGAACCCGGTAGCCAGTTGAGGATTAGGATTCAGATAGCCGACATATTTTAACGTATTGGCCGGAAAATTCAGCACCAATGAAATGGAATCAATATCCTGAAGCCCGGAAACCAGCACAGGAGTAATAAATTCATTCTCAGGGCAAAGCAAGCCTCCCTGGATACCGGTCGTGGCGTTCTGCGAATAAACTGGTTGAATGGAAGCATAAATAAATATGATTGCACCGAAAAAAGTCAGAAACAGATTCACAAAACGCTTTATCATGCTAAAAGGTAACTTTGTTAACAACCTGTGGGTTGTGATTATTATAAGGGTGCTAAATTACTGATTTTTATCCTAGCACCGTGGTGATAACGCAAAAAGTGAAATTATCGTGTAACGGCAAACAAAATAAATGCATCAATAATAGCCTCCCGACAACATCAGCAAGGTACATTTGCTTTCCACAACAATTCCAAGTTCCTTCGCTTTCGCGGCCAGTCCCGGATTCCAGGTACCCGGGTTGAAGATAATGCGTTTGGGTTTTATAATGTCAAGGATATAGCTCGTATATTGCTCCTGATTCTGAGGCCCAATGTACATCGTAACAGTATGAACATCTTCAACAACAGGAAAACCCTTCTGAATCGGAATTCCGGCTACCTCTCCCTCACGAAGCCCGATGGCTACAACGGGGTAATGATAAAGAACCAGATCGTTTATGCAGATATTTGAATAACGCCCGGGATTAGGACTGGCTCCCAAAACCAGTGTCTTTTTGTTAGGATGTTCCGCCATACTTGACTTTTATATGGCAAATTTAATAAAAAAGCCCGGATAGTCCGGGCTAAACTTCAGAAAGCAGAATATCAAGATTTTCAAATTTCTGCCTGTAATCTTCAATAGATGCTTCAATCACCACATGCGCTTCTTCAGGACCGTAGGTATGGGTAATTTCACAATCACGCTGGTTTCCGGGCAGATCCTTGTAAGTTAAAAAATAATGCTTTAACCTGTTGACAATCAGCGGTGGCAATTGCTCAAAGTTGGTGTAGTCGCCGTATACTGCATCGTTTTTCAATACCGCTATTATTTTATCGTCAGCCTGATTCCCGTCAATCATCCTGAACCCACCAATGGGAATGGCCTGCACCAGAATATCGCCGTGAGAAATACTTTTTTCAGCAAGAATACATATATCGAGTGGATCACCATCACCTATAATATCCTTTTTGCC
Source organism: Bacteroidales bacterium (assembly GCA_038317155.1). GTDB lineage: Bacteria > Bacteroidota > Bacteroidia > Bacteroidales > Lentimicrobiaceae > Lentimicrobium. The sequence continues at coordinate 15,081 of JBBQBC010000056.1, forward strand.
GGATTTGGCGGCAGCATATTCCGCTACTTTTTTCGAGCAAAGTGTCTGCGGAATGAACCCGTATAAAGCAGGAAGCACATTGGAGTATTTCTGGGGCCGGTCAATTTTAAGATAACCCGACACCTTGTCAACTTCATATTTAACGGTATCGGTTGTAACCATTTCAACATAGCAGGTGATAACATTCGGGGCTTCGCTGCCAATCTCAACACCATGCCATGGGTGCGATTTATACCTTAATCCCATCAATCTGCCAATAGGATCCATCAATCTGTTAGCCATAATCTGAACTTTTACAAGTGTTTTTAAAGAAAGTACAAAGGTAACAGGCATTTCCGATTATTGTTTATGAACCCGGAAAAAAGAAATGTGCCATAATGGCAATGTAACAACTATTATATATGTCATTATGTCAGATATATTGAATTTTAAGATATTGGCAGAAAATTTGATTATTTCAGGTGCAATCAAATCGAATTAAAAAGGGGGATAATATTATGAATCTTAACAATTTCACCATAAAATCGCAACAGGTTATACAGCAGGCACAGGAGCTGGCAACTGCAATGAATCATCAGGCTGTTGAACCGGTTCATCTTCTGAAAAGTTTACTGGCTACCGATGAAAATGCCGGGGCTTTCCTGCTCAGAAAATCGGGTATCGACCCTGTTCTTATCGAAAATATACTGAAAGCTGAGCTTAAATCACTGCCGGTTGTAACCGGAGGTGAGCAGTATTTAAGCAATCAGTCATCAAAGGTTCTGCAAGTTTCAACAGCCTTTGCCAAAGAAAGCGGTGACGAGTTTATTACGGCCGAGCATTTGCTTTATGGGCTGCTGGTTGCTGGCGGGCGCACTTCTGACATCCTTAAAAATGCGGGGCTAACCGAAAAAGACCTGAAAGCCTCCATAAAAGATATGAGAAAAGGGGCAAAAGCCAATACCGCCAGTTCAGATGAAACCTGGAACGCGCTAAACCGCTACGCCCGAAACCTGAACGAACTGGCACGCGCCGGGAAACTTGACCCGGTAATCGGTCGCGATGAAGAAATCAGGCGCGTGCTGCAGATACTCACCCGGCGTACCAAAAACAATCCCATTCTTATTGGAGAACCCGGTGTTGGTAAAACTGCCATTGCCGAAGGTCTGGCCCATCGTATTATCAATGGCGATGTTCCGGAAAACCTGAAATCGAAACAAATTTTTTCGCTCGATCTGGGTGCGCTGATCGCCGGTGCGAAGTATAAGGGCGAATTTGAAGAGCGATTGAAAAGTGTTGTGCGCGAAGTAATTGAATCTGACGGAGAAGTTATACTCTTTATTGATGAAATTCATACCCTGGTGGGCGCCGGAGGAGGCGAAGGAGCCATGGATGCCGCCAATATCCTTAAACCTGCCCTGGCAAGGGGTGAGTTAAGGGCCATCGGGGCAACCACTCTAAAGGAATACCAGAAATATTTTGAAAAAGACAAAGCACTCGAACGCAGGTTCCAGATCGTGATGATCAATGAGCCCGACACCCTCAGTGCCATCTCTATCCTGCGCGGATTAAAGGAGAAATACGAAACACATCACCAGGTAAGGATTAAGGATGATGCCATTATTGCCGCAGTTGAACTTTCGCAACGCTACATCAGCGACCGTTTTCTTCCCGACAAGGCCATCGACCTGATTGATGAAGCGGCATCCAAACTCAGGCTGGAGATCAATTCTGTGCCTGAAGAACTGGATGAAATTGAACGACGCATCAAACAACTTGAAATTGAAAAGGCCGCCATTAAACGTGAAGGCGATGAGCACCGTATCAAAGCGATCAGCGAATCCCTGGCTAACCTGAGTGAAGAACGCAACGCGATAAGGGCAAAATGGAAAGCCGAAAAAGAACTCGTTGATGGCATTCAACAAAATAAAAAAGAGATAGAAGAGTATAAGTTTGAAGCTGAAAAGGCTGAACGTGAAGGCGATTATGGCAGGGTTGCCGAGATCAGGTATGGAAAAATCAAAGCTGCCGAACAAAAGCTTGATGCACTAAAGACGAAACTAAACGAACTTCAATCAAATTCAGCACTGATCAAGGAGGAGGTTGGCGCTGAAGAAATAGCAGACATCGTTTCGCGCTGGACAGGCATCCCCGTAAGCCGTATGCTCCAGAGTGAACGTGAAAAACTGTTGCTGCTTGAAGACGAGTTGCATAAACGGGTTGTTGGACAGGATGAAGCCATTGGCGCCATTGCCGATGCTATCCGCCGCAGCCGGGCCGGACTGCAGGATAACAAAAGGCCAATTGGTTCATTTATTTTCCTGGGAACCACCGGTGTTGGGAAAACCGAACTGGCCAAAGCCCTGGCTGAATTCCTTTTCAATGATGAAAATGCACTGGTCAGGATCGACATGTCGGAATACCAGGAACGCCACGCTGTTTCAAGGCTGATCGGTGCGCCTCCGGGGTATGTGGGTTATGACGAAGGCGGCCAGCTAACCGAAAAAGTAAGACGTAAACCCTATTCTGTTGTGCTGCTTGACGAGATTGAGAAAGCACATCCCGATGTTTTCAATATCCTGCTGCAGGTACTCGATGATGGCCGTTTGACCGACAACAAAGGCCGGACTGCTGACTTCACGAATACCATTATCATCATGACTTCTAACCTGGGCTCGCATATTATCAGCGAACGTCTTTCAGGAATGACGGATAAAAACCGTGAAGCTGTTTTCGAAGCTACCCGCATTGAGGTAATGGCAATGCTCAGACAGACCATCAGGCCTGAATTCCTGAACAGGATTGATGAACTGATTATGTTCAAACCCCTGACTGAAGAGGAAATTATTCAGATTGTCCGTTTGCAACTAGATCATCTGGCTGGAATGCTTCTCAAAAACGACATTAAAATCACCGTGACCAACGAGGCCATTAAACTGATCGCGGCCGAAGGTTTCGACCCGCAGTATGGCGCCCGGCCCGTAAAAAGGGTAATACAGCGCAAAGTGCTGAATGTGCTGTCCAAAAAAATCCTTTCGGGTGAGGTGAATAAAGATTCTGAGATAACCTTGGATGTAAAGAAGGGTGAACTGGTGTTTGGCAACTGATTATAGAATCGTCATCCATAAAAACGCCTGTAGGGACACGACATGTCGTGTCCCTACAGGCGTTTTTATTTCAAGATCGTGAAAGGTTTCATGTTACTGTATCTGCTTAATCCGGGAGTTATAAAAATACATATATATTTCGCAACTTTTTTAGCTTATTGTCCAACGTTTTCCTGACTGAGATTCTTTATTCGGATAGAATTTCCATAATTAATCTTCCACCCAAATTACCTTTGAAAAAGATTCTTTACTACTCACAAATCGCTCAACAAAGATGCCATATATATTGTAAATCAATTTGATTATTTAGAATGAAAATAAATTACAAAATACTTACCAAGCAGTGAATACTATAAAACTTTATAGATTAAATTAGCAATTCACTTTAATGATAGAGTAAAGCCA
>JBBQBC010000057.1:0-18482 GCA_038317155.1 Bacteroidales bacterium
CGATTAATCTGCTGAGCAAGTTGAGTGATATCGCCATTTGCAAGGTCGAATTGCACGGGCTGAACCACGGTCTCCTGCATCCTGATATTGCACTCGCCGGCCAGAGCCTGAATTTTCATAATATTTCGAGCTACCACAATCAGCCTGTTACCCGGAATTCCTGCCATAATTCTTGCTGTCTCGCGTCCTACGCCCGAAGAGGCACCTGTAATTACTATATTCATTTTCAATATTTTAACTATTTATTAATACCCAAGAAAAACCGCTTTATTTCTTACTTACGATTTCCGGCTTCTCCAACTCTCTCACTCAATCTTTCAGTCAGCAGTTGGAAATTGAAAATCCGAAATCCAAAATCCGAAATCCGAAATTAGAAATTGGCAGTTGGCAAAATATCGTAAAAGCTTCTAACTTCTTACTTCTGATTTCTTACTTCAGATCTCCAGCTTATCCAACTCTCCCGCTCAATCTTTCAGTTAGCAATTGGAAATCCGAAATCCAAAATCCGAAATTAGAAATTGGCAGTTGGCAAAATATCGTAAAAGCTTCTTACTTCCTACTTCTTACTTCTTACTTCATATCTCCTGCTTCTCCAACTCTCCCGCTCAGTCTATCAGTTGGCAGTTAGCAGTTGGCAGTTGGCAAAATATCGTAAAAGCTTCTAACTTCCTACTTCTTTATTCTGACTTCCGACTTCCGACTTCGGTCCCTGAGCTCTCGGTTGGTGAGCTCTTGTCGAACCATGTCGAAGGGCCGACTTCCCCTCTCACAAATAATCCCCCAATCGCTCACCATTTTTGGCAAATGGGGCAACCGCCCGGTTATAAATACCATGCACCCAAGCAATAGCCATGCCATAGTTGGTGACAGGGATACCAGCATCCACCGCAGGTTTTAACCGGTTTACAATTTGTTTTCGGGTAATCATACAGCCACCACATTGAATCACCATCGCATATTCCCGAATATCAACAGGCAATTTACTCAGACCAGCAACCACCTCATATTCAAGCTTTTTACCAGTATAATTGCCAAGCCAGCGGGGAATCTTTACCCGGCCAATGTCGTCGCATGAAACATGATGCGTACATGATTCGAGAATCAATATCCGGTCGCCATCCTTCAAATCAGCAATATGAGGCGTACCTTTCAGATAATTAAGAAAATCGCCGCGCTGCCTTGCCAGCAGAATGCTAAAACTCGTAAGCGGTATTTCTTTTGGTACAGATGCATCTGCTTTCAGAAACACCTGACTGTCGGTGATAACCAGTGCTGGTCGGGGATTCATCCGTTGGATAAAGCTATCAACTTCACGCTCTTTGCAAACCACAGCAATCCCATCATGATCAAGAATATCGCGGATTGCCTTAACCTGTGGAAGTATCATACGGCCTTCGGGTGCCTCGATGTCGATGGGCGTTATAAGCAAAACTACGTCGCCATAAGAAATAAGATCCCCAAGTAAAGACTGGCTTTGATAAGCCGACTCAGGAATCTGCTTACGGATGGCCTTAACCAGGCCTTCTATATCGGGATGGAGCGTGGCACTCAGATCAAGTACCGGAACCTTATATTTTTCAATCAGTTTCGTTTGCAATTCCGGGGTAATCGGCTGCAAATCGCTTTTGTTATGAACTATCATGAAGTTGACGGCGTATTCTGTAAAATCAGCTATCAGTTCTTCTTCAATACTATTAAACTGATTTCCGGCAATTAAGAGGATGGCCAGATCGATAATTTTAAGTGCTTCCCGGGTTTTAGCCACCCTTTTAGAGCCTAATTCACCCACATCGTCAATGCCGGCTGTGTCAATGATTATAACTGGTCCAATGCCGGGAATTTCCATAGACTTTTTCACCGGGTCGGTGGTGGTGCCGGCAATTTCCGAAACAATGGCCAGATCCTGCCCCGACAGGGCATTAATCAGCGAGCTCTTACCATTGTTGCGGCGCCCGAAAATGCCGATGTGCGGTTTGGTGTCTTTTCCTTTAGACATAAAGATTCAAAGATTCAAAGATTCAAAGATTCAAAGATTAAAAGATTCAAAGATTCAGAAATTCAGTGATTCAGGATTGATAATAAAAATGTCAAAGGGCTACAAATCATTGACAGAGTAGCCCGCTTTAAGCAAATTTGAAGGTCTTAACAATTCATCCAGCTTTTCAGAAGGAATCAGATTCAATTCAAAATTCACCTCCACGATACTTTTGCCTGACGATTTCATCAGTTTCGCCACTACCGAGGCTTTATGATAACCAATATAAGGGCTGAGTGCTGTCGTGATGGCCGGGCTATGCATTAAAACATCATGACTGGCTTCCGTATTTACCTCTATGCCTTTTACCATATTTTCAAGCATTGTGCTGCATGATCCAATCAACAGTTTAAGGCTCTGGATCATGGCATGCCCGATCAGGGGCAGGTATGCATTCAGATCAAGGCAGCCTTGTGCACATAAACCGGAAATCAGGCTATCATTGGCATATACCTGATGCGATGAACTGATCACAAACTCAGGAATTACCGGATTCACCTTGCCTGGCATTATCGAACTTCCCACCTGCTGTTGCGGAAGTTTTACCTCTCCGCCGGTAAGGTCGGAAGCCAGTAATCGCAGGTCTGAGACAATCTTTTCAAGGTTTACGGCAAGTGCTTTCAGAATGGCGTGTACTTCAACAAAAGCATCGAGATTGCTAGTTGAATCGGTCAGGTTTTCACCACGGGTAACCGGTAATTTCGTGAGTTCCTGTAACCTCTGAACCACTTCCATCACAAAGTAACGAGGAACGGCAACAGAAGTTCCAATGGCACTTCCACCCAGATTCACCACTTTAATCCGTTCGAAACACTTCGAAACCCGCCACCAGTCACGCGAAAGTGCATCATTGTAATTTGAGAAAAGCTTTCCGTAAGATGAAGGGACCGCCTCCTGCATCTGGGTGTAAGCAACCCTGAGCGAATCCCGGTAACGGTCTTCCAGCACTTCAAAACCGGCCCTCAGTTCGTTAATGGCTGTTTCCAGATCCATCAGCAGCAACATTACAGCCACTTTCAATGCAGTAGGAACCACATCGTTTGTGCTCTGAAAAATATTGGATTCTTCAGTCGGGTCAACAATATGGTATTCTCCTGGTTTTTTGCCTAATTTAAATAAAGCAGCATTTGAGATGATTTCATTCACATTCATATTAATGCTGGTGCCAGCACCTCCGCTGACAGCCGGAACGATGAAATGCTCAAAATACCGGCCATCTGCCACTTCAGCAGCAGCATTTGTCAGAACTTCCATCACTTCGCTGGAAATTATTCTGACCGGCACCGGCACATCCCCATATTTCTGTTTCAGGGCCCCAAAATATGAGGAAGCCGTAAGATAGCACGCCTGCTTAACCAGGCCCATTGATTTGTACCATTCTTCATGAAAAGCCGTTTGGTCAGGAAAATTTTCGCGGGCACGCAAAGCGTGGATGCCATAAAGGGCATCTGAGGGTACCTGCCTGCTTCCTAAAAAGTCGCTTTCGGTTCTGTGTTCCATTCGTTGAATTTCACTTCAAAAGTAAGAATTTATTGCTGATGGTTAATTGGAATAATGGAATAGTGGTATGATGGAATATTGGAATATTGGAATGATGGAATGTTGGAATAATGGAATAGCGGAAAAACGAGAAGCATGACGCCCCGCTTCATAGGCCGGGAGCCATAAAAGATGTAAAGTAATGCGTCTCTTCAATAAAAATCGTTTTGAATACCTGTAGCGCATTTGATCACCCATCTCAGGCCAATCATAAATTTGCTTACTTTTGAATCCACAACAGAAATCCGCAGCTCAACTGCTATCCTAACCTTAAGCATATTATTTCTTTTATGAGTGAAAAAGTTTTCAGTATAGAATCGCACAATCCACTTGAACTGTTTGGTGTTGGCGACCGCAACCTGAATGTTATCAAGGATTTGACTCCAAAACTTAAAATTATTGCACGCGGTGAATTCTTAAAGGTTATTGGCGAACCTGCTGAAATTGCCGCCTTCGAGAAACTTTTTAACCTGATTATTATTCATTACGAACGTTTTGGGAGCCTTACCGAAAATGATATAAGACAGTTGGCTGAACCAGGCGGCAACAGCGGGATGCTTAAAGACAGCCCTCCCGATGTGCTGGTGCATGGCCGGAATGGCATGGTCATTAAAGCCCGTACACCTAATCAGATGAAAATAGTAGAAAGTATTGGTAAGAATGATATGGTTTTTGCCATTGGTCCTGCCGGAACCGGGAAAACCTATACCGCTGTTGCATTGGCAGTTCGTGCATTAAAGAACCATGAAGTAAAACGCATTATACTTACCCGACCTGCCGTAGAGGCCGGCGAGAACCTCGGCTTTTTGCCCGGCGACATGAAGGAAAAGCTGGATCCATACATGCAACCATTGTATGATGCTTTACGCGACATGCTTCCCCCGCAAAAATTGCTGACATATCTCGAAGACGCAACCATCGAAATTGCGCCGCTTGCTTTTATGCGCGGACGCACTTTAGACAGTGTTTTTGCAATTCTTGATGAAGCCCAGAATGCAACCTCCAGCCAATTGAAGATGTTTCTGACCCGTATGGGCAAATCTGCCAAATTCTTCATTACAGGCGATATCACACAAATTGACCTTCCCCGTCATCAGCAATCAGGTCTGGTGCAGGCTTCCAAAATTCTGAAAAACATCGAGGGAATTGATTTTATCATGTTGGATGAAACAGATGTGATTCGCCATAAATTAGTTACTAAAATCATCAGAGCATACAGCAATGAAGCTGATTCACTAAAAAACCAGGCTTCTGCAACCCTTAAATTACCGGAAGAACAGTAAAATTCTTTGCATGATATATAAATTTAAAATCATTGTTGACCGGTAAAAATCAAGACCAATCTTGGCACCAAGACGCCAGGTCACCAAAATTGCACTAAATAAAATAAATAAATTTGTGCTTTTTGGTGTTTTTTCCGAAAAGGTCGGAACAGGTAGTGCTTTGGTGTCAAAAAATAAAAAGTAAGACACCTGAAGTCAATAATTGTTCTAATTCGCTAATATCAATCATTTCATAGAACCCCATCAACTTTCCCCGGACACTATTGATTTGAAATTAAAAAAGCGGTCATTGGTAATGGCCGCTTTTTTAATTTATTGTTGATAAAGATTATCTTGCAACAATAACTTTTCTCATTCCCGACCCATCCGGTGAATTATATTTCAGAAAATAAATACCATTTTGAATTTCACTCGTGTTTAACATAGCAATGCGGGTTCCTGTGACAAAATAATCCGATGGGGCAACTACCATTCTGCCATCGGCTGACACCAGGCTCAGCACAACTGTTGTTTCTGCGATGTTTGAAAGTTCAACCCTAAGCCAGTCTTTTGCAGGATTGGGATAGCTTTTAACTTTCAGGCTCCCTGATCCTAAAGTAGTTTCTGAAATTCCGGTCGTAGAACTGGTATAGGTTAACTCCCATCCTTCGCCCTGTATGGCATTGTTTGAGGTAAAAAGAACATAAGCCTTTGAAGAGGGAACAATTATCTCGCCAGGTAACTGGTTGCCTGAATATGTCCCAATCAGAGACTGGGAAACATAATCATATATTTTAATAACATCGAGATCTGCTTCAGTATTTAAGCTGTTAAAGTTGATAGAAATAGATGAAGCCCCTTCAGGTGTAATTTTATATTTACAGATCGAATTGTTATGATACATCCTGCCTGCGCTTCCATCAACGATGGTTCCCTCCGGTTCGGTGAGAACAGTGAGTCCGGAACAGTAAGAAACAATTGAACTGGTGTAATGTGCTTTCCATCCACTACCCTGATTTCCGGAAGTCATAAACTCAATAAACAATTTATCGCCACTTGCAACAAGTGCAGGCGGTAAAGCACTGCCGGTAAAACTGCCCATGAGAGGATAGCTTGCATCCGGGCCATTGTAAACATTTAAAGCATCAATGCCTGACGTAACATCAAATTTGTCAAAAATAAGTGTAAGGCCTGATATTGAGTCTTCCGGAGCGATCAGCCATCCACAGGACAAACCTGAAGTGTAAGGATCAACCGGTCCACTACCATCTTCCAGGGTGCCGTTATGAAGTGTCAATGTTTTAATGCCATTGCAGAAATAGGGATAATTACTACCCGGATGAAAATTGACGATTGCACCCTGTCCGTAATTAAAATTATTGCCTCCCGGATTCAGGTTATTCAGGTAGAAATAACCATTGTATGATCCGCTCCATCCCCAGTTGAAATGAAAATAGTCAGAGCCCTGATAGCCATCCAAATTAAAGGCATGTCCACCTGACCCAAATCCATGATAATATAAAGGCCATCCATCATCGAGATTCTGCATCAGCAATGCGGCCCACTGGCTGTCAGTGTAGTCATCCTTTGATTGAAGGTTAAGTTGAGGGGAGTATCCGAAATAATTGCGCAACGCGGCAGCGGCATCTTCACTATAAGCTCCAGATCCACTGGGTGAATACATCATATCCACTGCAACCCCGCAATGATACTGAATTTCAGCCATTTCGTAGTTGCTTTCACCGGCAATATTGTCGTTCATCTGATTGAAATCATAAGTGGATTCACCAAAGTTCACTGACAGGTAACCATAATCTGAATAATAACCATGTGATCCGATTCCCTGCAGAGGAAAACGCCAGTAATTGATAATCTGTGACATTGCTGTAGCCACACATCCTGACCAGACATGACCACCCGGACCATTTGCATCATCCGGGCATAGTTCATTATACCTTCCACCCTGATCCCATGTTGAAGTTAACAAAGGGGAAACCTGTGTTATGCTGTGAAGTGAAGTAGGCGCTTCAGGATCATAATTCATCAGATCGTCCCATTTCTGTAGTATCTCTATTGTTGGTTGGATATTCCGTTCAGCCAGATCATTGATTTGCAATTTATAGCCTTCCAACCACGCTTCGAGGTTAGATGGCATTGCTTCACCAGTGTAGGTTCCCTCAAACGAGTAGCCAAGCACAGGAACTGAAGCAGTGTTTCCTGCAATCAGCACAAACCCACCTGAAGAAAAATTCACGGCGTAGATTTGAGAAGCACCCGATGCAATATCAAGGATATTTTCCGCATTAACCCCGGAAATATCTACCTGACTGCTGAGATTCAGTCTGCTGTGCATAAATGCACGGGCAACTTTCCCTGCCTCTTCCCGGGAAACATTATGTCCTGAGACATTGATAAAGAGGGTGATAATCGTTATTAAAAGTCCGGCTTTTTTTAGCATAGCTCTCTGGTTTTCAGGATTCAAAATTAGTAAAACTTATTGTATATTTAGCAAAAGAGGCTTCCATTTATGAAAGCCTCTTTTATTTCTTCAACAAGCTAATTATTTAATTATCAGTTTACGTGTAACACTTCCGCTAAGGCTGCTGATGCGCAACATATAAACACCCTCTGATAGCTTTCCCAACTGTAGGGTTTTACTAACAAAACCTGCACCCATTTCTGATGACTCATTGTAAACCATACTTCCCAGAAGATTGTAGAGTGCTATATTAACATTTTCAGATTTATGGAGGTTGAATTTAACCTCAGTATAGTTAGCAGCCGGGTTTGGAAAAACTGCAAGATTTTGCGCAAAATCTTTTTCTGTTGTACCAACATTAGAAATGTAATACTCAGCTTCGAATCCCTGATTGTTATTAAATCCGTTAGTTGAGAACAATAGATACATCTGGCTGGTTGGACAAACAATAGGTGCTGGCAGTGTGCTGCCGGTAAGATTACCCAGTAGTTGATTGGTAGGCAGCGCATAAACTTTTAAAAAGTCTTTTCCGTCTTCAAGATCAAAGGAAGTGAAAGCAAGTGTGAGGTCCTGTGCACCATCTCCCGGAATAATTTTCCATTTGCAAACAGTACCGTTGTTGTAATTATGGGCTCCACTACCGTCAGACAGATACCCCGTAGGGTCGGTAAGGTTGGTTACGCTATTGGTACAATAGCCTGGGAATGCAGAACTGAATTCAGCCTGGAAGCCCGCACCTTCATTTGATCCATCGGTAAGAAACTGAATAAACATAAGGTTCCCGGAAGCAGTAACCAGTGAAGTACCTGAATTTTGACCGAAACTGGCCATCAATGGTGCACTTGCATCGGAACCGGCATAAATTTTTAATGAATCGCCCGATCCAAGATCGAACTGGTTAAAGTTGACAGAGATACTGGTCACTGAATCTGAAGGGGCAATTAACCAGTTACAACTGCTGTTTCTGAGATAGTTAGTTAGCGGCCCGCTGCCATCTTCAAATATTCCGAGAGGGGAAGTTATGGTATGAGTGTCACAGTTATACGGGTAATTTGCCGTATTGGGAATAAAGTTTCGAACCATTCCCTGTTGACTGCTGAACCCATTCACATCAGAAATTGCGTAATAACCATTTTCACTTCCACTCCATCCAAAATTAAAATGGAAAAGTTTTCCTGAACTGGTAACCTGATATCCGTCAAGTACAAAAGCATGACCCCCGTCGGTACTCTGACCTGAATAATATAGAGGCTTTTTCTCATCAATACTTTGAACGATCATATTTTCCCATGCTGATGTGGTATATGACATTTTCATGATATACTGGGCAGAGGTTGAATAACCAAAATAACTTTTTATAGCCGGAGGAACATCCGTGCTATATGCGCCGGAACCATCAGGATTATAACCCATCCTAACAGAGACACCACAATGATATTGAAGCTCAGCTATTGCATTTACAGCAATACCATTTCCTGCTGTTATCGAATTAAGCATTGCATCCCAGTTGTAGTGAGTTTGTCCGAAATTAGCCGACTGGTTACCATAACCCGGGCAATTATATGAAAAACTGCCGGTTCCCTGAAGCGGATACCGATAATAGGCCATAATCATCGACATAGCTGTTGCAACACAACCTGCATATACGTGCCCGCCCGAACCAGCAGCATCTACAGGGCAATAGGCATTGTAGGGATAATCCTGATTCCACATAATTGCCAACAATGGATCCACATCCCGATCACCTTCCAGGTTAATTCTGGCAGTGGTCATAGTACTATAATAATCCCATGCCTGAGATACTTCATTTGAAGCATTTACATTGTTTATGCGGCCAAAATCTATCTGATCAGCATAATCCTGTATAAAACTATCGAATGTCTTATTCACTCCTTCGTTTGGGAAACTACCCTTGGTTGTATATCCAATAACCGGCGTATAAATATCATCGGCTGATAGAATGATAAAGCCGCCCGATTCAATGTTGTATGCATAATAAACCGGCTGACCATTAACTTCCCGGATAGCAGCGAGTTCGAGGTTGATGTTATCCAGATTTATAGCCTGACCATTCTGAACAGATTGTTCATAAATAAAGTTTCGGGCCACGATACCAGCGTTTTTCTGAGTAACGATTCCGGCAATAACATTGGCAGTCAGTAGAGTAAAAAGGACGAAACCAAGTAATTTTCCAAATTTCATAGTGATTTTTTTAATTGTTTGAAAATTGATCAAGCGCCAAAAGTAGAAAAAAAAATGCCTTAACTTAAATAGTTAAGGCATTTATATTACATAATAATTTTCTACCGGATAATAATCCGCTGGTTCAACTGCTGCTTTTCACTGTTTACAGATAAGAGGTAAATTCCGGCAGGCAGTGAAGAAAGGTCAATATTCTGTGAAAATGTTCCATTGACTGAAATATTGCCGGATGAATAAACTACATTACCCAACAATGAAACAACTTTAACATTCAATTCTCCTTGAATATTATTGACCGATATGGCAAACTGACCATTTGATGGATTGGGAAATACCTTTAAACCGGCTTTTTCTGATGTTTGTTTCGAAATCGAAGTCGTATTGATGATACTGATGTTGTCCACATAAACATTATCGCCCTCGCCCTGAACATGATATGAGAAACGGTTGCAAGCCTGTAAGGTAATATCAAATACCGATCCGGCAAAAGCAGAGAGGTCGAATGATTGCCGCACCCAGGGGTCTTCGCCTGTAGTTGTCGGATTAAAATCGGTAATACCCTGATCATTAGGTATTTGAACGCCATTGACTAAAACTCTGAACCAGGAATAACGAGGGCCAAGACTGTATGTCTGCTGCAGATCAAGTTCAAGCGCTACATTTTCCATCCCTGTTGCATCAACTCCGCACAGATTAGCCTCAGATTGAAACCTCCTGTTTGTAACCCAGGCTTGCTCAGGTGTGCCAGCAGTCGGACTTCCCTGCCACCCTGTTGGAATAGGATCTCCATGGAAATGAATACTTTTTGAACTCTGGTTTGCAGAACGGGAATCAACGGCAGCTTGAGATTTAATGGTATCCCATAAGGTAAAATAGCCAGTAGTTCCATCTTCCAGATCTACTGAGTATGAAGGAACGGCTCCCTGTGCATGAATGAAATCTTCGAAAATCTGTGACGATACTCCGTTAGCGTTCCAGGCAGCAAGGCTTAAGGAATAAGGCCCGGGAACCAAAAATTTAATCTCCGGATTCTGTGAACTCAGGCTTGTTCCATTCACCAGTTCATAAGAGGATGGTGAAATACTCCATTCCCAGGCTGTCGGGCCAAATAGGGTTAAATCATTTAGAAGAACCGGGCTGCTTATACATGGAAGTGTATCGGAAGCCCCAATGCTGATAAAAGGTACAGGGGTAGTCGTAACAGTAATGTAATCAGGAAACACAATTGAATTTGTCCCAAAATCATTGGTTACCGTTAATGAAACATCATAAACGCCAGGAGTTGTATATCTTACCGGTAAAGGATTCTGGCTGGTGGAAGAGGCAGGATTCCCGCCCTGAAAAGTCCATTGCCATTGTGAAGGAACCCCGGTAGAAAGGTCGGTAAACTGGGTGCCGTTTCCACCTGGCAATGTTGTTGTAACTGCTGTGAAAAGATTTGCAGTTGGCTGAAATGGGGTATGTAAAGCAGCCTGATATGCATTTATCCTACCGGCACCAAGCATTCCTGTGTAATTTGGATTTAATGCATAAATATCATCCGCACTTGTTTTCAGAATATTTTCGACCTGAGCGGGTGTAAGTTGTGGGTTGATGGAAAGAATTAACCCGCAAAGTCCTGATACTATTGGTGTTGCCATCGAAGTACCCTGCATCAGATCGTAATTGCCAAAAGTTGCCGAATTAAATGTTGTACTAAGCAAACCTGCCGGGCCACCTGCACACGCTCCGCCGGGCGAACAAACATCAACTGAAGTTGCAAAATTTGAAAAATCACTCTTTACATCATCGAAATCAGTTGAAGCAACTGAAATAACATGTGCATAAGCGGATGGGTAATGCGGTGTATTTATATTGTCGTTACCTGCCGCCGCAACCAGTACTATTCCCATATTCCATATAGTATTGATAATGTTCTGTTCAGTTTGCGAATATCCTGTCCCACCCCATGACATACTAATGACATCAGCGCCATTATTGGCAGCCCACTGAACGCCGGTATAACTGGCGGTAATATATGAAGGGCTATTATCGGATGAAGCCCTGACGGCAATAATACTTACATTGAAACCTACCGATGCAATACCGATTCCATTATCACTGGCACCGGCTGCCAAACCGGCACAATGGGTACCATGTGACCATTCAGAAGCATTACCTGTGCTGGGCGGGTTAGAATTATTGGTATTATTAACTACATTACGCTGGGCGACAATTTTCCCTGCAAGATCGGGATGGTCGGCCCAAACTGCATTGTCCACGATTGCAACCCTTATTTCGGAAGAACCTTTAGAGATATCCCATGCCAGATCGGCCTGAATTCTTTCGAGATGCCAGTTCCAGTTCTGGGGACCATTGTATAAGGTATAGAGTGAATCGTTGGGCACATAATCTATCCTGTCAACGGGCACTCGCTCAACATATTCAAGCTCAGGAACCGCAGTTAACCGGTTTATAATCTGATCAACCTGATGAATGTCATTAAACTCAAGCATCAGTGTCCTGATCAGTTTTGAATCGTTGTTGATGAAAAATGGCCTGGAGAGTTCCTTTAAACTGAATTCGCCGCTGAGGGCAGAAATAAACGGAATGCTGCTGATCTCGACCGTATTATCCTCTTTAACCGGGAAATTTACAGTCACATCATCCTTGAATTTGAAATAAATTTTACCGTCCTGGTAGTCAGAATAAACTGTTTGAGCCAGTGAAAACATTCCCGGCAATGTCAAAAAGAGAATTAACAGAAATATTTTTCTGAAAAAATTTCTGCAGAAGAGTAGTGTTTTTTTCATGATAAAGTTCAGATTGTGTTTTGATTATAAACAGTAAAAGTAAAGATTTGTCTTTAGCTAAGGCAATTTTTTTCTTCCGGGAGACTGATCAAAGACATTAAGCACTTAACGGAAAGTCAATTGTAATGGTTTAGCAAATCATTGCTACCATCTATAAAATACAAATTTACGAATAATTCAACAAATCTGCTTTTCTCTGCAACCAAATTGAACAAATAAATCTTAATACTGCTGACTATCAATGAATCGTATTAAAAATACTGCAAGGTTTAAGGAAAGAGGTAGCCGCGACTAAAACTGTTTTGTTAACTTTGTCACGAAAAATTGAATGTAAAATACCCCCGGATTTGTAATTACTAATTTAAAAACCAATTGATTATGGCTGGAAAAATCCTGATTACCAATATCAAGAAGCTGGTTGGCACCGGGGCAAACAGTGTTCTTTTGAAAGCCGGATCTGCAATGTCAGAACTTGAAACCATCGATGATGCATACCTTTTTATCGAAGATGGGAAAATAAAATCATTTGGTTCAATTCATGACAGTGAAGATCAGTATCCTGAAACGGATGACTGTAAAATTATAAATGCCCGTGGTGGGATGGTCTTCCCCTCATTTTGCGATTCGCATACCCATCTTGTTTATGCGGGCAGTCGTGAACTGGAATATGTTGATAAGATAAAAGGTCTTTCGTATGAAGAGATAGCAAAACGCGGTGGCGGTATCCTCAACTCTTCCAAACGCCTGCACGATGCTTCGGAAGATGAACTTGTTGAGCAGGCGCTTGTCAGGCTAAACGAAATTATGGCTTATGGCACCGGTGCTGTTGAGATTAAAAGCGGTTACGGACTCAATACTGAAGATGAGTTGAAAATGCTCAGGGTAATCCGCAGACTCCAGGCAATCAGCCCATTAACCATAAAGTCAACATTTTTGGGAGCGCATGCCGTACCTGAAGCGTATATTGGTAAGCAGGACGAGTATGTCGATATGATTATAAATGAGATGATCCCGGTTGTTGCCGCAGGTTATATGGCTGATTTTATTGATGTTTTTTGCGACCGGGGCTTTTTCACACCTGAGCAGACCGAACGCATTCTGATGGCGGGTATCAAGCATGGAATGAAACCTAAAATCCATGCCAATGAACTTGACTTTTCAGGTGGAATACAGGTTGGTGTTAAATATGATGCCCTTTCGGTTGACCACCTCGAATACACCGGCAACGAGGAGATTGAAGCATTGCTGGGCTCTGAAACAATGCCCACACTGTTGCCGGGAGCCGCATTTTTTCTGAATTTAATTCTTGCACCTGCCCGTAAAATGATTGATGCAGGTCTGCCCATCGCGTTGGCCAGCGATTTTAATCCCGGCTCCTCCCCTTCCGGCAATATGCAACTGATCCTTTCAATGGGATGCATCCTGTTACGGATGACCCCAGCAGAAGCCATCAATGCCTGTACCATAAACGGCGCTTATGCCATGGCCCTCAGCGATGAACTTGGAAGTATAGCAGTCGGTAAAACAGCCAATGTCTTTATAACCCACCCCATTCCTTCCATAGAATTTATGCCATATTCTTATGGAAATAATAAGGTTGCGACGGTTATTTTAAATGGGAATATCATTTAGCACGGGGCATGGAGAATGGGGCATGGGGCATGGAGCATGGAGCATGGGGCATGGGCATGGAGCATGGGGCATGGCATGGTGCATGGAGCATGGGGCATGGAGCATGGAGCATGGACCATGGGGCATGGCATGGTGCATGGAGCATGGGGCATGGAGCATGGGGCATGGAGCATGGAGCACGGGGCATGGGGCATGGAGCATGGAGCATGGAGCATGGAGCATGGAGCATGGGGCATGGGGCATGTAGCTCCTGGCATTGAAGATTTTATCCTGAATTTGAATGATTGAATGCAGATAACATTAAAAAGTCAAAGAAATGAGCGATTTCAGATTTGAAGATTTGGATATTTGGAAAGAGGGAATTATCCTCTCTGATAAACTATTCGATATAGCAGATAATGCCGATAATAAAAGACTTTATAAATTTGCAGAGCAACTTCGATCTGCAGGCATGAGTATTACAAACAATATCGCAGAAGGGTCGGGGTCATTTTCTGATAAAGATTTTGCTAATTTCTTAAATATTGCCAGAAGGTCATTATTTGAATGTGCCAATATCCTGCATATTTTCGAAAGAAGAAAGATTATAAGTCTGGAAATCCGGTTAGAGATATTTCCAGACTTGACCTCATTAAGCAGAAAAATTACCAATTTCAGAAGAGCCCTCCTGAACAAGATAAACTAAGATCAATGTGGGCACAAATTTTCAATTCTGTAACAGGTCATTTAGCTGGAATACCCGTCATAACCATGCTCCATGCTCCATGCACCATGCCTTTGTGCCCTGAGCCCCGTGCCCTGAGCCCTAAATCAACCAAACCATCTAAAAACCCTCAAACGACTCAAAATAAATGAAACAAATCATCGAATGCGTTCCGAATTTCAGCGAAGGACGCGATATGGAAATAATCAGACAGATAACTGATCAGATTAAAACTGTTGACGGCGTTAAATTGCTCGATGTTGACCCGGGTGCTGCAACCAACCGTACTGTAGTCACCATAGCCGGTGAGCCTGAACAGGTTATTGAAGCCGCGTTCCGGGCAATAAAAAAAGCGATGGAAATCATCGACATGAGTAAACACTCCGGTGCTCACCCCCGTTTCGGGGCTACCGATGTTTGCCCTTTGGTCCCTATTTCTAATATCAGCATGGAAGAAACCGTAAAATATGCTCATCTACTGGGCGAAAGGATTGGCAGAGAGCTTGGAATTCCGGTTTATTGCTATGAAGAAGCCGCAAGAATGCCCGAGCGCCGAAACCTGGCAAATTGCCGTTCAGGTGAGTATGAGGGCCTTCCGAACAAACTTGGAGATCCTGCCTGGAAGCCCGACTTCGGACCGGCCACGTTTCTACCCAAAACAGGCGCCATTGCAGTTGGAGCCAGGGATTTTCTGGTTGCCTACAATGTAAACCTCAACACCACTTCTACCCGCCGTGCCAATGCCCTGGCATTCGATATCCGCGAAAAAGGCCGCCCTATGCGCGAAGGCAATCAGGTTACCGGAAAGATCATGAAAGATGAAAAAGGGAACCAACTCAATATTCCCGGCTCACTTAAAGCCTGCAAAGCAATCGGATGGTTTATCGAGGAGTATGGGATTGCACAGATTTCAATCAACCTCACCAATATCAGCATAACGCCTGTTCATGTCGCGTTTGAAGAAGCCTGCAAAAAAGCCCTGGAACGTGGCATGAGGGTAACAGGCTCTGAACTCGTCGGACTGGCACCCCTCAAAGTCTTCCTGGATGCCGGAAAATATTTTCTGAAAAAACAGAGCCGCTCGGTTGGCGTTTCAGAAGCCGAACGGATTAAAATTGCCGTTAAGTCGCTTGGTCTTGATTATCTGAATCCCTTTAACACGGAGGAAAAGATAATCGAATTTGTATTACAGCCGAAAACAGGTAAAAAGCTCATGGATATGACCTGTAAAGCTTTTGCAGATGAAACCGCGTCAGAATCACCAGCCCCGGGCGGTGGTTCAATCTCTGCCTATATGGGCGTTTTGGGAATTTCACTAGCCACCATGGTTGCTAATCTTTCGTCGCACAAACCCGGCTGGGACGAGCGCTGGGAAGAGTTTTCAGACTGGGCCGAAAAGGGGCAGAAACTGAAAGATGAATTGCTTTTCCTGGTGGATGAAGACACGAATTCCTTCAATAAAATTATGGATGCATTCGGACTCCCCAAAAGTAGTGAAGAGGAGAAAGCCACACGTTCTGCCGCCATTGAGGAAGCCACAAAATATGCCATCGAAATCCCGCTAAGGGTAATGAAAAAGTCTTATGCTGCTATGGAAATCATTGAAGCTATGGCTGAAACCGGCAACCCGAATTCAGTATCCGATGCCGGAGTTGGTGCGCTGGCAGCCCGATCGGCGGTTATGGGGGCATTCCTGAATGTGAAGATTAATGCCGGTGGGTTAAAGGATAAAACTTTTGTTGAAAAAGTCATGAACGAAGGTGCTGAAATTGAACGCACAGCCTGTGAAGTTGAAGCGAAGATTCTTGAGATTGTGAACAGGAAAATTAAAAGCTAACAGAATTTTCAATCCGCGTTATGAATTTCATCGGAAATCAGGACTTCGGGAGCTAAGCGGTCATCAGGATTTTGCCCAGAGGTGTAATTCTACTAAAATCAGAAAAAAAATAAACCATGTCACACGCATTATTTACAACCGCTTTGCTCTTTTTCACCTCTTTCTTTACGATCATTAACCCTTTGGGTGTGATGCCGGTGTTTATGACTATGACCTCCGATATTTCGGAAGCACAGCGGAGGCGAACTGCTGTCAAGGCAGTGATAACAGCATTTATTACACTGATGTTGTTTGCTTTTGGAGGGCAACTGATGTTCCGTTTTTTTGGAATTTCAGTCAACAGTTTCAGGGTGGTTGGCGGAATTATCTTCTTTGTAATGGGATATGAAATGCTTCATGCCCGCATCAGCAGGATTAAGATGGACGATGATCTGGTGAAGAAATATGTGGATGACATTTCTGTGACACCGCTCGGCATCCCAATGATAGCAGGCCCGGGAGCGATCACAAACTCAATCGTGCTGATGGAAGACAGCCCTACATTCCAACTGAAATTGATTTTGATTATTTCAATTGTACTAACACTGCTTATTACCTTGTTTGTGCTGCTTGGTGCCGGAAAAATCATCAGACTCCTCGGTGAAACCGGGAACAAGATCATGATGAAACTGATGGGCCTGATTATGATGGTAATTGCTGTTGAATTCTTTTTTGCCGGACTGAAGCCCATCCTACAGTCCATTTTCAATATTGTACCATCATAGTGCTCATGAACGTAGATTGAATAAACCAATAAGAAATTCCTTTCTGTGCCAACGAAAAAACCGACTTTACATAAACGACCAATTTGACTGCTTCTTTTGATCAATACAAAATAAATTTTGGAGACTTCAGCCTAAGGGAAAGCCAGTTCGACCACCACAGCAAGCTTCATGGTATTTTACATACCTACAGGGTAATGATTCACACCCTAAGGTTAGGGATACTAACAGGCGAGCTGCACGAAGCACGCCTTGCTTTTTTTTCCGTTTATATCCATGATATGGCCAGGAAGCACGATGGATATTGTGTGCAGCATGGCGCCGATTCAGCCAAAAGCAAACTACCTGTTTACATAAAGTTATTCGAGGAAAACGGGGCAACAGAAAATGAAATTCTTACCATAGGTAAAGCCGTAGCGCTCCATTCAACCTCCACAGAACTGCTCCGGACTGACCCGGACTGGTTAACCGTAGCAATTTTGAAAGATGCAGATGCACTCGACCGCATAAGACTGGGAGCAGGAGACCTTAATCCATCTTACCTCCGGCTTAAAGAATCGCACGATTGTATCAGTTTTGGAGAAGAATTATTCGCACTAACGCAAGGGAAAAATTATAGCAGCTTTTCTGAATTCATGAAAAGTATATGAATTTATTCTACTAACTTAATGATATTGAAATTTATACAAGATTTTGGCTTAATTATTTAAGGGCATTGCATTGTCGATAATAAAATAGACTAATTTTGTGCTTTCAAAATTCACTTTCTATTGCGCATTAAATAATCGTATTACTGGGTTTATCAAGCTAATACAGCGCCGATAAACCATTTTTTTTGTTTTATTCAATCTGAAAAAATGACCAGGAAAATATATTCGACCATAAAAGGATCAGGGAGCTACATTCCAACGATTAAGGTTTCAAACACCGATTTATTGTCGCGGACATTTTATGAATCATCAGGCGAAAAGCTCAACCGGCCCAACGAAGAGATCATTTCGAAGTTTAAACAGATAACTGGCATCGAGGAACGCAGATATGTTGAAGATCAGTATGTTTGTTCCGATATTGCATTTTTTGCTGCTGAAAAGGCGATTGCAAATGCCGGAATTGAAAAAGAGGAACTTGATTATATTATTGTTGCACACAATTTTGGGGATGTAAAATCAGGAACTACGAAAGTGGATATTGTTCCCACGATTGCTTCAAGGGTAAAGCATAAACTGGGCATAATCAACCC
>JBBQBC010000058.1:0-18348 GCA_038317155.1 Bacteroidales bacterium
CTCCCGACGAAGAAGTCAGGTTTCCCTCGCCAAAGTGGGCGGGACAAGCTGCTTCGCTCCATGTGTCCTCCCGACGAAGTGGTCGGGATTCCGCATCGCTCCATATGCTCTGTGCCCTCCCGACGAAGTGGTCGGGATTCCGCTTCGCTCCATGTGCCCTGTGCCCTAATCTCACCAGCCTATTTCAGATAATAATGAATCAAGGCATTGGTCGAACTATCATGTCGTTCAGGCTTCGGCTCATGCTGAATCTCAGCGATAATATTCTGGGCCAGTACTTTACCCAACTCCACTCCCATCTGATCAAAGGGATTTACATTCCAGATGACACCCTGCACGAACACACTGTGTTCATACATGGCCACCAGTTTTCCGAGATTGACCGGGCTTAATTTATCCATAAAGAAAGTTGAGGAGGGCCGGTTCCCTTCAAAAACCTTGTGAGGGATCAACTTCTCGTCAACCCCCTCATTACGAACCTCATCCGCTGTCTTCCCAAAAGCAAGCGCTTCGCCCTGGGCTATCATATTGGCCATTAAATAATCCTGGTGCGGTGGCAGATGATTGAGCGACTCTTTAAATCCGATAAAATCGCAAGGGATCAGTTTTGTCCCCTGGTGGATCAATTGATAAAAGGAGTGCTGACCATTGGTGCCTGGCTCTCCCCAGTAAACCGGGCCGGTTTGATAATCAACTTTATGACCTTCGAGTGTAATATATTTTCCGTTACTTTCCATCGTTAGCTGCTGCAAATAGGCCGGGAAACGCTTCAGATAATTGTCATAAGGCAGCACTGCCTGGGTCTGGGCGTTATGGAAATTATTATACCAAACCGTGAGCAATGCCATGATTACCGGGATATTTTTCTCAAGGGGAGTTGTGCGGAAATGCTCATCCATTTTATGGAACCCGTCCAGCATTTCGTAATAATGTTCCGGGCCAATTGCAATCATCGTCGAAAGACCAATTGCCGATGTCATCGAATAGCGGCCACCAACCCAATCCCAAAATTCAAACATATTGTTTGTGTCTATCCCGAATTTTGCAACTTCTTTCTCATTGGTTGAAAGAGCTACAAAATGTTTGGCTATTGCGGATTCGTCAACCAGCTTTTCCAATACCCAAGCCCTTGCTGTTTGGGCATTGGTCAGCGTTTCGAGCGTTGTAAAGGTTTTAGAGGCCACGATGAAGAGGGTCTCTTCCGGATTCAGACCAAACACTGCTTCAGCAAAATCACTGCCATCGATGTTGGAAACAAACCTGAAAGTAAGTTCCCTCATGCTGAAGTGTTTCAGGGCTTCGTATGCCATAACAGGGCCAAGGTCGGAACCTCCAATACCTATGTTAACAATATTGCGTATGGGTTTGCCGGTAAAGCCTTTCCATTCGCCGGAACGGATCGTGTTAGCAAACCCGGCCATTTTCTCCAGCACTTCATGAACCTGATCTACAACATTCACGCCGTCAACCATAATGACAGAACCTTTGGGGGCCCGCAAGGCTGTGTGTAATACAGCACGGTTCTCGGTGACGTTGATTTTTTCACCGGAAAACATTGCTTTTCGCATGTTTTCGAGACCCCGCTCCCTTGAAAGTTTAAAAAGCAGCCCAAGTGTTTTGCCTGATATCCGGTGCTTTGAATAATCGAAATAAATCCCTTCAGCATTCAGATATAAACTACTACCCCTGATCGGATCCTGTTTAAACAATTCCTTAATGGTTACTTTTCTAACTTCCTGATAATGTTTATCAAGCGCTTTCCACGCTTCCAGATTTGTCAAACTGTTTTTCATTTCGTACTTTAAATTTGGGTTCTTTTTGTTTTAATACTTTCGATCAGGTGTTTCCACGATTTGTTGAACGATTCAGCACCTTCCATCTGAAGCTGCATGCCAAGCTGATGAAGGTCAATCCCGGCATTGCTGAATTTTTGAAGGATCAGATCGGTTTCATGCTCAGAATCTGCCATAACCGGGCCTGCTTCACCATGATCAGCATAGGCGAGCAGGGTTTTCTCAGGTATCGTATTGATGGTGTATGGAGCAATCAGATTTTTCACATACAGAATATCTGAAGCTTTCGGATCCTTGGTTCCTGTACTTGCCCATAGCAGCCTCTGAGGGAAAGCGCCAAAATTCATAATCCGTTGAACCCTTTGCGAACCTAAAAACCGGAGGTAGGAAGCATAGGTTTTCTGCATCATGGCAATGCCCAAACGGTTCTGAAGTTCTGGATTTACTTTGTCTGAAACAGCTTTATCCCAACGACTTACAAAAACCGAAGCGACAGACCTTATATCCGGATTTAAGCCGGTACTGATCCTGCTTTCTATTCCTTTCAGATACGCTTCTGCAGCAGCCTCATATTGATCAGGTGAGAACAACAGGGTTACATTTACCGGAATTCCTCCGGCAATCGCTTTTTCAATAGCAGGAAGTCCTTCGGGAGTGCCTGGAATCTTGATAAATGCATTGGGTCGGTTCACCTTTTGGTGAATCAGTTTGGCTGCCAGAATGGTATTTTCAGTGTCGTAAGCCAACATTGGCGATATTTCAATGGAGACAAATCCATCGAGGCCATTGCTTTTCAGGAAAACCGGCTTAAAAAAATCTGCCGCTCGCTGAATATCATTCACTGCCAGTTCGAAAAATAAATCTTCGTCCGAAATCTGAGGGTTTTCTATCGTTCGGATAGCCTCATCATAATCATGAGAGCTGGTTATAGCGTTATCGAAAATACTTGGATTGGAGGTTAATCCGGTTACAGAAAGTTCATCAATGTAGTGCTTGATAGTACCTTCATCCAGCATTTTACGGGTGATGTTATCGAGCCACAAGCTCACACCCTGATTGTGAAGTTGTTTTGTCCGTGGGTTCATTCTGTTTCAAACATAGATAAAATTAAAAAATTATTGATTTTATATGACAAAGATAACTCAAAGGATTTCAATTAGGTGCTCAAAGCGCAGCCCGATACAACGAAAACAAGTTGAACCCATTTTGAGAATTTTCAATGACATTGGGGCTATCTGATTATCCGTTCATACTTCATTATTTCCCAGATCAACTAGCTACCTCTTATCCCTTTTGCTGAAAAGCAAAATGGAAACCTTCCCTTCTACCCACGAAGCACCCGCTTCGCGTTGGTCACGATAGCATTCAATAGTAGAGATTATCAAATCGTATGATGAGAAATTCTCTTCGGCCTGACTCTGCAGTTTGTCGCGAATAGCAGGCATTTCAATACCTTTTACAGGAACAGCAAGCGGAAGCAGGCAGGTTGAATCTATCCGGCAATCGGGATTAAAGCCTTTGGCTAATTCAAGAAGGTAGTTTTCATCCCCGGATTCCATGATGATCAGCACATGACAGATTTTTTCAAAACTCCTGTCGATAAACAACCCGACATCACATTTGGCCCTTTCGAAGAAATAACGAGCCTTTCCTCCTGTTTCATCCTGTTTTAACAGGGGTCGGGAGCTGCCAACAATTAACAAATCAAATTTTCCCCTGTTTGCCGTTTTAATGATCTCCTGAGACACATTTTCAGCAGTCCGGTAGATGGTTTTGACCTCTATACCGGTTTCCCGGATAACCTCCTTTACCTTTCCGAAGGCCTGTTCTTCAAACATTCTGGCATTTTTGATTGAAATCTCCGTATTGGGCGTAAGGTGAAGGGCGGTCATTTTCAGTCCTTTTTTACGGTTCCCAAAAAGGCTGTTTACCATCGAAGTTAGTCTGCCTCCGGCTTCAGGGGGGCCAAATGAAATCAGCACTTTAAGCGAACCAAATACCATCTGCTCTGATTCGGGCTTTCTGAAAAAGTAATTGATCAGGCTCATGGCAGGGCCAGTCATAAAAGTAGTTACCAGAGCCATAAGTACAAGAATGGTAAATATCTCAGGAGATAAAACACCTATGTCGTACCCAATATTTAAGGCTATCAGTTCTATCAATCCGCGGGTATTCATCAAGGCGCCAATTAATAAACTATCTTTCCATGAGTGGCGTGTAAACCTGGCGGCTAAAGCGCTTCCGGCAAATTTCCCGGTGACGGCAACTGCAACCACCACAAGCCCGGTAAGCCACAAACCAGGCTCATTCAGCAGGCCAATCTGGGTACGAAGACCAGTGTAAACAAAAAATAATGGCAGCAACAAAACCAGGCTTACATCCTCGATCTTTTCAGCCATAATCTGTTTAAACCTTATATTATCGGGGATAATTACTCCGGCCATAAAAGCCCCAAACAAGGCATGAATACCAATAACTTCCGTTATGTATGCCGAAAGAAGCATGGTACTGAGAACCATAGCAACGACAAGTTTACTGATGGTTTCCCTGACTGTATATTTCAATGCAATTTTATCGAGTAATGGCCTGATAATAAATAACATAATTGCCACATAAAGGAATGATAGCAAAATTGTGAGCAGTGCTCCACCTACTGCTCCGGCATTGGCAATTGCAACTACCAGGGCCAGAATACCCCATGCCGTAAGATCATTGATGGCAGCACAGGTAATAGCGGTCATTCCCATAGGCGTTCGTGAAATTCCGCGCTCCTGAACAATACGTGCAAGCACCGGAAATGCGGTAATGCTCATGGCAATACCCATAAACAAAGCAAAGGGTATAAAACCGGCTCCTGGCGGTGCAAAGGAACTGTATAAAAAATAGGCCAGACCAGCACCCATTACAAAAGGCACTACAATGCTGGTATTGCTTATGAAAACCGCTGCTCCTGCACGTTGTTTCAAGACGCCGATATCGAGTTCCATACCTATGATAAACATGAAGAGAATCAGGCCGATCTGGCTTAAAAACTGCAGGTTCCCCAACGATTCAACCGGGAAGAGAAAGGCTGTTGCACCCGGAAAATAAAATCCAAGAAGGGATGGTCCAAGCATAATGCCTGCAAGGATTTCACCGATTACAGTCGGTTGGTTAATCAGCGACATGATCCATCCAAGTGTCCTCGAAGCGAGAATAATTACCAGAATCTGAAGAATCAGAATTGAAAGCGGATGGTGAAAATTGATGACATTGCTGTAGTTAAATGTATTGGTTAAGCCTGTATCTGCAACAACTGCTGCTGCACCTGCCTTACTTAACTGCATTGCTTTCCCGGCATCCAGAATAAACCACAGAATCAGTCCCACCATTGCAATAATTGCAAGGTTTACCATTGAACCTCTGAATTTTGGTTTATCTATGCCCCTCAACATTAACGTGATAAAGTGATTTCAAAATTATTGATAAAATGTGAATCCATTGTTAACCCGAATAATACAGGTTAAATCGTTATTAATCAATTTCATGCAAATTTATATGCTTTCTTGCTCCTCATCTTCCAGACTTTTCAGCACAGCACTAACATCTTTTTCAGTGGCTGTGAGTTTGCTTCGGCAGAATTTTATCAGTTCTGCAGCCCGTTTCACCTTTTCAGATAATTCATCCACTCCGATGGAGGCATTTTCGATTTCAGAAACAATGGTTTCAAGTTCTACAATCGCTTCTGCGTAAGTAATGATTTTACTCATTTTGGTCTCTTTTCATTGAAAACACTGCTTATTTTTTCGTTGAAAGTTTCAGTTTCGATGATTGCCCCCGGTTCAGGGTCGAAATCAAAGGTAATGGTTTTTCCTTTGTACCGGGTTATGGTAAAGCCCCGCTTCAAAACATTCACAGGATCGAGCAACTGCACTTTTTGCCCGATAATGTCAAGGTTATTCAAATGCTGGTTTAACAGATGAACCCTTTGGAATCCAAGCATTTTAACTATGTTTTGCAGCAATATTAATTTGTTGGACAGCAATTGACCCGGATGTATAACCAGGGCAGTTTCATAGCGGCTGAGCGCGATGCGGTGGTTAAATACGGCAGCATTAACCGACTCCCTGATTCCCAGAGCCATTTGTTCCAGTTCTTCATGCTGGTTTTTAACAAATAGCTGCCCGGTTTGTTGGAAGATCGTTACAAGGTTATTAAATTGTAAAGTTTCTGATTCTAAAATCTCTTTAGTTCCTGCAACCAGAGCTTGTGATGAATTCCGTAAACGCTCATCAAAGTTACGGAAGCCGGCAATCATAAAGTGGGCAACATCAGTTGGGGTAATTTTGTTGATACAGGCCACCATCTCAACCACGGTTTCATTGGTTGAATGGCCAATTCCGGAAATCACCGGAATGGGGAACATGGCAACTTCACGGGCCAGATCATAGTGATCGTAACAGGCCAGGCCAACTTCATCGCCACCACCGCGAATAATCAGTACAGCATCAAACTGCCCGCTTTTCGCCATAATCTGTTTCAATTGCTTCCGGATTGACTCAACCGCCGCGTCACCCTGAAGCAAAGCAGGGAAAAGCCGGGTGATGAAACGGTATCCATACGGGTTGTTGTTCAGGGTAACCAAAAGATCGTTGTAGCCTTTGCTGGTTTCCGCCGAAATAATAGCCACCCGCTTAAGCAGTAATGGCAATGCAACCTGCTTGTTTTGCAGAAAAATTCCTTCATTCTTCAGTTGCCCGATGGTGGCCAGTTTTGCCCGTGCCATCTCGCCAAGGGTATATAGCGGCTCAATGTCAATTATGTGCAGCGAAAGCCCGTGTTCAGAGGTGAACTTAACATAAGCCTGAAACATAATGGCAATCCCCTCACTCAGCGGCTGGCGGGTAATTTCTTCAAACTTCTGCGATATCCTCGCCAGGTCATCGCGCCAAATAATACTGCGCATCTGCGATTTAACCTTTCCCTCCAGTTTTTCAACCAGGTCGGGGAAACAGTGACCCGATGCAGGATAAAAATTTAGTTTAGAAATCTCAGCCCTTATCCAGTAGGGTACAGCATAGTACCTGGTGAACATGCGCGCGATGCTTTCGGTAATCTCCGAGAGAGAGAAAACCTGTCTTTGAGGGGCATTTGAAGGATCGGTCTGCATTTTGTGCGGTTCGATGAATGGGATTACAAAATTTCCAGATCAAAATTACGGAAATTAACGATGGGCAATGTAAAGGAATTCTCAGAAACATTACTATCGGATAATAAACAGGTATTAAAAAGGAAGAATCCATTCAGGAATCTGAAATGCCCTGCAATGTTCAGGAATCCCAGGAATTCAAAACAGATGACCAATCATAATTTGATTAATCCTGGCTGCTTCTCCCAACTTTTCAACCATTAAAACTTTATCAATTTAGTAAGAAAAATTAATCCTTTCAATAAAAAATTCCCAGAATATTGAATAGTAGAATGTTACATATTAGCTAAAAAAAGAAGTTCAAACTGGGCTACCGGTTCATCTTATAAGCCATTTATATTAGGGTCTGCTGAAAAACTCAAAAAAGACGACACCCTTTTACGTTACGGTGCTCTGCACCTTAAAATCCTCTTATTCTGCGATTTACTACCAATGTTTCGCCACTCTGTGGCTCTGACTGATAAAAAGCTGTGTAATTCACAAACCAGATGCACGGTTTTTTGATGCTATAACTCTATTTCTATGCACCTGATCCTCTTTTTCACCATATAGTGGTTTTATTTTGAAGTATATAGATATTTTTCAGCAGGCTCTATATTAATAAATTGTTAATTCAACAGGAGAATTACAGCACAGGCTGCCAAATGCAGTAAATTTGAACTATTAAGCTGATTATTGGAAATAAATAATTGTTATGAAGACTCTTTACCTGATGCGGCATGCCAAATCGTCGTGGAAACTCGCTGAGTTGGATGACCTCGACCGCCCATTGCTTGAGAAAGGGCTGAAACGGACCCGCCTTATTATTGATTACTTCCAGAATAATAAAGTTGAAATAGACCTGATTATTTGCAGCCACGCGGTAAGGTCGGTTGAGACCGCCCGCATTATAGCCCATGCTTTTAATGTGGAAGAAAGCAATTTCCGCATCGAAAAGGGCGTTTATACTGCAGATGCCGGTTCTTTGACCGATCAGTTGTACGACCTTCCGGCATCCGTTTCAAATGTGATGATTGTAGGCCATAACCCGGCAATTACCAACCTTGCTAATAATTATTTGTATGAGAAAATTGATTACCTTCCCACTTCGGGAGTAATCGCTGTTGACTTCGAAATAAATGAGTGGGATGAGCTGTTATCAGCCGATTTTACAATAAGATTTGTTGTATTCCCTAAAATGTTATAATAAAATAGAGCTCCGGCTTACCTGATAAAGATATTTTATGGCCAAAGTTGTAAGGAAATTCGTTAACAGGGAACTGAGTTGGCTCGAGTTTAACGGACGTGTGCTGCAGGAAGCAGCCGATGAAAATACCCCACTCATAGAGCGGGTAAAATTTCTGGGTATCTTTTCGAATAACCTCGATGAGTTTTTCAGGGTGAGGGTAGCTACCCTTAACCGCTTGATTGATTTCGACAAGCGAAGTGGTAACAATCTGAACATGAATCCTCGTCGTACCCTCAAAGAAATAAACAGAATAGACACCGAGCAGCAAAAGGAATTTGCAAAAATCTTCAGGAAACTCGTCAGGGAACTGGCTCACGAAGGTATACACATCATCGACGAAAAAGAGCTTACGGAAGAACACGGCTTATTTATCAAAGAATTTTTCAACAACAATGTCCGGTCACAGTTGTTCCCGATTATGCTGGGAAATCTGAAATCGTCATCGCTGGTCGATAAGTCGATTTATCTTGCAATCCGACTTACAAAAAAATCGCGTCCGGGTGATGAACAGTTTGCAGTAATCAGGGTTCCGGTAGGTCCGCTTTCGCGTTTTCTTATCCTGCCATCCTCCAATGGCCGGCAATATATTATCCTGCTCGATGACGTAATCCGCTATTGCTTCGATGATATTTTTTCCATATTTGGGTACGACAAATTTGAAGCATATACCTTCAAATTTACCCGCGATGCCGAATTAGACATTGACAACGATGTTTCGAAGAGTTTCCTCGAAATCATGACAGAAAGCCTGAAACAGCGGAAACTTGGAGCTCCGGTAAGATTCATTTATGACAAGAATATGCCTGGCAAATTGCTCAGCATGCTCAAACAAAAACTTGATATCAGTGAAACAGATACCCTGTCAAAAAGCGGGCGCTATCATAATTTCAAAGATTTTATGTCGTTCCCGGAAGTAGGAAGGCAGGATTTATTGTTTGAGCCAACCCTACCTCTTGAGCACCGCCGGATTCCCAAAAAAGAGAGTATCCTGGGCATTATGAAGGAGCGTGATATCATGCTGCATTATCCTTACCAGTCGTTCAGTTACATCATCGATTTGCTGCGCGAGGCCTCCATTGATCCGCAGGTACGTTCAATAAAGATGACCCTTTACCGGGTTGCACACGACTCAAACGTAATCAATGCATTGATAAATGCAGCCCGCAATGGGAAATCCGTAACTGTTTTTATGGAGCTTCAGGCACGTTTTGATGAAGAAGCCAATATTCACTGGGCCGGAAAAATGCAGGAAGAAGGCATAAAACTTATACAGGGAATTCCCGGATTTAAGGTCCACTGCAAACTTCTTCTGATCCGCAGGAAAGAAGGCGAAAAAACCGTTTACTATGCAAATATCGGCACAGGTAATTTCAACGAGCAGACAGCCCGTGTTTATGCTGACGATAGTCTGCTAACCTCAAATCAACAAATAACAGCAGATGTAAATAGTGTTTTTCGCCTGTTCGAAAGCAAATACAATCCACCAAAATTTAACCGCCTTTTGGTCGCCCCTTTTTATATGCGTAACTTCTTTATCAGGATGATCAATGGCGAGATCAATCAGGCGAAAGCCGGGAAAGAAGCCTGGTGCATCCTGAAACTGAATAACCTGGTGGATGAGAAAATTATTAAAAAGCTCTACCAGGCCGGGCAGGCCGGGGTTAAAGTAAGGGTTATCTGTCGTGGCACCTGTACCATGATTCCGGCGGTAAAAGGGTTCAGCGACAATATTGAAGTCATCAGCATTGTCGATAAATTTCTGGAACATTCCAGAGTCCTGATTTTCAACAATGCCGGTGATGAAAAATACTATATCTCGTCGGCCGATTGGATGATTCGCAACCTAGATAACCGCATCGAAGTAGCTTGTCCTATTTTGGATAAGGGAATTCAACAGGAGCTGAAAACCATGCTGTTTATTCAACTGAAAGATAACACCAAGGCTAGGATTGTTAACCACGAAGAACCGAATTTCTATAAAGACCGCGATAAACTTCCCCGGATTAGGTCGCAGGTAGAGATTTATAATTATCTAAAAGGGTTATAGGGCACAGAGCACAGGGCACAGAGCACAGGGCACAGGGCACAGGGCACAAAGCAAAGGGCAAAGGGCACAGAGCACAGGGCACAGGGCACAGGGCACAGAGCATAGAGCATACTCAGCGAGAAGATAAAAGGCGACAAGGAGAAATTTCAGATTGCGGATTGCAGAATTCGGATTGTGGATTGCGGATTTCGGATTTTCTTAAATCCTAAGACTCACCTCTTATTTCCAACTTCTGACTTCGGTCACAGAGCCGAAGTGGCGACTTCCGACTTCGGTCCCTGAGCTCTCGGTTGGTGAGCTCTTGTCGAACCATGTCGAAGGGCTGATTTCGGATTTCGGATTGCGCCTGCCCGCCCGAGGCGGTGGGATTTATCTTTGATGAACTCCGTATCAATCCGGATCCCCGATTTCCGGCCATTTCTTTTTCATTTCTTACGAAATTTTACTGCTGTACAATTATTCCCGTTACTAACTTTCACGATATATATTCCTGTAGGCAAATGACGAATATCGATCCGGGAAAATTCATCCGGATTCGATGAGCCTGAATAAACAGATTGTCCCAATGGATTGAAAATTAATACGGTCAGGTTAGAATTACTTACAGAATTCTTATTTTCAACTATGATTTCAGTATCCCAGACTAATATCCGAATATCCTTATCAGCCGGGGATTCAGCATTCTCTAAACCGGTAAAACCCACACCATACTCATCAAGTTTTGCAAGAAAAAAGACATTATTAATATTTCCACCAAGCACTATTCCGGGTTCGGGCGAAATATCAAGATCCTGGATTGTTTCTGATATGTTCCCGGCCTCGGGATTATCAATTCTTGTCCACAGGGTATCGCCGGTGGAATTGATTTTCATCACATAGGCAAAATCGTTTTCCCCTGAAACAAGATTATCAGAAGCAAATCCTGCCGCAACATATTCATCAGGTGCTATTTCTTTAATGGAACTAAATCCTTCATTGTACCCGAACCTGTCATATTCTCTTTCCCAGATAACTTGTCCGCCCGGATCAATTTTAACAATCATTGCATCCGAGGTGCCATTATCAGACATACCCTGCGACCCGCATGCAAGAAAATTCCCATCTGAAGTCTGAATGATTTCTGTACCATTTGAATAGTCGTCATTATTGATTTTTCTTGTCCAGACGGTATCACCCGATTCGTTGAACTTAATGATTTGCATACGCTGGCCTAGCAGATAATCCAAAGAAGTATGGCACAGGATGTAACCCTGATCGGATGTCTAAATAATTTTGCTGGCTGGACCTGTATAATCAGGACTATTAACTTTGAAATTACAATAAGTTTTTGTCCAGAGTGAATCGCCGTTGTTATCGGTTTTCATAAGGTAAAGACAGGTATCACGGATTCCGGAAATAATAAAACCTCCATCCTCAGTTTTTGAAATACTTTCACCCGAGTAACTGTGATCAGCATCATAATAAATTTTATGCCATAAAACATCTCCGGTCAGATTGTATTTTCTTAACAGCAAGGAGGTATAAAAAGGCCCCCAAAGTGAATTTGTGTGGAGAAAATTGCCGGTAATCACCATGCTGGTATTGTCACCCGGCAAGGCAAAATCTTTGCTGATAGCGCCAAGATGAAAATCTCCTCCTATTGAACGCATCCATTTAACGTTTCCATCCGGATCCATCAGTATTGTAATGGCCTTTATTTCAATTCCATTCGGATCAAAAATGACAGTATCAATCCTGCCGGTAAACATAATATTGCCCTCTGCATCTGTTTTCAAGGCAAAAAGATGCTCATCGGCGGCGCTGTATCCAAAAGTTTTCTCCCAGGTTGCCGTTTGCGAAAACAGGTTAATACTTAGAAAAACAACCAACGAAATCAATAAAGAAGAAGTTTTCATGATGGATTTTATCTTATGACTATATGAGTACAAATATATTAAAATTGGACTAGTATATATATTAAAATTGGACTAGTATATTTTTTGTTCGGATTTCGGTTTTACTTTCGGTGAGCTAACCTTCGCTCCGGTTCAGATTTCGGATTGGTCAACGGAGCAAGGCATTAAAGGAACAGCTTAGCGATTGGACTCTTGAACCACCGAAGGCGATTGAACGCTTGAACCGCGAAGCGATTGAACCTTTTGAACCGCGAAGCGATTGAACTCCTTGAACGTCCAACCCCTAACCCCCAACATCAAACAAACTTCACCACCAAATCGGCCAGCCTGTGAGCATACCCGCTTTCGTTGTCGTACCAGGCTACAATTTTTACCAAATCATTGGTGTCGCCAAGAACTGCAGTCAGCCCGGCATCGAAAATAGCCGAATGCGGATTACCAACAATATCAATTGATACAATAGGATCTTCGGTGTATTGCATAATTCCTTTCAAATATCCATTGGCAGCTTCCCTGAAAGCAGCATTTATCTCTGCTATACTGGCCGGCTTTTTCAGGGTACAGGTTAGGTCGGTGAGAGAGCCATCAGGAACAGGAACACGAATACCAGCTCCGCCCAGGTTATTTTTCAGATGAGGAAATATTTTTGTGGCAGCCTTTGCGGCTCCGGTCGTAGTTGGAATAATGCTGTAAGCTGCAGCTCTTGCCCTTCGCAGATCGGTATGTGGCGCATCTATCAGGTTCTGGTCGCGGGTATATGAGTGAACCGTAGTGATAAAACCTTCCTGAATACCCCAATGGTCATCAAGTACCTTGATCATCGGCGCCACACAGTTTGTGGTACAGGAAGAATTGGAAATAATTACATCGTCTTTTTCGATAATATGATCATTGATACCTAAGACCACATATTTAACATCGTCGTGATTGGCGCTGGCCGGAGCTGAAATAATCACCTTTCGGGCACCTGCTTCCACATGCTTCATTGCCGATGCCTTATCAGTAAATTTTCCGGTGGATTCAATAACGACATCAACCCCCAGTTTTCCCCAGTTAATGGCGCCTGGTTCCGGTTCGGCAAAAACTTTAATCTTCTTCCGGTTCACCAATAAATAATCGGGGCCCGCCTCTACTGTTCCCGGGAAATTTCCGTGAACCGAATCGTATTTCAATAAATGGGCAAGGGTATGAGGGTCGGTAAGGTCGTTGATGGCGACCACTGAGATGTTTTTTTTCTTCAATAAAGCCCTGAAAGTAATACGTCCGATGCGGCCAAATCCATTGATAGCCAGCCTTATATTTGACATGATAACACAGTTTAAAACTGTGTCAAAGTTATAAAAAGCGGATAGATTTCGACAAAAGGATTTACCTTATCAGATAGATGATGCCGGTATGTTCGCGGACTTCATCATTTTCGTCTTAGCAAAAAGTATGAAAAACATAAATTCCTTTGTCACCAGGTGCACCTTCGATTGCAACCAGATGCGGCAAGTAATTATTTTTGAATGATCAGCTTTCTCAGAATAACGGCCTCCTGATTGGTTAGCTTCAGGTAATAAATGCCGGGCATTCTGTTGCGAAGAATCAGGGTTGATGAATAAGTACTTCCCGGAACAATGGAAATCATTTCTGATTGGATGAGTTTACCCGGGGAAGTATAGACCTGGAGCTCTGTTTCACCTTCTAATTTTTCGATCTTGTAGTAGAATAGGCCGTCTCCGGAAGGATTTGGAAAAACCTGCAGGTTGTTGCTGAATTCTTTGTCATCAATACCGTAACTGCAATTCTGGAAGGTGAAATAGGCGTCAATGTTTGAAGTTCCGGTACATCCGGTAGTCGGATTGGTAACGCTGACTTCAAATTCCTGAAAGTCGAAACTCAGTCCTGAAGTTTGGATACTGATGGTCTGGTCCACAGAGCCGTTGTTCCAAAGGTAAGCAAAACCCGGGTTCCCGGCATTGAGTTTAATGGTGTCAAAAACACAAATCCCGATTTCAGTCGGACTGATAATCTGCACCCTCGGATCATCAAGCGGCAATAAGCTGATTTGTGGCAATTCGTTAACGGTGATTGTAACTAAAGCATTTGAAGAGTTATAGCCATCGTTCACCATAACTGTGTAAACTGTTGTAACGGAAGGTGATACCTCAGGATTAGCCAGGGTTGAAGTGAAACCCGGAGGGTCAGAGGCCCATTGGTATGTATAGTTATTGGTTCCTCCTCCGGGCAATGTAAACAAATTAGCTGAACTGCCCGAACAAACAGTATCGGGCTGGGCAGCAGGATGAGCGCTTACGGCTTCACCTTCCAAAGAAACCGTAACAAAATCGGGCTGCTCACTAACACATCCTGTTCCCAAATCGGTGACAAGAAGAGTAAATACGGTAGATTCATAGAGATTCAGTGTTGTGGGGTTCGGCCCGGTTGCCGAAACCAGTTTATCAGAAGGTTCCCATTGGTACTGATAAGGCCCTGTACCCTGCATAACACTGCCATGCAGAGTCGTTGGCGTACCGTAAGTGATCACCTGATCCGGACCTGCCCCGGCAGTAAGCTGAAAAACATTTACAAAAACACAATCGGTTAAGTTATTGCCACAGTTATCGGTAACGGACACACAGTACTCTCGGGGTGTTGGTGGACTGACTATAATCTCGCGACCAGTGTATGTCTGATTTGTCACCATATCGGTCCATACCCAAACACCGTTTGGCGTATCATTGGCAGTAAGTGTAATAGCCTGCCCTGCACAGATATCAGCGTCAGGTCCGGCATCGGCAAAGGGCTGTCCAACAGTTACAAGAATCTGATCGGTATCAGAGTTACCACATTCATCGGATACAGTAACCGAATAAACGGTATCGTCGGGAGGACTAACCGTAATTGTCTGGGTTGTTTCACCTCCCGGCATCCATAACCAACTGGTACCACCCTGAACTGTAATATCAATAAAATCATTAAGGCATATATTTACCTCATCCTGACCGATTTCCGCAGTTGGCCCCCGCACAGTTATATTTATGGTTTGCTCCTCCAAGGAGCCGCACTCATCGGAAATCAGGACTGTGTATTGTGTTGTTGAAGACGGGCTTACCGTTATGGTTTCGGTCGTATCTCCTGTACTCCATAAAAAATAATAAGGCTCTACTCCTCCGTCACCATAAGCATACATGGTTATCGTATCCTGACAATCAATAATCTGACTTGGTGATGTCCCGCTTGAATAATATGGATAATCCTTTATATATACAGTAAGCGTGTCCATATCCACACCACAAAGGGAAGAATTGAAGATAATGGTAACAGTTTCGGTAATATCTTCCCAAAGTCCATCGTCAACAGGAATTATCTCAAGTGTAGCCATGGAATCACCCTGGGGAATAATAATCTGATTGGGAATAAAAGTATAATCTATACCGTTTTCTGCAGTGCCACCAATTTCAAGGTTTATCGGATAGTCAACTGACGTTCGCTGAAACAGCTTGAAAGCAATAGAAGCATTATTACACGCTTCAACGGCGGTATCAACCACTGCGTGTGTAAAAGACAAATTGGCAGCAAGGCCTACACTTGAGAAACTATTGGCTTCAAGGAATACCCCGGTATCATAGGCGAAATCTACGGCATCAGCGACTGCAAGTTTAATATGATAAGTCTGACAAGGAATTACATTAGAACTGGCTACCAGCACGGTTGTAAATGCATCATACTGAATATACTGTCCACCACTATTGTGGAAATAATACTGACAATTGGTGCAGGGACCTGTGTTGTTACTACCATTATTGATATTATCAATTGAAACATAGTAAGGTGGAAGGGTTTGCGGAACCAACGCAATGTTTCTTGCTCCATTCGGAAATCCAGGCGGAGAAGGAAATACTCCGTAAATATCAGGTCCGCTGATAAAAAAGCCGAAAACATCGTTAAACTGATTTACAAATTCGGGATATTCTTCTGAGCCAAATACATACCTGAACTCAACAATATTGGATTGAGGAATAAAATCAAACTCCAAAACAGACGCATCATGGGTATTGTCACCACAAAGCTGTTCCAGGGCAATATCGCCACCAGCCCCGGCATTGTATGATTTGTTGCCTACGTTATTTGGGCCTACTGAATTATTTGCTCTTCCAGAAGTTAAAATTACCCCAGAAGCAATGCCAAGATTTGACTCACCCGAAAAAGACCCCCTGGCAATACTTGCCCCCTGGTATGTGATATTGAAGGTTTCAACACCCTGACCAATGAGGACCTGCTGAACCAGAGTTTGAGGATCAACCCCTTCTATAACAGCATAATCAAACTGGGCTTTACTTGCAGATGGAAGGATCAGAAAAACAAATACAACTAAACAGCTGAAGTTTTTAAAACTGAGCGATCTGTATGTATCACGGACCGGAACCGCTAAAGCAACATTTTGCATGATTACAGGAATACATCGTTGGTGAATTGGCTGCCGGATTATGGCAAACTTAATCGACAGAAAGAAATAAACAGAAACTCCCACCCGGCTGATACAAAAATATACTTTTTATCTTATTATCCAACCTGAATAACAAGATTTATTAAAAATAATTAAAAACAATCGCTGGTCAATAAATGAGTTAATAATCACAAAAAGTTATAAATCTGTAACAGGGCCTTAAACCGGGAGCCGGAAATATCTATCTTTAATTCCGAAACTAAGAAACAAATTTTTATCATGGAAAAATTATCTAATTACCTGGAAGCTAACAAACAACGCTTCCTTGACGAATTGTTCGGACTGATCCGCATTCCATCCATCAGCTCAATTACTGAAAATAAACCCGATATGCTCCGTGCTGCGGAATACTGGAAAAATACCATACTGAAAGCCGGCGCTGATAAGGCTGAAATTATACCGACTGCCGGAAATCCTGTGGTATATGGTGAAAAGATCATTGACCCGGCCAAACCAACTATTTTGGTTTACGCCCACTATGACGTGATGCCAGTCGATCCGATCAATTTATGGACTTCACCTCCTTTTGAGCCTGAAATCAGAGACGGTAAAATTTATGCCCGCGGTGCCGATGACGATAAAGGCCAGTCATTTATGCATGCCAAGGCTTTTGAAGCAATGGTTCAAACCGGAACTCTTCCGTGCAATGTCAAATTCATGATCGAAGGCGAAGAAGAAGTTGGCTCACCAAACCTCGAGCAATTCTGCGTGGATCACAAAGAGATGCTTAAAGCTGATATTATTCTTGTTTCCGATACCGGAATGATCGCTCCGGATATTCCATCCATCACCGTCGGACTGCGCGGGCTTGCCTACCTAGAGGTTGAAGTAACCGGCCCCAACCGCGACCTTCATTCCGGATTATTTGGCGGTGCTGTTGCCAACCCCATCAATGTGCTCTCAAAAATGATTGCATCACTTACCGATGAAAACAACCGCATAACAGTTGCAGGCTTCTATGACAAGGTGCTTGAACTCACTGCTGAAGAACGTGCTGAAATGGCAAAGGCTCCTTTCGATCTTAACGATTATAAAAAGGCCATTAATATTGCAGAAGTTTCAGGCGAATCGGGTTATACCACAATGGAGCGAACCGGTATCCGCCCAACCCTTGATGTTTGCGGAATCTGGGGTGGTTACACCGGCGAAGGAGCCAAAACTGTTCTGCCATCGAAGGCCTATGCCAAAATTTCAATGCGCCTGGTTCCTCATCAGGGTCATGAAGAAATCTCGAAACTGTTTGAAGATCATTTTATGAAGTTGGCCCCGCCATCTGTAAAGGTAAAAGTTACCAATCTGCATGGTGGACAGGGTTATGTATCTCCAACCGACACCAAAGCATATAAAGCAGCAAGTAAGGCCTACGAAGCCACCTTCGGCAAGAAGCCGGTGCCGGTTCGCAGTGGTGGCAGTATTCCCATTATCTCAACTTTTGAGCGGGTGCTGGGAATAAAATCAATACTTATGGGCTTTGGCCTGGAATCAGACGCCATCCATTCACCAGATGAAAATTATCCGCTTTTCAATTTCTACAAAGGCATTGAAACCATTCCTTATTTCTATAAGTTTTATTGCGAGTAGATTCAGAGGTTAATTGTTACAGAAAAGCCGCAGTTTGCGGCTTTTCTTTTTTGAAGGTGGAGGGAATATTAAAGTCGTTTTAGTCAATGGGTCCTTAGCAGTTTTTACCAATGGATCCTTAGCG
>JBBQBC010000059.1:0-18177 GCA_038317155.1 Bacteroidales bacterium
GCGCTCGCTTCGGATATAATCCTGCGCGAAATAAAACTGGCACAAGAGAAGAAACCGGTTATAGTCTCAATGGGCGATTATGCAGCCTCAGGTGGTTATTACATTGCCTGTGCTGCTGATACCATTATCGCAAATCCAACCACATTAACCGGCTCTATCGGGGTTTTTGGTATAATTCCGGATTTCAGTAAATTTTTCGCCAACAAACTTGGTATTACTTTCGATATGGTTCAAACCAACCCAAATTCCGATTTTCCCTCTACGGTGAGACCTATGACTCCTTATGAAGAAAAAGTTATTACCAAAAGTATTGAAAATATATACGAAACCTTCATCAATCATGTAGCTGACGGCAGGGGTATAACTTCAGCCAACGTGGACAGCATAGGACAAGGAAGGGTCTGGAGTGGAGTGGATGGTAAAAGGTTAAACCTGGTTGATGAAACCGGAGGATTAAGAAAAGCGATTGAAA
Organism: Bacteroidales bacterium; assembly: GCA_038317155.1. Classification (GTDB taxonomy): domain Bacteria; phylum Bacteroidota; class Bacteroidia; order Bacteroidales; family Lentimicrobiaceae; genus Lentimicrobium. Next base: position 473 of record JBBQBC010000059.1, read on the forward strand.
TTGCTGCCGCCATGGCAAAAATTGACAATTACCGCCTTATTTCACTTCCAGAGCAGAAAGATCCGTTCACCCAAATTATGGATGATATTTCAGGGAAACCGTCAGAGACGATGGTTCAGAAAGAGCTTGGATCGCTCTATCCTTATTTGAAAGAATTGAAATCTTTTTCAGAAATGAAAGGAGTTCAGGCCAGGCTTCCGTTTGTTATTAGCATTTATTGATAAAGCTCAAAGTTCAAAGCTCAAAGTTCAAAGTAAAAAGTAAAAAGTAAAAAGTAAAGAACCTCCTGACTGACCACATTAAACTAATTTTAGATTGAGTTAGATCGGTCAGTCGGGTAGATTTCAGATTAAATGTTGGAATTAGAGTCAAGTCTAAAGTAAAAAGTAGAAAGTAAAAAGTTGATATCCGATTGAGTGTTGAGTCCGCTCTGAAAACTCATTATTTGACGCCATCCCGATAGCTATCGGGACAAAAAAACATTATCCGCCAGCTGGCGTACACTAATTCTAATATATTGATATACAATATTTTGTGTAAATTGGTGTTTTGGCCCCGCCTTGGCAGGGGGTGTCTCTTCTTCTTTATTGACTTTTCAGAGTTGGCTCAGTGTGGGAACTCTCATTTCATTCGATGCGACATTTTAGCACGATAGCTTAATCCCGAACTCCTATATTTGCAGCATAATCCAAAATTGTTTTATATGATTCAGGAGAAGAAAAAAGAAGTAAGAAAACTGATTAAACAATTAAAAGAACAGCAGCTTCAGGAGGATTACTTTTTTGAATCTGCCGAAATTATGAAAACTGTTGAGCAGTTGCCGGCTTTTGTCAGTGCTTCAACCGTTATGGTCTATTGGTCAATCAAAGGCGAAGTATATACCCACGAATTTATCAATAAATGGAGCAGCCATAAGCGAATAATCCTGCCTTCAGTTGAGGGGGAACTGATGAACCTGAAATTATACCAGGGTGATGACAACTTAATTCCAGGAGATCGTTACGAAATACCCGAACCCGATGGGCCGGTTTTTACCGATTATGAAAGTATTGATTTAATCATAGTGCCAGGCATAGCTTTCGACAAAGCCAACAACCGTATGGGTCGCGGCAAAGCCTATTATGATCGTTTCCTGAAATCACTAAAAGTAACAAAAGTAGGTGTCTGTTTCTTCTTTCAGCTACTCGATGAAGTACCAGCCGACCAAAACGACATCAGCATGGATATGGTGATTACAAATGGAATTAAAAAGCTGTAAGGGCCTGCCTGCGTATCCGGTATTTTACAGAATCGGGCTGTTTCTGATTAAAACCGTACAAAGCCAGTTCCCAGTCGCCATACATGGCATTGGGAATAACAATATAACGCTGGCCAAACAGCTTTCTGGAATTATCAACTTCGGCATTTCTTTGTTCGGGTTTCTTGTTTTCAAAAACATCTGAAAAGTCGTTGAGATTATCGCCAAACAGGAGCGAAATATGGTTCTTCTTTAGCAGTTCCTGGCGGCGTGGTTCTTTACTGTCATCAACAGTGCGCATGATTACATGTTCCTCATCTGCATCCGGGAATCCCAGTTCCATTAAGTTTTTAATGGTTGCATCCCTGAGGTGAATTTTCCTGTTTGTAATATAAAAGATACCAACTCCATTGGCTTTAGCATATTTCAGGAAATCAATGGCACCCGGAAGTGCTTTTGCACTTGCCAGGTTGCACCACTCATCCCAGTTTATGGGGTATGCGGTTCCATCAATTATGCATTTAGCCTGAAAGGGGCTGTTATCGAGCACAGTTTCATCAATATCCAATACAATAACCCGGTGTTTATCAATACTCTTATCCGCGAGGTCTTTGTCAAGCATTAGCTTGCCAAGGTTAAAGGCCTGATAACACAAAGCCATATATTCGCCGGCTTTTTGCTGATATAAAGTACCGAGCACCATGTGCTCATTTACAAGTTCAGCTAATCTGATGGAATCCTGTTTGAAAGAAGCTGAGGATTCAACAGCAGATTTGGTTTGCACCCTGTTTTCACCGGGTTCTTTTTGTTTACAGGAAGCGGCAAATGCCAATCCAATCATTAAGAAAATAATCTGTTTCATTATTTTAAACTTGAGAATTGTTAGAAAATGGCAACATAACAAATCATCCAACTTTGAGTCCCTAAGGAAATACAATGCATCCTTTAAAGGAAAAACAGGAATTTTATTGAATGAAAAAGCCGGGGAAATTCCCGGCTTCAAAAGTACCTATTCCCTTTAAGTAATTAAAAGTTAACTGCATTGACCGATTAAAATTCTTTCCAATGGAAGAGATTCATCGCTTCACTGCGTTCCGCGCTGAATGACAGGTATTTACATTTTAATGATGGAGAGAATTGGGGTGGGAGGAGCTCCGCTTCCTCCCACCCCAATTCTCTATAAACATCGTAAAATAATGTCATTCAGAACGAAGCGATGAATCTCTTAAATTTATTCAGTCACTACTGAAAAACTATCTCGGAATAAAGTTGGCTTCTGCCAATCGTCTGTAGCTGAAGTAACGCCATTTTGCATTTTCTTCAGCAGCAGTAAATAGTTCAATAGCTTCAGCAGGGAATGATTTCTTAAGAGAAGTATAACGCACTTCGCTATCCAGAAATCCCTGGAACTTTGTAAAATCAGGCTCTTTCGAATCAAGCTGGAAAGGATTCTTTCCTTCTGCTTCGAGTTGTGGGTCATACCTGTAAAGTGACCAGTATCCTGCCTCAACGGCATGCTTCTGCTGCTCATTTGCTTTTCCCATACCTGCCCTGATACCATGATTAATACAGGGGGAGTAGGCAATAATCAGTGAAGGTCCCGGGTAGGCTTCTGCTTCGCGCAGGGCTTTCAGATATTGAGTCTGACTGGCACCCATTGCAACCTGGGCAACATAAACATAACCATAACTCATGGCCATCATACCCAGGTCTTTTTTCCTGATTTTCTTACCGCTGGCTGCAAACTTGGCAACAGCGCCTACCGGTGTTGCCTTGGAAGCCTGACCACCGGTGTTTGAATAAACTTCAGTATCAAGAACCAACAGGTTCACATCCTCACCAGAAGCTATAACATGGTCGAGTCCACCATATCCGATATCATAAGCCCATCCATCACCACCAAACATCCAGATTGACCTTTTAACAAGGTACTGTTTGATAGCTACAATTTCCTTTGCAATGGGAGCTGATTCTTTTTCAAGCAATGGCAATACTTTTGTTGAAGCAGTGCGTGAACCGGCAGCATTATCTTTATTGGCAATCCATTCCTGGCATGCTTCCTTCAATTCGGAATTAAAATCGCCTTTGATAATAATACCCATTCGGTCAGCAATCCGGCTTCTAAGCTTGGCTACCCCTGTAGCCATACCTAAGCCATATTCGGCATTGTCTTCAAAGAGTGAATTTGCCCATGCTGGACCTTCTCCTTTAGCATTGATGGTATAAGGGGTTGAAGGAGCTGAACCACCATAGATAGATGAGCAGCCGGTGGCATTGGCAACCATCATTCTGTCACCATAAAGCTGTGTAACCAATTTAATATAAGGGGTTTCACCGCAACCTGAACAGGCACCCGAGAACTCAAACAAAGGCTGAGCAAACTGGCTGTTTTTAACATTCTGTTCTTTCGGAGCAATGGTATCTTTATAGGTAACATTTTTGGTGATAATATTCCATAGATTATCCTGATCCATTTGGCTTTCCAAGGGTTCCATAACCAGTGATTTGATTTTTGAAGGACAAACATCCACACAATTATCGCAACCGGTGCAATCGAGCGGGCTCAACTGAATGCGGAACTGAAGTCCTGCGAAAGTCTTTGGGATGGCTGTCAGTGAAGGGGTTCCTTCTGGTAAAGTCTTCATTTCCTCTTCGTCGATCAGGAAAGGACGGATACAGGCGTGAGGACAAACATAAGCACACTGGTTACACTGAATACAGTTTTCTGGTATCCATTTCGGCACGGTAACAGCTATGCCGCGTTTTTCAAATGCAGTTGTACCAGCAGGGAAAGTACCATCTTCGCGGCCAAGAAACGCGCTTACCGGTAAATCGTCACCTTTCATAGCATTGATCGGTTCGACAACATCACGGATAAAATCAGGTATGTCTCTTGTGTCAATAGTTTTCTCGATTTTAACTGTTTTCCAGGCGGCGGGTATTTCTATTTTTTTGACTTCACCACCACGATCGATGGCAGCATTATTCATTTTAACGATTTCTTCTCCTTTACGGCCAAAACTCTTTATTACGGCTTTTTTCATGTAATCAACCGCAGTAGTGTAAGGAATAACGCCGGAAATTTTGAAGAAGGTGGACTGCATAATGGTGTTGGTTCGTCCGCCTAGTCCGATTTCTTCTGCTATTTCAGTGGCATTGATGATATAGAAGTTGATTTCATTTTCGGCCATATACCGCTTCATGTAATCCGGTATCCTGGTTTTTGTCTCTTCAACGCTCCAGGTGCTATTGAGAAGGAAAGTACCACCTTTCTTAAGGCCTTTGAGCATGTCGTATTTTTCGAGATAAGCCGGAACATGGCAGGCAACAAAGTCAGGTGTATTTACAAGGTAAGGTGAGCGGATCGGTTTGTCGCCAAAGCGCAGGTGAGAGGTAGTTACACCACCCGATTTCTTTGAATCATAGGCAAAATATGCCTGGCAATATTTGTCTGTGGTGTCTCCAATGATTTTGATTGAATTTTTATTGGCCCCAACGGTCCCATCAGCACCGATACCATAGAATTTAGCCTGATAGGTGCCTTTATCTGCAAGGTCTATTTCAGGAAGCAAAGGCAGTGAAGTAAATGTAACATCATCAACAATACCAACTGTGAACCTGTTCTTCGGCTCATTGCTTTTCAGGTTGTTGATTACTGAAATAATCATTGCAGGAGTCGTATCTTTTGAACTCAACCCGTAACGTCCACCAACAACAATTGGCTTATTTGGTCTGTCGTAAAAGACGTCTTTGACATCAAGGTAAAGTGGTTCACCATTTGCACCGGGTTCTTTTGTCCGGTCGAGCACACATACCCTTTTTACACTTTCAGGCATTACCTTAAAGAAATATTTTGCAGAAAACGGCCTGTAAAGATGCACTGAAACAAGTCCGATTTTCTCACCTTTTAAATTCAGATAATCAATAACTTCCTTTATGGTGTCGGTAATAGAACCCATGGCTATCAGAATATTTTCAGCATCGGGTGCACCATAATAAGTGAACGGATGATATTCGCGGCCGGTAAGTTTGGTAATCTGTTGCATATAATCCTCAACCATATCGGGAAGAACATCATAGTAACTGTTAGCGGCTTCGCGCGACTGGAAGTAGATGTCAGGATTCTGAGCGGTACCGCGGGTTACAGGGCTCTCCGGATTAAGGGCGCGGTCGCGGAATGCCTGTAAAGCATCCCAATCCAGCATGGAAGAAATATCTTCATCTGCAGGAACTTCCACTTTCTGAATTTCATGAGAAGTTCTGAATCCATCAAAGAAATGGAGGAAAGGCACCCTCGATTTAATGGCTGCAAGATGTGCAATACCAGCAAGATCAAAAATTTCCTGAACACTGCCAGTGGCCAGCATTGCAAAGCCTGTTTGTCTGGTAGCGTAAATATCAGAGTGATCTCCAAATATGGATAAGGCCTGAGCAGCCAGACTGCGGGCTGAAACATGGAAAACTGCCGGAAGCAACTCACCGGCGATTTTATACATGTTGGGGATCATCAATAACAAACCCTGCGATGCAGTATAAGTAGTTGTCAATGCACCTGCCTGGAGCGAACCATGCAAAGCACCGGCAGCGCCGGCTTCCGATTGCATTTCGGTAACTTTTACAGTTTCACCGAAGATGTTTTTACGGCCAAAAGCTGCCCATTCATCAACATATTCGGCCATGGTCGAGGAAGGTGTGATAGGATAAATTGCTGCCACTTCGCTAAACATATAAGCTATATGTGCAGCGGCATAATTTCCGTCACAGGTAAGGAAATTTTTCTTTTTTGACATATCAGTTTTAATTTAAAATGCTCATTAACAAGTACTCCCGGTATTACCCGAAAGGCGTGGCAAAGTTACTTATTTATCTATAGTCAGATGCAGTTTTAAAGGATAATGAGGCTGTAAACGCCCTATTTATACTCAGTTTAATTAAGAGAAGCCAAAAGCTTCACCGGTGCAGACAGGTGGTTTATGAATATTATCAGGCAGGTAAGGAGGTGGGGTTGGTAAGGTTTATTTTTAATCCGGCTCTGCCAAACAAACCCGGAAGCAGCCTGAACAGAATTTTTTTTTTAACGAAAGGCAGACCTTACACCCAGTTGGAGTAAAATAATATTTGGATGTTTAAAAAGAGCAGTTATATTTGTTTCATGAGAACCGGGAAATGTACCTGCATCCTTCTGAATTTCCAGCAACTTTGAGTGAAATATTCAAGTAATCTGACTTTATGCATCAAGACTGACACATGGCTGGAAAATATATAAAATTACTCTTACTGTTGATGGTCACTTTCTCCTTCTTTTCTGGTTACGCAGGGAAAATTGTACCAGTGAATATCGATTCAGTAGACTATAAGCGGATTCAGCATAAGAAAGTTCGCAAACTCATCAGGTTGCAAAAGTATTTTGGGGCCAAAACATTTAATGATATTCATACGGTATGTTATAATCCGGCAGACTCATCAGATTACCACATATTTAATAAATCGCAACTGATCAGGCAGAATATTAATGTAGTTTGGAAAAATCTTATTCATCAGTCACCCAGTGAAGAATTTGATGGAAGGATTGTAACCTTTGGTTTATTATACTCAAAAAATAATAATAATTTACTTTACAAAGATGAGACTTTTGAAGGCATAGAGGAAGGCCAGATTTTATTCTTTAACCTGCGTGTGCTGAGCGGCATTAAAAACCTGGCTGTTGCTCTGGAGGTTACCCGAAAAGATAACGATCAGAAAACAATTGAATATTGCTATGTAGATCACGGCGAAACCAAAGGCACACAACAGTTTACCTTAGAGCCTACGCCCGATGGATTTACTAAGATTACACAGCTAACCAGGTACAGATGCCAGTCACGGCTGCGCGAACACAAGATTTATGCCTTTTTTCATGATCGCATTGTAAAAGAGTTTTTCGATTCTTTAAAAAGAAAAAGCGAAAAAGAGCAAATAACTGAAGGCGGGGAAGTTTAGGATGGAAAAATAATAAAGGTTTCTCAAAAACCTTTTCAAAGCCAGCCGGGTAACATGTGTGCCGCGAGCGGCCTGGCTTTGACCCGGAAAATGCCCATGTTTTGATTGTTGCCAAAAAAGATGAAATAATAATCCGAAAAACAGACCGAATGCAGCCTTAAAACAGTTTCGGGTTGAATAAATCCATAACAAACATTGCCGCCAAAACAGCCTTATAATATTAAATCCCCATGCAGTCAGGTTTTAAGCAGGTCGGTAAAGATCAACACTCACTTAAATCGCAGTCGCAATCAAGATTACGGATGCAATTTTGCTTTGTGGTTGCGACTGCTTTTAGCCTGCATTATTCATAACTTCATTTAATGTAATGGGATAATGCAGGTTAACCCCGACTTAGAAAAAATTAAATTTTAGAAGCGAAGTACACCAAAATTTTAGTTTTTCTTTGTCGTCAGAATAATCCACACTATTAGGTTAAAGATTTGTGAATTATTCGGGTTAAGTCTTATTTGTTATTAGGTGCTGTTCTTTTTATTCCTGTGCGATACTTTTAACTTTTTCTTTTGCTTCATTTAATGTGTAAATCACAGGAACAACTTCTTTACCATTTTTGTCTATAAATCCATATGTTCCAGTGATTGATTTTACCAATGCTAAACCCTTTTCAATTTTTCCAAATTCAGCAATATTTTCATAAATAGTCTTAACTACTTCTTTTCCCTCTTTGTTAATCAGCCCATAAGTTCCTACGTCACTTTTAACCAAAGCAAATTCTTCCGAATTTATGTTAAATTTTTCAATTCTTTTATAAATTGGTTTAACTACCTCTTTTCCAGATTTATCAATAAATCCATAGGTTCCAGTGATTGTTTTTACTAAAGCCCAATCTTTTTGATACTCATCATAATTGTAAATTCTTTTATAGCCATTTTGCGAATAGCTTGAATATGAAATTAAAATAATTAGTAAAAGGAATAATTTGTTTATCATTTCATTTTAGGTTTTAAATTAAACTTCATTTTTTTACGATCTTTATGAAAATAGCGGTTGGCGGCTTAACACTCGTGGCGGTTTTAGGAGCAAGTCCCTGTCAAACTATATCCAAAGTTAATAAATATGCACATACATGTCAAATATTTCCATCACTGCCATTCTACCGATTATTTATTCACTTAATCTGTTTTCTATATCCATTCTTTGGTGCAAAATCCTGATAACTTCTACAATATCATTTTTCTGATCAATTCTATAGAAGATAAAATGTGACTTAATTCTTGAATGATAATATCCTTTCCTAACTGAACTGAAGTCAAAGCCAGAGTCAGGTTTTTGTGCAACATATTCAATCTCGTCCATAATCAAGTTTAAATATCTATCCGCTTGTTCAAAGGACCAGTTTTCAAAAGTGTACAGCCAAATATTCTCGAGATCTTGCTTTGCCAGGAGGCTTATTTTGTATTTCACTATTCCGTCAAGTGTTTTTCATGAATATTTTCAAGAAAAACAGCGCGGTCAAAATCTTTTACAAATCCTGATTTTTCACCTTTTTTTAATTCCTTAATCAGTTCAGCTTTTTTTGATTGTTCATATTCGAAAAGTCTAAGTGCGGCTCTCATAACTTCACTAGCTGATGCGAATTTACCAGTTCTTACTTGTTGGTTAATGAAGTTCTCAAAATAGTCACCTAGTAATATTAATGTATTCTTTGCCATAATTTTTAATGTTTTTACAAAGATACCAAATATTGGTATAGACAACAAATTTTTTTTCGGTTGTTGCTAACGGTTTGCAGCCATCCTTAGCAAGGAAATAGATTGCTACTAAACTGACTGCCAACACAACTTGTCCCGATTTTTCGGGAAATGTACATAATGATTTCCAATGTTTCAACGAACACCAAACCCCGCATTATGGCCAGGTGCTGTTATGCACTGGGATTTGTTGAACTTTCCTGTTTTCGCTTTTTGAAATACCCGATGATTTCTTCTTTAGTCATTTTGGAAAGTTTCTCGCTCAATTTTTCCCGTTGGTCGCGCATGAATTTCACCGCGTCAAATGTTTTCTTAACTGTTGTCTTCATATGTCATAAAATCTCTTGGTGAACGAATTTCTAATTCTTTGTAACCATTCTTGATGTTGATGGAATTATACCCGCGGATTCTCTGGATATTAACAATATGCTTGAAATTCCAACTAATTAAATAGTCCGCACGGTTTATTGTTGCCAGAGCAATATGCAGGCAGTCTGCGAAACTTGTTTGGCCTACAACTCCCTCGGAAATGTATTGTGTCGCTAAATCGACTACCTCATCAATTATTTCCAGAAACTCTGTATTCTCTGCCTTCAAACTAGTGACAAGTTTTTTTACTCTCTCAGGAGCCGAGCTTAATTCGTCTTGAGTGACAGTTGAGAAAAGTAGTCGAAACTCTCCTTTTTGAAGTCTCTCAAAAAGTGGTCTGGTAATTCAGAAAATTTCTCGTCGAAAAACCTCCAAAAACTGAAGTGTCAATATATATTGTCTGTTTCATGGAATAAAGATACTCCAAAATTACCAAAATCCCACTTGGTTTTTTCCCCTTCGGGCTCGGTCCTAGCCTGGTGCATAACGGTTAGGCGTCGAGTAGGCAAGGGGAGTTTCACCCCAAGCCTCTCACAGAACCGTATCCCGATGAAAGTATCGGGACAGGCAATGATAGTCTCCCATCATACAGCTTGCCCCGCTTTTATGCGGGGGCTCTTGTTATACAAATCTAAGCGTTAAATCAATAAAATCCAAGACGCCATTGGTAAAACAGATACGGAAATTGCTCCCGCATGCGCTTTAAACCATGTTGTGACTCGGGCAGGATGAAGGTTATCGGCTTTGTCATTGACCTACGGCCACCGCCGGATCATATTTTACAGGCATGGAACCAACTCCCAATAAGCCAGTTTTAATTCCCCAAAAGGGAACGGCCACTCTTTTGCCCAAACCCAAACCAATTGCCGGTAATTAAACCTTTCAACCATATAATAACCAGCCAAATGACCCAAAATATAAACTGACACCCTAACCTGACCAGGAGATTGACCCCGAATACTGACCGGAGAACCGACGCCAAACATTGAATTCCCATGTAGGTAAGTTCCCGCAGGTCGGTGTCGTTCAACACTAACTTAAATCGCAGTCGTGAGATACTCAGGACTGCGATTTTGCTTTAGTCGGCACGACTGCGTTTAAGTCTTATTTGTTGGGCATAGTTTTTCTTTCCATAAATCAGTCATTACGAATTTAAATTCATTAATAATGCACCTATTACACCCATAAAATTACCTGCCATATGTACAATAATCGCAAATGCATTATTATGATACTTTTCTTGGTAATATCCTGCTATCAATCCAAGTATGGTTGTAAAAACTACTATTCTTAGTAAGAATAGACCTCCTACTCCTGCTGTAATTAAAATTAAATGTGCTAATCCAAAAGCAAAAGCACTAATAATTATGGGAACACTAATTTTTCGTTTCAAGATATTTATTCCTTTTGTATTTAAAGGTTCTAAAATATTCATAAGAAATCCACGAAATAATACTTCTTCTGCAATACTCGCATAAATAAACACAAAAACAAATATTTGTAATGGTGACATTTTCATAAATGCAGGGTGTATTTCAATTTTACCACCAAGTATCTTTGTCATGATTGTCATTGAAATATTAACAATTATTGCTGCTAAAAGTCCATACAATATAGGTTTTAATATTTCTTTAAATTTTGGAATTGAAATTTTATAATTCACATTTCTCTTAAAACTATAAATCATTATGATTGAAAGCAATAACATTAAAGTGTGCGTTACAAAAGAGAATGGAATAAAGTCAATATTTAAATCTATATTTTTTCCAGTAAATGTGGCTATTCCAAATACTACAATAGTAATTACTAATCCATAAATAATCCGTTCATTGTTTTTCATTTTATTATTTATTCAGTTAATATTCTCATTCCTTGAGTGTCGCACTTAAAATTATGCCCAACGTGCCGCAGCTAGCCGTAGTGCGGGAATAGATTGCTGTTCAACTGTCTGCCAACACAAATGTATATAAAGATTTCCAATGTTTCAACGAACACGAAACCCCGCATTATGGCTAGGTGCTGTTACCAGCAGGTTTTGTTTTCTGTCCTAATTTATTTTACTTTCTATAGCTTCTATATCATTTAGGTAGTAATACTGGCTAATTCTTACAACGTTGCCAAATAAAACCCAATTCAAGTGATTAAATAAAAAATAGGTTCTTAGAATGAAAACTCCCAAATCAGTTCAACCTGAATTTCACTAACCTTAAAGTCACTTTTCCTCCGTTTTTCTTGGTTGCTACGGCATAGATGTAACCTTTGCTGAAAGCAATTTTGGAAGGAATAAAAGAAAGCTCGAAATCAGTTGAAAGAAAGCTTGAAGTTCCTATTTCAGTGCCTGAATTATCATAGGCATAGGCTTTAAATTTATTTGTTTCAGCCTCTTTTGTAAACTCAAACACCAATATATTGCCATCCGAATCAATGATCATGCTTGAGAAATAGGGAAGGTGTTTCGGATAAATGCTACGATCCTTCATTTTCCAGAGTTGATCTTTAAACTGCTTGATAGTTGCTTGTTTCTCAGCAGGACTCAATTTTTCATCACTATTAATTTTAGTAGCAAACTCATCCGATTTTTTTACAAAAAGCGCATAATTTTCATTTATATCAGCATCGGTAATGGTTAGGGGCTGTATTTTTAAAGTAATTGTTCTCACTTTAGTGCCTTCAGGTGTATATTCGATAACTGTTCCCTCGTCGGGCATACCAAGCAATAGATTTCCTGTTTTTGAACTTGCCAGCCTTGGTGTTGTTAATGATGAGTGGGTATATGGGGGCGACAATATCATCATTCCTTTGCCTGGTAAGTTGACAGTTATTGCATTTTTATCAATATCAACTTCAATTTTTGACCAGATGATTTTTTCCTGTCCTGTAATAAAATCCTTAATCGAAACTATTTCTTTATTGTTTTTTCCTGGCACAAAACCCAGAATGGCGATTTTTGAGCCTTTCAAAGCAACCATATCCATAGGCATATAATCAATTTGTATTTTTTTTAAAAAATTTCCTTCTGTGTCAAAAAACATTATTCTCCCTTGATTGTCATAAGTGCAAAGATATTTTCCATCAAGAAGCCCAAATATACTGAAGTGAAAAGGGAACTGACCCGGTTTGCTTCCTTTGCTGCCGAACTTTTTAATATAGTTACCATTTATATCAAACTTCCATATTTCGTACAACGTATTGTGGCACATGTAAACAGATCCATCGGGTGCAACTACAATTTCTTTGGATGATCCCGTGTTTTTGCCAAATTCAACTTTATCAGAATCGGAGAAAAGCTTCTGCCAGTCATTTGCAGTGGCATATTCACTGCTTTCTTCAAGCCTGATCTGGCCTTTTTTGTATAAAGTATTCAAAGTCTGGGATTTCACATTTTGAATGCTCAAGCAGAATAAAATTGCGAGCATAACATTAACAATGTGAAAGAATTTTGATTTTACAAAATAGAGCTTCATAGTTGTTTGATTTATAATGGTTTGATGAAATTTTTGTTTTAATAGTATTTTCAATGTTTTTCTACTCTGCCAGCGGAGATTCAATTATTTCGCCGGCAGAATTGGTAGTCACAACTATGATTTTTTTGTTGTGGATCATTTTATTGAGGTCGGTATTCCGTGTAATTTCAAAGGAGGCTTTGGTAATGTTGTTTAATCGTTTTTGATTGTTTCTTTGATTGCTTATCCGGATTCCAATCCCGATAAATAATAGCATAGATGCAGCAACGGATGTAACCAGAATATACTTTTTAAAACTTCTTTTCTTTGGTTCAATTTTGAAAACAGGAATTTGCTGTGGAATGTCGAAAGAGGCATATTCATCAAGAAAGGCGAAAATCTGAGATTTGGATTCCTGTGCCTGATTATAAGTTGCCTTGCAAACTGAACACTCTTTCAGATGCTGTTCCACTTCATGTAACCTTTCTCTGGTTAATTCGTGATCAAGGTATTGTTGTATTTCTGTTTCACTCAAACAGTTCATGGTATTGTATTATTAAAATAGATTTTAATTTTTTTGTTGCTCTGGCAATAAGGGTGCCTACTGATGTGTAGCCGATATTAAGTATTTCGGAAATTTCCCTATACGAGAAACCTTTGTGATATAAAAGCAATAAATTCCGTTCGTCGGCAGGTAATTGCGATATACAGGTTTCAACTATTTTGCGTCTTTCAGTTGAGTAAAAATCAATGGATGAATCGGTTGATAAACTTGTAAATGAACCAATTTCAATATTTTTCTCAATTCTTGACCGGTTGATTCTATATTCGGTGCGTATTGAATTCAGCAAGACTTTATACAACCAAGCTCTTGGATTTTCGAACGTACTACCGCTTTTCAACTGTTTGTAAAACGCAACGAAAACGTCCTGTAATAGGTCGGCTGCTTCAGAATGCAATTGATTTTGCTTCAATGCAAAAGCGTACAACTCATCGTAGTACTTTAGATAGATTGAGTCAAAATCCATACGGATACAGCATGTTATTTGTATTAAGACTAATAACTAGGCAATTTATGACAGATTTTGTAAAAATTCAGATACAGATTAAAACAAAAAGGCTTTTTACAGTACAGTAAAGAGCCTTCTAAATTTCATGGCTGAAGTATTTATTAACACCAAAAATGATTGCAGTCTCGCGATCATTTAGACTATTTTGTTCTTCCTTAAGTATTTATTTACTAAGCTTTTAATCTTGTATTAGTATTGATGACAAAAAATATTTTCCTTTTATTCAAAGTCAATAATTTCTCATAAGACGCTATCGGGATGTTTTTGGAGCAAGACCGCGAATCAGCACCTAAGGTAAACCCGACTTTTGGATAGCTACTGTTATGCCAGTTGCGTCTTCTTTCCTATGTCATTAGGGGTTTACAATTAGTTTTCGTGTTGCAGTTCCTTGTTTTGTCTTGATGTAAATAATGTAAACTCCGTTGTGGACAAGTTGCAGGTTTGTTGTCTTTTGCGTTGCCTGTGTTTTAAGTATTTGTTGCCCAAGTATGTCTGTAACAATTATTTCAGCATTGTCAACCAGAAGCGAAATTGCAAATTGTCCACTGTTCGGGTTGGGAAAGACGGAAATGTAATTTTCATCAATGATTTCCGTCGGAACATTGAGGGAAGAACAGCCATCAGGGAAGTAAGTGTCGATAATTTTTTGCAGGGCGACTACCGCTGAGTCTCCATGTGAATTATTATAAAGAGGAAGCCAAACGTTATACCACCCATTTTCATAATCCGGATTACCACCAGGGGGAACAGGGCCATTAAAGTAAACCAGGGCATGCTGGTTAAACTGAGCGTTGTCCATTGGAATAATGGATTGATAATGCATCAGGCGATTACAAATAAGCTCAGAAGGCTGTAAATTATTGCTATTTATTGCCTGAGAAAGTGCAGCTGAATCCTGCGGCTGCACACCCCAGAAATGAATTAATGGACGCAAATCCACATCCGCTGCCTTTGATAACTTCAATATACGATCGTCAATTTGTCCCAGGGGTCCGGGGGGTACTCCATTGTTGTAATCGAGATTTACCTGATGGTAATAATTCTCAAGTGCTTCCCAGCCAAATAGTGCAGCGATTTCGACATATTTGCCATACCCCCGATGTTGATACCTGACTTCATTTATAGTTGAATCGGAAATATCCATGGGGTTCCCGATGCGAAAATTATGCGTAACCATCCAGTTTATGGCCGACTGGTCGCGGCTGCGCCAATACTCATTATTAAACGACCAGCCAAATGCACTGTCGATATCAATACCATATAATTCATTAAAGATTGCTGCGGAGAGCAGATTCACAATGGCTTCTTCTTCACCCGGAAATTTTACCATTAACTGGGCGTGACCAAGTTCGTGGAACTCAGATTCCCACAAATGTGTGGCTCCCGGTAATAAAAACCACATTTGACTATTCCCATTTTGAACGTCATATGGGCTATAGGGATTATTGATTTGTGGATTTCCAATGCCATAAGAACCATGCATAATTTGAACGTCCAACATAACATAAAGAACCTGATTATTGCGAACAAGAGGATACCCCAATAAATTTGAAACCACATCCATGCGCGCATCCCAGTCGGCCATAAGAGTTACAGGGTCGCTGTAGTTGTATATAAAACCCGTTGGCACCTGCATCATGAATTTTTCAGATTCGAAATCTGCCCAGGGAGCTGGATTATGCCTTTGGATATTTTGCCATTCACTTAAGGTGGTATGGTCAAAGCTTTTTGCCGAAAAGAAGGGTGCCGGAACTACGTTGGTTAATTCAATCTGTTGCAAACCCGCAGAAGCCTGATAAGGAGTAATGATATAAATTCCTCCTCCAAAAGGATTTGCTATAAGCGTTACAGAATCTGTGATGTCGTAAGTATTAGAAATTCCGAAAAACCGCTGGATAGTAGGATGTACAGTGCTATTCATGAGCGGGTGAGCACCCACAAGTATTTCATATCCTGCATTCACCATTACATTTGGCACCTTTACTTTTCCAATCGAACCGGGCGACAGGTAATAACCAGTTGGTCTTCTTGCGGGAGCTGTTGCCCATGCAGTGGGCTTACCCCAATTAGTCGGCATCGAAGCATTAACGGTTGAAATGTAAATCTGAGAAGAGTCAATGGGTAAGGGACAAATTCCAGGAAAATAATTGGAAGTCAAATATTTTCTACCTTGTAAGAAGCTGCTGTATTGCGCTATTTTGTTTTTGGTATAGAGGACATCAAACAATTCCTGTTGGATCAAAAAAATCACCCGGTCATATTCAAAACCATCAAGGGCTCCAGGGGCGTTTGGGAAACCACCCGTTGTGGCAGCATTTTGAAAGATGGGGCCTGTATTGGTCTCATAACAATTTATGAGGTCAAAGGCTGCTATAATTACCTGAAGATCATCGGCAAGAAATAAATGGTATTGATCAATACTATCGGCTAAAGAATTGATTTGAGCAGGAGTAAGCAGGGTTATGTTATTACAATGATCCAACAACTGCTGAAAATAGCTGATCAGCATTGCGCTGATTGCACCGGGAGGGTAATTAATAGTAGTTGTTTCGCTAAAAGCAAATTGGCCACCCGATGCAGCTAAATTGCCATCGACATAAACGTTGTAAGAGCCATTTCCATACGAGCAACATATTCCATCGCCATAAGAATCATAAATCGTAAAATGAAGAAGGTTCCCGGTGAGATAGCAAAGCGTATCATTGTTGATCGTGCCACTCGCGATAATGGTGTTCGCTGTATCTTTTATATCCCAACTTGTTTCATTCGGGTAAGTATCAGGAATAATACTGACAATGATTTGTGAGTAGCCTGATGAACACTGGGCCTGTGACTTTTGTGTTGCAACAATTATTATCAATGAACACATAAGTAAAATTGAAGAAACTATTTTCATGTGGTTTAGTTTATTTTGTTTGGTTCTTTTGCTTACTCTGTTCGGTTAAAGCAATCCCTTTCGTTAAGCGCGCACTTAAATTGCTCATATCGAATGCCTGCCCGCAACCACACCCAAATTTTTCAAGCCTTAATAAGTTAAGCGTAATCATTTAATAATCAGCAATAAATAAAAGCCATGCGAAAATCTTACTCCATTTTCAAACGTGCAATATCGTTTTTCAGCATTAGGATATATACGCAACTTCATCTTCTATATCAGCCGGCACAGGTATAAAATCAATCTTACTGTTAAATCAGGTATTTTAATAAACCAATTCTTCAAATATTATCGTATTTTCTCTGCTAATATAACCCAAATTGAGCGATTTGAAAAGGAAAATAGCTCAATAGATCAGGAAATTGTAAGCAATTCACAGTAAACCAATTTCATGGCTGCGGTGAATTGCAACAATTTCCAGATCGGGATTTACCTGAGTAAAGCGCTTTTTCACTTCGTTCAAATCGCTCAACTTAGGTATACATCGTTTATAAATATCCTGTCTATTTATCTGACTTTTTAATAAAAAATCAAACTTATGAGTTGCCCCAGAAAAATTTCGAAAGAATATCGGTATCAAGCATTGTTGGTTTCATAGGCCATTGTTGCGAAGACACAGCTAAGTCAGGATTTTTTAGTTTCAATAGTTCACAACGTTTATTTTATGTCCTTTTCACATTTGATTATTAATGGTATCCTGAGGTAGTTTGAAATATCGTACATCCAAAACGGTCTGGTTGAGGTGCAAAAAATCCTTATCAGTGGTAATTAGCGGGGCATCAATCACTTTTGCTGTAGCCGCTATCCATAAATCATTCTTCCCCATTTTTTTAGCTGAACCTTTTAGAATATTACCTGATTTATCTTTTGTCTTTCGCTTTGAATAACTATCAATTTGTGCATACTCACTTAATAATATCT
>JBBQBC010000060.1:0-17914 GCA_038317155.1 Bacteroidales bacterium
AGGGCGATGGGAAACAAGATTGCCGCCCGGGAAGTTGCGGTAAAACTTGGCGTTCCGCTTACTTCCGGAGTCACCGGAACACCGGATGAGCTGTTGAAGAATCATGCCAAAGTCGGTTTCCCGATGCTGATTAAAGCGGCGGCCGGTGGTGGCGGAAAGGGAATGCGTATTGTAAGGTCAGAAAAGGAGCTGGCCGGAGCCCTGGAAACCACGGCACGAGAAGCCCTCAACTACTTTGGCGATAAAACGATTTACATAGAAAAATTTATTGAAGGGCCCCGACATATTGAGGTTCAGGTGTTAGGCGACAAGCACGGAAATATGGTGCATCTGTTTGAACGGGAATGTTCTGCACAGCGCCGTCACCAAAAGATAGTTGAGGAGGCCCCCTCACCCACCCTTACGCCCGAAGTCCGCAAAAAAATGGGCGAATCAGCCGTAGCACTGGCCTCTTCCATAGCGTATTACAGCGCCGGAACCATTGAATTCCTGGTGGATAAAGACCTGAACTATTACTTCCTTGAAATGAACACCCGCATCCAGGTTGAACATCCGGTAACGGAAATGACCACCGGTGTTGATCTGATAGAGGAACAACTGCGGATTGCTACCGGAGAACCTCTGCGAATGAAGCAGGCCGACCTTAAACAAACCGGCCACGCCATTGAGTGCCGTCTTTATGCAGAAGATCCATCTAACAACTTTATGCCATCGCCGGGGTTTGTCAACCTCTACCACGAACCTGCCGGACCCCACATTCGGGTTGATAGCATGGAGATTGAAGGCAGCGGACAAATTCACTCTTTTTTTGATCCGATGATCGGCAAACTGATTACCTGGGGCGATAGCCGTGAAGAAGCACGGCACCGCATGATCTCTGCGCTTGAGAACTATGCAGTTCAGGGAATCCGCACAAATATCTCCTTTCTTTCCGGAATTATGCAGCACTCCTCATTTATAGAGAATACCATTACTACCCGTTACATTGATGATAACCTCGAAGAACTCGTTGGATTTACCGCTCAGTTGAAAAAAGCCATTTCTCATGAAGTGCCTTTGATTTCAGGTTTTCTAAATAGCCTTTCGGTTAGCCGAATAGCAACCGGGAACATCTGGCAAACCATTGGTTACTGGCGACATTTGCAGGAGCCTTCAGTATTGTTGGATGGAAAGGAAAACAACCTCCGGATATTGGATCACAAGGAGAATCAGTTGAAATATGAGTTGAGCGGAAATCCCGGCGGGGCAATGCTCACCAGCATAAATCAACAGTCAAAACTATGCCTGAACGGAGTCAGCCATTCCGTTTATGTGGGGCAGGACGAAAAGGGTCGTTTCCCGGTGACCTACAAAGGTTTTGAATTTATGGTAGAGCGTCCCGATATGGCCGGCCCTGAAAATGTCTCTTTTTCGGAAACCGTCGCTATGAACATTGACCCGGATAACATTGTTTCACCAATGCCGGGCAGGATTCTCAAAATCAATGTGTCGGAAGGAGATGAGGTTAAGAAGGGTCAGGTACTGATGGTAGTCGAAGCTATGAAGATGGAGAACAATATCCTGAGCCCAAAAGATGGGGTGGTGGACAAATTACTGGTAAAAACAGGCGAGATGGTAGATGGCAGTGCAAAACTTCTTCATCTCAGTTAGGCTTTCAACAGAAATGTCAAAACATAAAAACATAAAAACATGGACTTTAACATTAGTGAAGAGCACCGCATGATCCGTGAATCCGTTCGCAGTTTTGCCGAACGGGAGATCAAGCCTGTGGCAAAGGAACTCGACGAAGAAGCCGAGTTTTCAACAGATTTAACCCGCAAAATGGGCGAACTCGGGTTGTTTGGCATCTATCTTCCGGCAAAGTACGGGGGGCATGACCTGGACTATCTGGCCTATATCATCGCAGTGGAAGAGCTGGCCCGGGTGGATGGCTCGCAGGCAGCAACCCTGGCAGCACATAACTCTCTGGGAGTGGGGCCATTGTACTACTATGGTACAGAGGAGCAAAAAATGAAGTATCTGCCACAATTGTGCAGCGGCGAGGCTTTATGGGCATTTGGATTAACAGAACCGGATGCAGGTTCCGATTCACGCGGTTCAAAAACCCGCGCCACGCTTGAAAACGGTGAATGGGTTATTAATGGGTCTAAAATATTCATCACCAATGGTTCAGCGTTTATTTCCATAGGTGCCACCGTCCAAGCGGTTACCGGTGAAAAGCAGGGGAAAAAAGAGTTTACCACAATTCTTGTGGATAAAGACACGCCCGGCTTTATACGTCAAACCATGCATGGTAAAATGATGTGGCGTGCCTCAGATACTGCCCAGCTCTTTTTTGACGACTGCCGTGTTCCTGAAGGAAATGTGCTTGGTAAAATCGGCGATGGCTCCAAAATCATGCTTTCCACGCTCGACTCGGGCCGACTCTCTATTGCTGCCATGGGGCTGGGTTGCGCGCAGGGTGCCTTTGAACTTGCCCTTGCCTATGCACAGGAGCGAAAGCAATTCGGGCAGCCCATCTCCAAATTCCAGGCCATTTCCTTTAAGCTGGCCGATATGGCAATGAAAATAGAACTCGCCCGCAACCTTTTATACAAGGCCTGCTGGCTGAAAGATACCCATCAGCCTTTTGCCAAGGAAGCCGCTATGTCGAAACTGTATTGCTCTGAAATTGCCAAAGAAGTAGCCGACGAAGCAGTTCAGATTCATGGTGGCTACGGACTTATGAAAGATTACCCAATCGAACGCTTCTATCGCGACCAGCGCCTGCTTCAGATAGGCGAAGGAACCTCCGAAATTCAGCGACTGGTGATATCGAGGCATATTGGATGCTGAAAGAAGGGACGGTGAAGAAGAGACGGGGGACGTTAAAGGGGGATGGGGGACGCTGAAGTAGGACTAGGAATGGAACGCAATTGCCAACAAAATAATACAGGATAACACCTCTTTTAAACACATTTTTTATGGAAGATCGTTAAAGAAATTGGATTTTATAAGCTCTCGATGGAACTTTGGGATGAAATGTGGAGTGATGCTGAGATCCTGATGCTTGATTTCAGAGGGAAAGAAATTGCCCGCCAAATGATCAGATCCGTTGGTTCAATTAGTTAAAATATTGAAGAAGGCTAAGGAAGAGGATTGGGTAAGGAGTACGCACAGTATCTTAGAATTAGCCGTAGTTCAGCCAGAGAATCAAAAGGGTGGTATCGAAAAAGTAGTCGCCTGTTAAATGCTGAGATAAATACTGCCAGAATTCAAAAACTTGACAGCATTATTGTTATGGAAACGAAATCAATACAAACACTTGAAGCAAAAAATAAACAATAAATTCCCATTCACTTTCTCCTTCCCCCGTCCCTAAAAACCGTCCCTTACCCCTCTAAACCGTCCCCCCCCGCCCCTGCACACTGCTAACCCAAAATAAATCAGCACTTAATAAAAGGTATCGGGATTTTTACTACTTTTGCCCCTCTCTAAACAACAGCCTAAATCTACAGGAGCATTAATGAACAAATATCCTGAATATAAACAACTTAACCTTTCAGCCATTGGCATTGAAGTGCTGAAACGCTGGGAAGAAGAAAACGTTTTTCAACAAAGTCTCGATATCCGTCGCGACAGCAAGCCTTTTGTCTTTTATGAAGGACCGCCGTCCGCCAATGGTGTTCCCGGGATCCATCATGTGATGGCCCGCGCCATTAAAGATATTTTCTGCCGCTACAAAACCATGAAAGGCTTTCTGGTCAACCGCAAGGCCGGCTGGGATACCCATGGCTTGCCAATCGAAATTGCCGTTGAGAAAACCCTGGGCATCACCAAGGAGGACATCGGTAAAAAGATTTCGGTTGACGATTACAACAAAGCCTGCCGCAAGGAGGTGATGAAATACAAGGATTTATGGGATGATCTGACCCGGAAAATCGGTTATTGGGTTGACCTGGAGCATCCATACATTACCTTCGACAACAAGTACATGGAAACCGTTTGGTTTCTGCTGGGAAAATTATACGAAAAAGGCCTGTTGTACAAAGGCTACACCATTCAGCCATTTTCGCCGGCTGCCGGCACCGGCCTCAGTACTCACGAGCTAAACCAGCCTGGCTGCTACCGCGATGTGAAAGACAATACCGTAGTTGCCCAGTTTAAGTTGGTGCGCAACCAAAAATCGGAACAGCTTTTTGACGATTTGCATGGTGATTTGTTCTTTATTGCCTGGACCACCACACCCTGGACATTGCCCAGCAACACTGCACTGGCCGTTGGCAAAAATATTGATTACCTGAAGGTGAAAACCTTTAATCCTTATACTTACGAGCCAATAACTGTTATACTGGCAAAGGAACTGTTCGGCAAGTATTTCCCGGAAAAAAATGCGGAAATGAAGCTGGCTGATTATGAGGCTGGCCAAAAAGCCATTCCGTTTGAAGTGGTTGGTTCCTGGAAAGGCAGCGAACTGGAAGGCATGCGTTATGAGCAACTACTTCCTTACGCCCAGCCGGAGGAAGGCGACGCTTTCCTTGTGGTTACCGGCGATTTTGTGACCACCGAAGATGGTACCGGCATCGTACACATTGCGCCGAGCTTTGGTGCCGACGACTTCAAGGTAGCAAAACTTAACGATATCGGTGCACTTACACTGGTTGATCGTCAGGGACGGTTTACCGAAGAAATGGGCGAATATGCCGGCCGCTATGTGAAAGCCGAATATGCCGCTGATTACGATCCTGCCAAAGAAGACAATGTTGACATTGACATCATTGTGAAGCTTAAAAAAGAGAACCGCGCCTTCAAAACAGAAAAATACGAACACTCGTATCCACACTGCTGGCGTACCGATAAACCCATCATTTACTATCCGCTCGACAGCTGGTTTATCCGCACCACCGCTTACCGCGACCAGATGCTTGCACTCAACAAAACCATCAACTGGAAGCCCGAGGCTACTGGTACCGGCCGTTTTGGCAACTGGCTCGAAAATCTGGTTGACTGGAACCTGAGCCGGTCGCGTTATTGGGGAACCCCGCTGCCCATCTGGATGAATGAGGATAAATCAGAGGAGATCTGCATTTCGTCTGTTGCCCAACTTAAAACTGAGATTGAAAAGTCGGTTGCTGCCGGATTTATGACCAACAATCCTTTGTCAGCCTACAAACCCGGCGATAATTCCGACGAAAACTATAACACATTCGACCTTCACCGCCCTTATGTGGATGATATTGTGCTGGTTTCGCCCAGTGGCAAAGCCATGTACCGCGATCCGGACCTGATCGACGTTTGGTTTGATTCAGGGGCTATGCCTTTTGCCCAGTTCCACTATCCTTTCGAAAATGAAGGCCACCTGAGCGAATATTTCCCTGCCGATTTTATAGCCGAAGGCGTTGATCAGACGCGCGGATGGTTCTTTACCCTTCATGCCATTGCCACCATGGCTTTTGATTCATTGTCTTTTAAGACAGTGATTTCCAATGGATTGGTACTCGATAAAAATGGCAATAAAATGTCGAAACGGCTTGGTAATGCCGCTGATCCTTTCGAAACCATCGAAAAATACGGTCCCGATGCCACCCGCTGGTACATGATCACCAACGCCCAGCCCTGGGACAACCTGAAATTTGACCTTGAGGGCATTGGCGAAGTTCAGCGCAAATTCTTCGGAACCCTTTACAACACTTACAATTTCTTTGCTTTGTATGCCAACATTGATGGGTTCAAATTCAAAGAAGCCGAAGTTGAACTGAACCAACGCCCGGAAATTGACCGTTGGATTCTCTCTGAGCTAAACAGCCTGGTAAAAGCAGTTGACAGTTTTTACGATGATTATGAACCAACCAAAGCCGGCCGTGCCATTGCCGATTTTGTAGATGCCCATCTCAGTAACTGGTATGTGCGCTTGTCGCGCCGCCGTTTCTGGAAAGGGGAATACACTACCGATAAAATCTCGGCCTATCAGACCTTATACACCTGTCTTGAAACCATTGCCATACTATCTGCACCAATCGCACCTTTTTTCAGCGACAGACTGTTTATTGACCTTAACGGGATCACAGGACGCAACAAAGCTACATCGGTTCACCTGGCCGATTTTTCAGTTGCTGTAGAAGCAATGATCGACAGGCCGCTTGAAGAGCGGATGCAACTTGCCCAGAGAATCTCCTCACTGGTATTGTCGTTGCGCAAGCAGCACCGCATCAGGGTTCGCCAGCCATTGAGCCGCATTATGATTCCTGTAAGCGGGAATGAGCAGAAATTGCAGATTGATGCCGTAAAGAACCTGATACTCTCTGAAGTCAATATTAAAGACATTGAATACATAAGTGGCCAGGGAATCCTGGTAAAAAGGGTAAAACCAAACTTTAAGGCACTGGGACCGCGCTATGGGAAACTAATGAAACAGATTGCCACGGTTTTGGCCGGAATCAGTCAGGAACAGATCAACACTTACGAAAATTCCGGAAGTCTTCTATTGATTATTGAAGGAGAAAACGTGGAGATGATCCCCGGCGATGCAGAGGTTATAACCGAAGATATCCCCGGATGGGTGGTAACCTCGGAAGGAAATCTGACTGTTGCACTCGATGTTACCATTTCTGACCAACTCCGTGATGAAGGGACGGCCCGTGAACTGGTTAACAGAATTCAAAATATCAGAAAAGAAAAGGATTTCGAGGTTACCGATAAGATCATTCTTCAAGTCGAAAAAAACAATGGAGTGAATAATTCGTTAAGTAATAATTATTCGTATATTTGTTCAGAGACGCTTGCTGATTCGCTCAATATGGTCGATTCAATCGAGCCGTCGAAACGTATTCTGGTAGAACTTACCGAGGATTTGCAGGCAGCCATTAGTGTTGAGCGCTTAAGCTGAAAGCAGGAAGAATGGAGTTACGAAATAAAACTAAACTTGCTATGAAAAATTTACAAACACAGGATGAAAGTTTAAAAAACAGATACTCAGATGAAGAACTCGAGGAGTTCCGACAAATCATCCTGGCTAAGTTGGATAAGGCCCGTAGAGACCTTAAAATGCTGACTGAAGCTTTTGCCAACAGCAACGAACATGATATCAGCGATACCTCTCCCACTTTTAAAGTCCTGGAAGAGGGTTATCAGGTCAATTCCAAAGAAGAAAACAGTAAACTGGCTGCACGACAGGATAAATTTATTACTGCTCTTGAAAATGCGCTTGTTCGTATTGAGAACAAAAGCTATGGTATTTGCAGGGTAACCGGCAAATTGATTTCCAAAGAGAGACTGCGCATCGTACCACATGCCACTCTGAGCATCGAGGCCAAACTTAATCAATCGAAAAACTGATTATTCGCTCCGGTTCTGATGGGAAACAGCCCTTCAAGAATTAATTTCTATTACTACCCGATGATCGGGCAGTTTTTGTGTTGTCTGAAATTTACTTCTGTTTAAACTTATCAGAGCCTTGAAAAAAGCATTTTTTATCGTAACCCTTATACTTATTGTTGATCAGGCGCTGAAATTCTGGATAAAAACCTCTATGAGCCTTGGTGAAGAAATCAATGTACTTGGAAACTGGTTCATTATCCACTTTACCGAAAATCCGGGAATGGCTTTTGGGATGCAGTTTTCGGGAAATTATGGCAAGTTGTTGCTCAGCATTTTCAGAATAATTGCCATTATCGGCATCATCTATTACCTGTACGTTGTCACCCGGAAAAAGGTGAAAACCGGACTGATCATCAGCCTTTCGCTGGTGCTTGCCGGTGCCATTGGCAATATGATCGACAGTGCCTTTTATGGTATGATTTTCAGCAGCAGTAACTACTACGAAGTTGCACGGTTTATGCCGGTTGAAGGAGGTTATGGCTCATTCCTGCACGGTAGGGTGGTTGACATGTTCTATTTCCCGATTTTTCAGGGCTTTTACCCATCCTGGGTGCCCTTTGTAGGTGGCACTGATTATATCTTTTTCAGGCCGGTATTCAACATTGCCGATTCATCCATTACGACCGGGGTGTTGTTGATGATTATCTTCCAGAAACAGTTTTTTCAGAAACAGGAACCGGTTAATGAAGTAATTTAAAATACATATGGAAACGACATGTCGTTTCCATATGTATTTTATACTCCTGTTGCCTACCGCTGCCTGATCCCCAGCCAGGCAACCACATAACAGGCAAAATCACCGATCACCTTCCGGTTATCACCGAGGGTTTTTCGCCAGGTATTATCCTCTCCGGCAGTTGCCATGTTTCTCGCCAGAATATTCAAGCTATCAATCAGCGTATTGTGCAAACGGGTGCGCTCATCGTTTGTTTCAATTTTTTCTTCCACACTTATAAAGTTCCATTGCGCCCTGACAACTGCATAACGGATGGCCAGTTTGTAGAAGCTGTCTCTCAGTTTTTTCAGGCTGGTTGCATCAACTGCCTGAAACAATGGATGGAAAAATTGTTCGTTCATGGTAAATCATTGAATCATCTGGGAAATGAAATATCATTGAATTTGCAGGGACACGACATAATATGTCCAAAAAAAATAATGCATAATTAAAACCTCATCTGTCACTGCGTCAACAGAAGAATCTGTCAAATCAGATTCCTGTTTTTGTCTCTGCCAACTTATTATCCTGATCATGTGCATCTTCAATTAACAGTGTGCAATGAATTTTCTTGTATTTCAACAAGATTTTCTAAATATAGCTTTACAATACAACAACTTTCAGTTCTGCATAGCCACATTTGCTTATAATATGTAAAATGTAAATGCCGGGATTAAAATTAGAGCAATCCAGTTTATAATCATTCCCTGAAAAAACATCCTGCACTAAAAGCTTTCCTGAAAAATTAAATAATTGAATTCTGCTCTCTCCACATCCTTCGGAAAGTTTAATATGTGCTACATCACGACAAGGATTTGGTGAAAGACTAATGTCAGATGAAGGTATTGAATTCGATACCACTGAAATGGGATTTTCACCTTCAGTAATCAGGAAATTATAAAACGACAGCGCTGCAATACTGTCAGAATTTCTCAAATAACATTTCAGGTCATAATCGTTATTGGGAAGGTATCCAGCATAGCTAACCAATGTTATTAATGATTGGTAAGAGGAATCTACATCAAAAAATAAACTATTTCCTTCAATTCCAGCATTATACTTTGCAATGGCTGGAACATCAAATTGTATTACGGATAAGACATTATCCAAAGGGTCAGAATAATAGATGTCAAGTATTTGATCAAAGTCGAGGAAAATGCGATTTCCTTCCTTTCGGGCTTTTAAGATATTTGGTGGCTCCGGATTGTCAACGAGGGTATTACCATAAATATCTCTTTCGATCAGATTAAACATCCTTTGGCCCAATACTTCATAGGCTTCAGCAGTAAAGTGAATATGTTGACCTTCCCCCGGATTTTTCAACCCAATACCGTTAGAGCTCATTACCTTCAACCTGTCATAATACGCTGGTAATTCTCTTTGGTCTTCACTTACAAAACCAATACCTGCATCCGGCCCGGTATATGATGCTATCTGAATCACATACATCTGGCGAAAACTTCCAAGATATTCAACACATGAATTATATAAGCTATCAAAATCTCTGGTGTATATTCCAGTTTCAGGATTAGCGGAGCTGCATTCATCTTCTCCGTTGAACCAGATTATGGCTTTTATGTAATTCTCCAGACCAGAATAATAAACCCTTGTTAAGAGTGAACCGAATAAGTATTGCGGCGGTGAATCAATATAATAGAAAGGATCCTGTTCAAAGATATGATGCTGATCCATCCCGGTTCCTCCAACGGCACCATTTATCAAACAAATGGGAACTCTAAGCTCTTTTTCAAGTTCATACTGCAATTTTAATCCCCAAATACCAACTCCAAATCCTATTGTTCCTCCAACTTCAGAATTGCCCCATCCCGAATTGGGGTTAATATTATAGTTTTTATATGTCCTGCTGTACTTTCCATATTGATTTTCGCTTGAATTCCCATAACGTAAATTGATCAGTTCATCATGTTCTGGATCACTACCAGCCACGGCATTTGACTGACCAGAGACAACATAAGCATCGCCACAAACAACTTTCGATGCTATAATTATCCAATCAATACCGTTACTGCTATATGAGATATTATATTCAGCAAGTTCGGCGTGGATGCTTATTTCAATAGAAAAATGACCATATGGTTCAATATATAACGGATAATAAGCCAGGGTTTCACTTTGATCAAGTAGTTTTTTATTAACACAAAATGTAAGATTTTCACAACCTGCTATTGTACCTGCGATTTTAACAGAACCCATATTATCAGCTTTTCGTGGATAAAGTTGAAAATTATATGGTCTGATTTCTCTTTCATACTTGCCATTACAGACTTCCTCCTTGTCAAAGGTTATAAATTCAGTTGCAGGGATTAAAGCTTCCGGCATGCATGATTTTACCGGATCTGTCTGTGCAAATAAGGCATATCCAAATATTAAATGCAATATACATAAATGTATGTATTTGTTTCTCATAAAAATTTTAAGGCTCATAATAATTCATTATTAATGCCAAAATTATTATCTTATGCTTTAATACAACATGATGTAAATTACGGATTTCTATGTTATACTACATATAAATAGAAGACCCGTATAAATACCAAATTTATAGATTTATTCAGAATAAAACAGGAAAAACCAAACAATTTTTCTATTAGTACTTAAGATCTAATGTAAAAGAAGATTCACCGGTTTCGTCTGAAAGCAACAAGAAAGAACAGGGAAATAATATTTCTTATCCCTGCAATATATCACAAAATTACAACTGGTCTACCTCTGCGTCATCAGAAGAATCTGTCACTAAGGATTCCTTGGTTATTCCGGCCATCAACCCCTCCAGTTCGTGGGCATCAGAAAGCTTAAAGTCTCCAATACGGATGCGCTCATCGTTTGTTTCAATCTTATCTCTCACACTTATAAAGTTCCATTGCGCCCTGACCACCGCGTAGCGAATGGCCAGTTTATAGAAATGGTCTCTCAGTTTCTTCTGACTGGTTGAATCAACTGCCTGAAACAATGGAAGGAAAAATTGCTCGTTCATAGGAAATCGATGAATTTTTATGAAATAACATGCAGGTGAATTGATATGATTTCGACTTGTTTGTTAAGAGCTTGGTTGTAAAGACGAGACATCTTGTGTCCCTAATTGTTATCAGTGCTATCGGAAAGCCGTTGCTTAATCTCCTTGTCAAAATCAGACTCAAATATTCTATCCTGAACTATCCGGTATTTTTCATATTCAAATTCCACTTTCAGTTTAGCTTCAAATGCAGAAATAGTGCCCTTATCTTTAAGAATAGGATAATTGGAGAGCTTAAGAAAGTTTTCCAAAAAATTTCTCCAATCCGCCATTTGCATTAATATGCCGCGTTGCGCATCGTTTTCGGCCAGATCGAGGTATGCTGAAACAATACGGTTAAGTTCACTCAGATGCTGTTCGTTCAGATAATTTTTCGCAATGCTGACATCTGATTTAAGAATTTTACCGTTTGGTGAATGTTTCCACGATTTTAATCCCATATAGTTCCGGGTGGAATCCGCTTCTATATATTACTTCAGCCGCCGTTTTGCCCGAAATTGCCCAATGAAGCATGTTTTGAACACTTGAAAAGAATTCAATGGTTTCAAGCGCATTTTTATTATAGTCAGATGAAAGCGCATAGATGTCTGTAATTTTTTGATAAAACCGCCGTTCACTCGATCTGATTTCCCGGATTCGTTCCAGCAATTCATCAAAATAGTCCTTCCCAAAAAGTTGCTTACCCTGCTTAAGTCTTTCATCATCAAGTACAAATCCCTTGATAATAAATTCCTTGAGCGTTTTTGTAGCCCAAATTCTAAAATGTGTAGCCTGAACGGAGTTAACCCGATATCCAACTGCTATTATGACATCAAGATTATAAAAAGTGACGTTCCTCTTAACTATTCTTTCACCTTCCTGCTGAACTGTTTCCATTTTGGAAATAGTTGCTCCCATTTCCAGTTCACCACTCTCATAAATATTCTGTATATGCTTTGCCACGGCAGGAATTCCAACCTGGAACAACTCTGCAAGAGCTTTTTGAGTAAGCCATACAGTTTCGTTCTGCAATAGAACTTCAACTTTAATATTCCCGGACGCGTCTTTATAAAGTAAGAATTGTTCCATATGAAAAATACTTAGATTGCCATATTTCCCTGACACACACAACTAACGTAACAGTAGCGGAAATTTTTACATTAAATATATGAAGAAACTGAATTGGTATGTGTGCTTTTATCCTGTTTTGAAGCAGCCGCTACTCCTTCAACCACATGTCGTGGCCCCACAACCCGTTCCTGTGACAATTATTGTTCTTAGCTTCCACAATATTACACCTGTTCTTCACCCACCACCTTGTCAGGTGCATCAGGCAAGCCGGCTTTCTTTGTTATCTCAGCCATCAGGCCTTCCAGTTCCCACGCATCTTTAAGCAGGAACTCACCGATTCTCGTGCGCCGGAGGGCAGTCAGGTGGGCGCCACTACCCAGGGCCAGGCCGAAATCGCGGGCCAGTGAACGGATGTAAGTTCCCTTGCTACAACTGATTCTGAAATCCACCTCAGGCATTTCGATGCGGGTAATCTCAAATTCGCGGATATTTACCGGACGGGCCGCCAGCTCTGGATCCTGATCTTTCCGGGCAAACTTGTAGGCCCGTTTGCCGCCAATCTTGATGGCCGAATATACAGGCGGAACCTGCTCAATATCACCGGTAAATTTTATTGCCGCCTCATTAATCATGTCTTCGGTAATATGGCTGGTTTCGTAGGTCTGGTCAATCTCATGCTCCCGATCGAATGAAGGCGTGGTTGCCCCCAGCCGGAAAGTGCCGGTATATTCTTTCTCCTGACCCTGAAACTCATCAATCCGCTTGGTAAATTTACCGGTGCAAACAATCAGCAGACCATCGGCCAAAGGATCAAGTGTACCGGCATGACCAACTTTTATTTTTTTAATGCCCAACTGTTTTTTCAGAAAGAAACGGAAACGGTTGATGACATCAAACGAAGACCAGGTAAGCGGTTTATTGATGAGGATAACTTCCCCTTCCTCAAAATGGTAAGACATCAGGAAATATTTAAATCATATCCCAGGGCAAGCATCGCGAGGATAACAACCCCAACTACGATGCGGTAATAGCCAAACACTTTAAACCCGTATTTAGTGAGAAAGGTGATAAAGGATTTGATTGCCAGCAATGCTACTACAAAAGCCACAACATTGCCAATCAACAAAGTATCAATATTATCGGTGGTGATGGTATTATAGTTTTGCAGCAGTTTATATCCGGCAGCAGCAGCCATTGTAGGCACAGCAAGGAAAAATGAGAATTCAGCCGCCGTTTTACGGTCAAGTTTCTGGCTCATGCCGCCAATAATGGTGGCTGCTGAGCGCGAAACACCGGGTATCATGGCAATGCATTGATAAAGGCCGATTTTAAAAGCTGAAGGGTAAGTAATTCTCTGATCCTTAGCGGGATTCTTAAACCATTTGTCAACAAACACCAGCACGATTCCGCCCAGTACCAGCATAACAGCAACAACCGCAACATTTTCAAGAAGACTGTCAATAAAGTCGCTCAGTAAAAAACCAATAACCGCGGCCGGAATAAATGCAACGAAAAGTTTGAAATAAAAGTCGAAAGTCTGAAAAAACCGCTTCCAGTAGAGTACAATCACCGAAAGAATGGCCCCAAACTGAATATTCACGGTAAAGGCTTTGACAAAATCGTTGATTTCCATACCCAGCAACTCCTGGGTTATGATCATGTGACCTGTGGAAGAAACCGGCAGAAACTCGGTGATTCCTTCAACAATGGCAATGATGATGGCCTGTAATGTGGTCATGCCTTAATCGCGCGGCTTTTTCATAATCGCGAAGATCTCGATGACATACCCGGCCAGGATCAAGAGTGGGGCCAGGGTAAGGCGTTGAAAATTGAAAATGGATTCATTAAACACCTGGGGGTCTTTTGATCCACCCCCAACCATCAGGATAAACCCAAGGGCAATAACCCCAAGGCCAATCAGCATGATGCGGTAATTTTCCTTCCCGAAAGCAAACTGCAATTCTTTATCAGGCACCGTTGATACCTTTTTATCTGCACTGGCTTTAACTGATTTCTTTAAATTCATGACGATATTGTTATCGATTTTTAACATTATTCCAACACAAACAAACCTTCCAACATCCTTCCCGCCTCTTATTTCTTCACTCTTATCTTCTTACTTCCGACTTCCTACCTCGGTCCCTGAGCGAAGTCGAAGGGCTTATTTCCTATCTCTTACCTCTAACTTCCGACTTCCGACTTCCGACCTCCGACTTCCAACTTCGGTCCCTGAGCGGAGCCGAAGGGCCGACCTCTGACATCTTACTTCCGACATCTAACTTCTTACTTTACTTTAGACTTTGAGCTTTAAACTTTAAGCTTCTTACCTCTAATACAGCCTGTCGTTACTGATCCTCAAAAACTTATGTACCGCAAAAAGAGTCGAAATTCCGGTAATAAACAAACCCAAAACAGTAACTATTGCGAAAAGCGAGAGAAACATGTCAATATCCTGAAGGTCAACTAATTCTGGTAATGCCTGGCGTGAGAAGTACAGTACCAGCCCCAGCAGCACAATGGCAATTACGGCACTCAGAAACCCATGCAGCAAGCTTTTAAGCAGAAAGGGTTTTCGCACAAAACGCTGGGTAGCGCCAACCAGCAACATGCTTTTGATTATAAAGCGTTTGCTGTAAACGCTCAGCCGTATAGTGTTGTTGATAAGCGCCACAGAAATAAGTAAAAGCACCAGTGTAAAAGCCAGAATAACAATACTGATACGCCGGATGTTCTGATTCACCATGTCAACCAAAGATTTATGGTAAAAGACCTCTTTTACAATTGGATTGGTTATCAGTTTACTTTCCAAAACCTTAAGGCTGTCATTGTTGGCATACTCCGCTTTCATCCGTATGTCGATAGAAGCAAGTAAAGGATTGTATCCTAAAAAATCCACAAAATCCTCGCCCAGATCTTTGGTAAGTTCCGCAGCCGCCCTTTCGCGGGTGATGTATTCAGTTGATTTTACAAAAGGTTCCAGATCAAGCTTTTTCTGAAATTCAAGAATGCCGGTTTCTTTTATTTCCTCCTTTATGATAACAGAAAAACCAATATTCTCTTTCACATAATCCGATAATTTCTGTGCATGCAGCACAATCAGCCCCAGCAAACCAAGCATAAACAAAACCAGTGAAATGCTGATAATTGTTGTGGCTGTCGAGGTTTGTAACCGTCTTCTGCTGAGCCTGTCTTCGTTGCGCGCCATAATCTTTAATGTGACTGCGAAAGTAAGAAAAAAAATAAAGCACAGGAAGGCTCAGGAATAGTCAATAACCCGGGAAAGGTTAAATCCGGAAGGAATGTTGATTTTTATAATATCGGTGACTATTTCACACTTCCGGGCAACCCTAATACCCAAATGAGTAAACAATCACACCCTTCGCCTTTAAATCAGTCACCATCTTTTGATAATTCTGCTCATTGATCCCGCTTAAAACTTTAGCGGTGATGGCCGGGTTATAACTCAGGAAATAGGTTCCGAAAATACCTGAATCGTAGTAGAATACCGCAATGGGATTTGTTTTCAGTTTATCAATATCCTTCTGGGAAAGTATCTGTATTTCATCTATGCCATGATATTTCTTTGCAGAAACATCGAGTTCGCGTACTGATTTTATTTTGGTATAATCCAGGTTTCCGGTGCTCTCGGCCTTGGTGGCAACGAATTCATCAATAGAATCATTATTGATGACGAATAATTCGGTGATAAATTCCAGATCCCATTTGTAGCTCAGGTTCTGATAATAGGGTAGCAGACTTTCGGGAAACCTGTTTTTCCAAACGGCGGTGTCCAGTACATCGTTCAGCCAGATTTCATTCCACTTAACATAGCCTGTTATGATTTGTCCATTGTTTAAGGTAATCTCAACTTTTCTGAGTTCCCAGCAGTTAAGACAGTCTGCCTTTGCAGAATTGAACCCGAGCAGAACGATTAAAAATGATAAAATCCGGATCATAAATATGTTTTTTTAGTTTCCGGAAATTACCGGTTGATCTAAAGCAATCACACAAATTGCAGGCTAATATATGGAATATGCAAGAACCCTCACCACAGGCGCAGGTGTTTTTTTTAGTTTTAACAACCCGAAAGGTCAACATACCCTTATGGAAAAGGCAAAAAGGCTAATCCCTGAAAAAGCGTTACCACAGGTCCCGGTTTTCAATGTTTATTGCAATCAGGTTACCCCACTATACTTTTGAAGCGTTATAAAACTGGCTGGGGTTTTGATAAAACGACTGCGGGTTTTCTTGGAGAAACTACATAGACTTGTCAAGGTCGCGTTAACAAATTATACGCCTCATCCCAATAAACCCCTCCCAAAGCCACCAATTCATCCGGGTATCTTTTGCATCCGATCTTATCCAATATATTAATTTGGAGTTCAACCTTTTATCAATTGTTTTAAACGCCCCTGGTAGGCCTGCCAATAATTTCGTTTCGTAGTATCGTTAAGGAATGAAACTGCTACCATTTTTTCTACGCCATCTGATTTTGAAACCATCAGCTTCATCATATCATTAAAGATCTTTTCGCTAATTCCGGCATTCACGGCAAGTTTGGCAAATTGAACACTGATTTTCCCCTGGGCTAAATTGCGAGGCAAAAGTCCGTCGTCTAGTGCAAAGTCTTTATCTTCAATGTGAATGCGACTGTTTAAGAGGTCATACGCAGGACTTAGCCGATAATCGCCCATTGGGGTTTCGAGCAAAGAAAAGTTTTTAAAGTGCGCATCGCCATTCGAAAACAGGTAATTGAAGACAAGTATTTTCAATAGTTTCGGTGCTTCAACTTTGTATGCAGATAAATGAGTCTGCATGATTTGGAATAACTCAAAATAATTTCCCAAATACTTGTAATGCTCTCCATAGGTTTGTGGCGTTCTACCTGCCAGGGATGCAAAATCGTCCTGAGCTAGTTTTGTGCCGTCATTTTTTACATCAAAACGTTTAGTAATATAGGCAGGAGCGCCATTTTTAAAGAAAATAAGTGCATTTTCGGCTGTTTCAATGCCATATACCTGCCGGGCAATCTGCATGGTAAGATGTTCGTTAGCCGGCATTTGATCAGGCTTTTTACTAACACCCGGAATTGGTTTCAGGATATAGGTTCCACGCTCACCTTCATTGATAAGTCGTAACTTATTTTTTTCGAGCAATACTGAAAATTTTTCCTGCACACCTGAAATAGACATGTGTTTTCGGTTTTGATCGAAAAGGTCATCTGTTTCGGGGTTGGATGCCGGTGAATCGTATGGTAAAACATGATGCACAGTTTTACCCTGAAAGACTCTTTTCAAACAGGTTGGGCTATAGGTATGAAAACCTTCTGCTAAAGTACCGGGACAATAATTTATATCAGGGAAACTCATTGCTCTTCAATTTTTATGACCCTAACGGCACCAATACTATCGTTTTTTGCAGTATTCATCAGCAGTCCGAAGTAATCCGCCGGGTCAATTCTATTCAATTTACACGCCACTTGTTTGTTAGATCCTTCAGGAAGCATGTTGTAGAAAAACGGAAATAAGAATTTTGAATAAACCTCTTGTTTGGTTTTAGGCAAAGTAAGACTGATACCGGGTTTGGTGTTGTCGGCCATCCAGGCACCATTATACCTAAATGTAAACGAACCATCATCGTGTTGGGTTATTATGGCAGCTTCCTCATCCTTGTATAGTATTTTAGCCTTTCTCATTTCTTAGGAGTTACATTTTTAAGTTTCAGGCTTACTTCCAGGCCTAACACATCGCCTAACTTTT
>JBBQBC010000061.1:0-17670 GCA_038317155.1 Bacteroidales bacterium
ACTGTTTGGCAGTGGAATAGACCTTTATAAAAATAAACAGTTTGAAGAGGCACTAAAAGTATTCAGCGACGTTGTAAAGATCAACCAACACGATTCGGTGGCTACATTTTATGTTAACCGGTGTAAAAACAATATTCAAAAGGGAATTCCTGATGACTGGAGTGGAATAGAGGTTTTTGATGCAAAATGATTTATTGGACAATATTTTTTAATTTGTGCATCAATTACCGGACTTTAATCCGGGATCAATTTTTAAAATAGTAAAACAAGAACGAAGACTTTACGTTTTATCTTTAACTGTTTCCATTTAAAAATGATTTGATGGGACAATTTTAGTTTCAAAAAAGAAAATGAACGACAACTACAACATACTCATAGACAAACTCGATGCCTTTATCAGGAAGTATTATGCCAATCAACTGATAAGGGGAGGGCTTTACAGCATTGCCCTGCTGGGAACCTTTTTCCTGATTTTCACTCAACTCGAATCACTGGCCTGGTTTTCGGTCCCTGTCAGGACAGCACTGTTTTATACCTACCTTATCAGTGCAACGACAATACTTGTAAGGTTCGTGCTGATCCCTTTGCTCAAATTAAACAAGGCAGGCAAGAGAATTTCGCGTGAAATGGCTGCCGGAATTATTGGCAAGCATTTCACGGAAGTCAGTGATACACTGTTGAATACTCTTCAATTAAACTCACTGGCAGAAGAAAATCCACGCCAGAAGGAGCTTATTCTTGCCGGAATCAATCAGAAGGCTGAAAAACTAAAACCTGTTCCTTTCGTTTCAGCAATTGACTTATCCAGGAACAGAAAATATCTGTTTTATGCATTGCCACCGGTACTTATACTGGCTCTTTTTCTCCTGTTTTCTCCACATGCCATTACCGATCCCGGTAAACGGCTGATCAATCATTCCGTTTTCTTCGAAAAGCCGATGCCGTTCAGCATCATCATTGTTAACAAGGAGTTAAAAGCCGTTCAGCAGGAAGATTTTGTCCTTAAAGTTAAGGTTAAAGGGGAGGAGATCCCTGACCAGGTTTTCATCGCAATTGAGGGAACCGAATACCGCATGGATGCATCTGACAAATTGAATTACACCTACACTTTCAGGAAAGTTCAGAAGAACCAACGTTTTAATTTTCAAGCTGTTGGGCGATATACAATTGATTATGAACTTGTTGTTTTACCTAAACCCATCATCCTGAATTTTGATCTGGAACTCAACTACCCGGCCTATACCGGGAAAAAGTCAGAAATATTGTCAAATACTGGTGATATCTCCGTGCCCCAGGGAACCAACGCGGTTTGGAAGTTCTACACCCGCGATACCCGTTTTCTGACCATGAAAACCGGTGAGCGTTCTGAGAAAATTGAAGTGAAAAATTCCAACACTATCACCACTTCAAAACGGCTCATGGCTCCAACCCCTTATACTATCAGTATTGAGAATCAATATATGAGGAGTTCTGATTCTATGTCATTCTTTATCAATGTTATACCTGATCTGTACCCTTCGGTAACGGTTGAAGAATACCGTGATTCAGTTTACGATAACAGGTTGTATTTCAGGGGGTTGATAAAAGATGACTACGGTTTCCGGAATATGGAGTTCAGACTATCCCGAAAAACGATTGACGGGGAAAGTTCGGCAGAAAGATCAGTCCCGGTGCCAATTCAGAAAGATAAGAGCCAGCAACAGTTTTACCATTTGTATGATGTCGCTGATGCCGGACTTCAGCCGGGCGACGAAATTGAATACTACTTTATTATCTGGGATAACGACGGGGTGAATGGAAGTAAGTCATCCCGTTCGCAAAAAATGATGCTTAAAATTCCGACCCGTGAAGAAATAGAGAAGATGGTTGAAAAAAACCAGGATAATGTTAAAAGCGAACTTGACAAGAGTATTGACGAAGCGCGTAAAATTCAAAAGGATATCAGCCAGTTGAATAAAAAACTATTTGATAAAAAGAGCCTGAATTATCAGGAGAAAAAGCAGGTGCAGGATCTTCTCGACCGCCAGAAAAATCTTCAGAAACAAGTTGAAGAAATGAAACAGCAGAATGAGAAATCCAATAAAAAGGAATCGCAATACAACGAAATGAATGAAACGATTGCTGAAAAACAGCGTCAGCTCGAAAAACTCTTTGAAGAGATCATGTCAGATGATTTAAAAAAGTTGTTTGATGAACTCCAGAAAATGATGGAAAACCTGGATAAGGATAAGCTTAACGAAGTTCTTGATAAAATGAAGTTTAATGCTGAGGATATGGAGAAGGCCCTGGACCGTAACCTGGAACTTTTCAAACAACTGGAATTTGACAAAAAACTCACAAATACCATTGATAAATTAAAAGAATTATCAGAAGAGCAGAAAAAACTTTCAGAGAAAACAGATAATGCTGACAAAAAAGATCAGGAAAAACTCAGTAATGAACAGGAAAAAATTAATCAGGATTTCGACAAGCTAAAGCAGGACTTAAAGGACATTAAGGATCTTAATGAAAAACTTGAGGAGCCCAGTAACTTTAAAGTGCCTGAACAAAAGAAAGAGGAAATTCAAAAGGACCTGGATGACTCTAAGAAAAACCTGAAAGATAGTCAGATGAAAAAGGCATCAAAATCACAGAAAGATGCTTCGGACAAAATGCAGGAGATGAGTGATCAGCTTTCCGAAATGCAACAGGATATGGAAGAGGAAGAGTTGGGAGAAGATATAGAGGCGCTGCGGGCCATACTTGAAAACCTGGTCCGCATTTCATTTGATCAGGAAGGTCTTATTGACAAACTGGCAACCATCGGTCGCACCGATCCGCAATACACCAGAATTATCGAACAGCAAAAAGCATTGAAGGATAATTTACTGATGGTGGAAGATTCCCTATATGCGCTGAGCAAAAGGCAGGCGATGATTGAATCTTTTGTGAACCGTGAAATCTCGGCAATTAATGATAATGTTGATCAGGTAATGCTTGCATTAAACAACCGCGTTATTCCTACCGCGAGAGGTAAGCAACAGTTTGTCATGACCTCAGTCAATAATCTTGCATTGATGCTTGCTGAATCTATGAAGAAGATGCAACAGAACATGTCGATGAAATCGTCAGGAAAATCCGGGAAAAGTTGTCCATCCCCAGGAATGGGCAAGCCCTCATCTATGAAATCGATGCGTCAGATGCAGGAAAAACTTAACCAGCAAATGGAAGCAATCAAAAAGGGCATGAAAGAAGGCAAAGGTGAAAAGGGGAAGACCGGTCAGGGGGCAATGAGCGAACAACTTGCCCGTATGGCAGCTCAACAGGAGGCGTTGCGAAACCAGTTACAGGAGTACCGCGACCAAATGCAGAAAGAAGGTTCCTTAAATCAAAATGGTCTTAACAAGATGATTGATGAAATGGACAAAACGGAAACAGAATTGGTGAATAAAATCCTGAATCAGGAAACCATGCGCAGGCAGGAAGAGATTCTTACCAGAATGCTGGAATCGGAAAAAGCAGACATGCAGCGCGAGCAGGAAGAGCGACGCGAATCGACCCAGGGCCGCGATCTGCCAAAACCTGATCCTGCATCCTTTTTCAACAGTATTGGAATTCCTTCGCGTGAAACAGAATTGTTGAGAACAGTTCCGCCATCCTTCAGATTGTATTACAAAAATAAGGTCAATGAATATTTTCTCAGTATTCCTCCTACGAAATAACAACAACAACTAGAAACCGGTAAACAGACCGGTTTTTTTATTTCTATTCACAGTGCTTTCTGCCAATATTGATAACTTTGCAACCTAATAAATTTAAAAAAATGCATAAATCGGGCATAGGTTTTTTTAATGAAAATTCCGGTTTCCGGCTGCGAAATATAAAACGTGTAAGATCCTGGATAACTGATGCAATCACAAAAGAGGGCAGAACACCGGGAGATCTCAGCGTTATTTTTTGCGATGATCCGTTTTTACTTGAATTGAATATAGGATATCTCAAACATGATACCCTTACGGATATCATCACCTTTGATTACAATGAAGGATCGTTGATTATCGGCGATATTTTCATCAGTATAGAAAGGGTAAAGGAAAATGCCAGACTATATTCCAAATCATTTGAAGATGAATTGCACCGGGTTATTATTCATGGTGTAATGCATCTATGTGGCTATAAAGATAAAAAATCAAAAGACAAGGTCACCATGCGGCAGAAAGAAGATGAGTTTCTGGCCTTATTCCCGCCAAAATAGCTCCTTCCTAAAAGAAGCCGGATTAATTACTAAATTTGCAGCCCCTCTGATTTCCAACATTGGGCTGCACTTTTTGTTTACACAAAATGCAGTACCTGACAGGTAATTTTTCCCATTGTTCCACGTGAAACATTGATTGAATGTTCAAAGAATATGATGTTATAGTAGTGGGTGCAGGCCACGCTGGAAGTGAGGCTGCCGCCGCCGCTGCCAACATGGGCTCTTCTGTTTTGCTCGTTACTATGAATATGAATACCATTGCCCAGATGTCGTGCAATCCGGCAATGGGTGGTATAGCTAAAGGACAGATTGTCCGCGAAATTGATGCCCTTGGCGGTTACTCTGGAATTGTAACCGATTCAACCATGATACAATTCAGGATGCTCAACCGGTCAAAAGGTCCGGCCATGTGGAGTCCAAGAGCCCAAAGCGACAGAATGCGTTTCTCAGAGAAATGGCGCCGGATGCTTGAGCAAACCCCCAATCTCGATTTCTGGCAGGATACGGTTACAGGTGTAATTACCAATGATGGTAGGGTTACAGGTGTAACCACCACAATGGGTCAGCTGATAAGTGGCAAAACAGTAATTCTCACCAATGGAACCTTCCTGAATGGTATTATTCACATAGGCACGAAAAACTTCGGTGGTGGTAGAATGGGCGATAAAGCTTCGCATGGATTAACCGAGAATTTAGTCGCATTAGGATTTGAGACTGCCAGGTTAAAAACCGGAACACCGGTAAGAGTTGACGGCAGATCTCTTGATTTTACCAAAATGGATGAGCAAACAGGTGATGAAAATCCCGGAAAATTCTCCTATACCAACACGCCGGTTTTAACCGAACAAAGAAGTTGCTACCTCACCTATACGAGTCCGGCTGTTCATGATATTTTAAGGCTTGGTTTCGATGAGTCGCCCATGTATGCAGGTCGGATAGAAGGCAGAGGACCCAGGTATTGCCCATCGATTGAAGATAAAATAGATCGTTTTAGTGATAAGAGCCGGCATCAGTTGTTCATTGAACCAGAAGGTTGGGATACGGTGGAATATTACGTTAATGGATTTTCATCATCTCTTCCCGACCATATTCAATTAAAAGCACTCCAAAAGGTATCCGGCTTTGAAAACGCAAAAATCTTCAGGCCAGGCTATGCAATAGAGTACGACTATTTTCCGCCGGTTCAACTTCGTTATACCCTGGAGACACGTTTGATTGAGAATCTCTACTTTGCAGGCCAGATTAACGGTACTACTGGATATGAAGAAGCTGCCGCACAGGGGTTAATGGCAGGTATAAATGCTCACCTGAAAGTCAGGGAACAATCTCCTTTTATTTTGAAACGATCTGACGCCTACATCGGTGTCCTGATTGACGATCTTATCACAAAAGGAATAGATGAACCCTACCGTATGTTTACCTCACGGGCAGAATACCGGATCCTGCTCAGACAGGATAATGCTGATTTACGTTTAACGCCTATAGCTTATAGATTAGGGCTTGCGGGTATTGAGCGTTATAACAGGGCTGGGGAAAAACTGACATACGTTAATAAGGCATTGCGTTTTCTTTCCGAATTAAGTGTATCTCCGGATCAGGTAAACGGCTTACTTGAAAAATTTGATACGGCTTCCATCATTCAGAAGGTGAAATTATCAACGCTGCTGCTTCGTCCCCAAATCGGCCTAAGGCAGCTTATTGAATGTTTACCATCCGTCAAAGAACACTTTTCTTCCTACTTAACTTTAACTGAAGAGGTAATTGAAGAGACCGAGATACTGACCAAGTATCAGGGATATATAGATAAGGAAAAGGAGATTGCCGAGAAAATTTCGAAGTTCGACGATATTTACCTTAAACCTGATTTTGATTACAATTCTCTGACCTCACTATCGTTTGAAGCAAGAGAAAAACTAAGTAAACTGAAACCAGAAACCATTGGACAGGCCAGCAGAATTAACGGCGTTTCACCAGCCGACATATCAGTATTAATTGTATTTTTAAGCCGTTAAAAAACCGGGCTCACCCTAAATTGTTTCACGTGGAACACTCCCAAATTTCAGCTCCTGAAAGTTGCTTAATCTGTGATAATAAGGTATTTACAACTGTATTGAATGTTAAAGACTATTTTCTGAGTGGTGATGAATTTTCCATTTATAAGTGTAGTGGTTGTGGTTTGCTGATAACCAGGCCCATGCCAGAATTATCAAAACTTGGCGACTACTATGCTTCTGAAAATTATATATCACATTCCAGCGAAAGTACAGATGCGATCAGCAGGGTCTATCACTTAGTCCGAAATTATACACACAAAAAGAAATTCAACCTATTAAAAAAGTATTCCCACGGCAACGCTGTTCTGGATATCGGATGTGCAACCGGTGAGTTTCTGAAATATTGCTCATCGCATGGAATGAAAACGTTGGGAATTGAACCCAATGAGAAAGCAAGAAATATTGCCGAATCCAGGTACAAGTTGGAAGTTATAGAGGAAGCACA
Source organism: Bacteroidales bacterium (assembly GCA_038317155.1). Lineage (GTDB taxonomy): Bacteria > Bacteroidota > Bacteroidia > Bacteroidales > Lentimicrobiaceae > Lentimicrobium. Next base: position 6,734 of record JBBQBC010000061.1, read on the forward strand.
GATTGAACTCCTTGAAAGTGAATCGTTTGATATGATTACCATGTGGCATGTTCTTGAACATGTTCCTGATATTAACCAAAGAATGGCCGATATTTTCCATTTGCTGAAAAATGATGGTGTTGTTTTTATTGCCCTTCCCAATCACGTATCACACGATGCAGCATATTATTACAGGTATTGGGCCGCCTGGGATGTCCCACGGCATTTATATCACTTCAGTAGAAAATCATTACCAGCACTAGCCTCCAAACATGGATTCAGCGTAGCGGCTATTCTGCCTATGCCCTTCGACGCCTATTATGTTTCACTGTTAAGTGAGAAGTACATGACCGGAAAACAGTCTTATTTTAAATCGTTCATTCAGGGCTATATATCAAATTCTAAAGCCAGATCGGGAACAAGGGAGTACTCAAGCCTGATTTATGTGTTGAAAAAAATGCCGGAATAATCTGCTTTTCATGACCTGGAGATCACTCTGTTTCCTATCTTTACAAGAGAAATGACTTTGCCATTGCCGAAAAAACACATTAAGTAAATGTGAATAGCCCAAACCGATTTTTAACACATTGATTTTCATTGTTTTATATTTTTTCATCCATCTATGCAACAATTAATGTCATAATATCATCAGGTAATGAAGAATAGGTTTCATTATAAAAATCATATGCAATGGATTTTGCTCTCTCTATCGGGGCTGCTGTTGCTCTCGGCTTATTTCTATGTTGAATTATATAAGTATAACCACCGGCAGGAAAAGGTAGTCAAGGATCTAAACACCTGTTTGAACGAACGTTATGAAAAGGGGGCGGTAATACTCGATGAACTGATTAAGTCAAATCCGGAGCCTACCTTTAAAAATCTGGTTGACTTTACCGTTCAAACTGATAAATACTATAGCCTTTATGTCTTCCGGGGAAAAACCTTGTATTACTGGTCCGATAATTTAATCTGTCCTGACAGTGTTTTCGCGGATTCTTTGAATTATCAACGGATTATATCAGCCGGGAACGGCGTTTATCAGGTTATCAGCAAAAAGTCCGGGGATCTGACATTTATACTCACTGATCTTATTAAATCAGGATACAGTTATGAGAACGAGTACCTGTCTCCGGCCTTTAATCCGGCTTATTCCGCTCCGCCCTATTTCAATATTATCCATGATGCAAGTGGAATACCGGTTGTTGACAAATCGGGGAACTTCCTTTTCTCGGTAAAGTCTCAAAAAACTGAAGTAATTTCGAATACAGGCATTTTTATTCTTTATACGCTTTATCTGGCAGCATTGATTTTGCTGGTCATAGCCATTTATGTGCTTTACAACAAACGTACTCCCATAAAAACACATCCGTTTTTTAATTTTTTATTTGTTCTTGATATTTTCTTAATAAGGGCTTCTCTTCTCTATTTCAGGATTCCTGCCATGCTTTATGGATCTGAATTATTCAGTCCGCTAAATTTCGCCTACTCATCCTTTCTTCCTTCGTTAGGAGATTTTTTCACCGATAGCCTGCTGGCTGCATTGGTTTTCTTTTTAGTATATCTGTCGTTGAAGAAAATCAATATTGGTCCGGATGATAAAAAGCGGGGTAGTAATGTAAAATCGGTGTTCATGGTTCTGATAGCGGTTTTCTTCTTTTATTTCTGCTGCTATCTTCTTAATATTTTGATCAATAACTCTTCGTTTAATACCGACTTAAGCAATGTGCAGGAGTTTTCGTTTTTCGGTCTCATGGCCTACTTCATTATCTTCTTCCTGCTCATCGCTTATTTCTTTATCACTTTTTCATTATTTAGGTACACCCAATTATTGATAGGTTGGAAAAGACTTACCGTCTTTTTTCTGCTGGTGAATATCCTGTTTTATATCATAGCTTTAATCTGGGGACTCTTCCTTCCGGAACCAATGCTTCTCGCCCTTCAGGGGGTTTATGTCTTTGTGCTGATCCTTATTTTCAGTAAAAAGCTCCGGTATCCGCATTTTACCTCCATAAGTATTCTTGTTTTAATCATCACGCTCATTTCATCTTATAGCAATTATGCAAGTAAAAGTCAGAAGGAGAGGAATGAACGGAAGCTTCTGTCATTACGACTTTCATCTGAACGAGATAAAATGGGCGAATTCCTGTTTGCAGATATAGAGAAGCTAATATTAACCGACACAACTTTAAAGCAACTTTTCAGATTATCCTCGACAGATCCGTTAAAAGAAACTCAATGCTCAGAATATCTGAAATTAACCTATTTTAAAGGATACTGGACAAAATACAATGTTCAGGTTACACTTTGTTTCCCTGAAAAAAAATTACAAATCAGGCCATTGAACTATGTAATAGGCTGCCGGAAATATTTTACCGATATCATTGGCCGGCTTGGTGAAAAAACTGCCAGCCCGTCCCTGTTTTTTATCCGTGAATCTTACGATGCCAGCAGTTATATTGCCAATATAGCGATGAATAATTCAACAGAAGGTCAACAATCGGCTTACCTGGTTATTGAACTTACGCCAAAATATGTACCCAAAGGGCTTGGATATCCTGAATTATTAATGGATAAGTCTTCTTCATCGCGGGCAGATATTTCCAATTACTCCTACGCTATTTTCTTCAGGGATGAACTGGTAAAAAATGTAGGTGAGTATAATTACAGTGTGAATGAATCCGAAATAGTGCCTGTTTCTGAAGACTTTACATTCTTTGAAAGAAACGGGTATAACCATCTTTTTCATGTCATCAATAAAGAAACCAGCATTGTAATAAGCAAGCGGAACGATGGTTTGCTGGATAAACTTTCTCCGTTTACTTACCAGTTAATCTTCCATATTATATTGCTGCTTTTGATTTTGGTGATATACAATCTCCGGTATGCTGGCCGGAAAAGAAATCTTGATTTCAAAACCCGTCTCCAGCTTATGGTTGTAGCGCTGGTTTTATTTGCCTCCTTATCCGTTGGCTTAACCACTATGATTAATATCAGAAATCTCAACGACAAGAAGAACCGCGATATGCTCAGTGAAAAAGCACACTCCGTGCTCATTGAAATTGAGAACAAACTGGCTGCCACGGATATATTGGATAAATCGCAGAAATCGTATCTTGAAGAATTGCTCACCAGGTTTTCACTGGTGTTTTTCAGTGATATTAACCTGTATGATATCAATGGGCGGCTGCTTGCCTCTTCCCGTCCCCAGATCTTCGAAGAAGGTCTTAAATCTGAATTAATGGGTGCAGGGCCATTTATCCAATTAGCCAGAAATAAGCGTATTCTATTTATAGATAACGAACAGATTGGCAATTACCACTATTTGTCGGCCTATATACCATTCAGAAATGAGCAGAACAAACTCGCTGCTTATATTAATCTTCCTTATTTTGCAAGAGAAGAGGAACTCAGGCAGGAAATTTCAACCTTTCTGGTAGCATTTATAAATATTTACGTAATCCTCACCATATTGGCAGTGTTTATTTCATTGCTGGCCGGTAATTATCTGATGCGTCCATTGCAATTGATCAGGAACCGGTTTAGTAGCCTTAACCTTGGCAGAACCAACGAAAAAATCAGTTATAGCAGAAAGGATGAACTGGGTGATCTGATCAACGAGTATAACCTGATGGTTGATAAACTGGCCGAAAGCGCCGAAAAGCTTGCCCGTTCCGAAAGGGAAAGTGCCTGGCGTGAAATGGCCCGTCAGGTGGCCCATGAGATTAAAAACCCGCTCACTCCCATGAAACTGAGTATTCAGCATCTGCGAAAATCATGGGATGATAAAACCCCCGACTGGGGCAGCCGTCTTGAAAAAACAACCCAAACACTGATACAACAGATTGATTCACTGGCAGCTATAGCCACTGCGTTTTCCGATTTCGCAAAGCTGCCGACTCCTTCTAATAAGAAAACTGAACTTACGGCTATTTTGCGGAACACCCTTTTACTGTTCAATGAGCATCCGGAGGTCAATTTCAACTTTACCCTTCCCGATAAGGATTGCTTTGTTTTTTCTGATGAGAAACAACTTTCACGCGTTTTTATCAACCTGTTCAATAACGCGGTGCAGGCTATTCCACCCAAACAAAAAGGTCTTGTAGAAATACGGCTCTATACTGTTGGTGATATACACCGGATTGAAATAACCGATAACGGCACCGGAATAGATGAAGAGCAAAGGTCAAAGATATTTTCCCCTAATTTTACGACAAAATCAGGGGGTATGGGGCTTGGGCTTGCCATGGTGAAAAACATCATTGATTCGGCGGACGGTAAAATATCTTTTACCCCCGGAATAGTAGCAGGCACTACTTTTATTATTGAATTACCTGCATTGGAAGAATGAATTTTGCACGCTGAGAACTGATTCTGCATTGAACTCATTTAAAAAGTTAGCCGGCCAGACTGCGATCTATGGTTTACCTACCATAATTGGTCGTTTGCTCAATTATCTGTTGGTTCCGCTCTACACCCGTGTTTTCTTGCCGGCTGAGTATGGTGTTGTTACAGAAATGTATGCCTATGTTTCCTTTCTGTTCATTATCCTGACTTACGGTATGGAAACGGCATATTTCAGATTTGCCAGTCAGGGCGAATTCCGAAACAAGGTATTCGGAACTTCATTGATTTCTTTGGGAATAACTTCCATTCTGTTTCTTGTGGTCACTTTTGGAGCTGCACCCTATTTGTCAGTTCAACTGGGATATGAAGGACATCCTGAATATGTAAAATGGTTTGCCCTCATACTGGCAACAGACGCCATAAGCACCATTCCTTATGCCAATCTGAGGCTGCTGAATAAACCATTTCGTTTTGCCCTGGTCAAAATTGTAAATATTACAGCCAACATCGGGTTTAACTTATTTTTTCTTCTTTTTTGCCCTTACATATTGACCCATTTCCCTGAGAGCGGGCTGGCAGGATTTATCAGCACTTTTTACAGGCCGGAAATAGGGGTGGGGTATATCTTTATTTCAAACCTGATCGCGAGCGTTCTTTCCTTTGTTATGCTGTTGCCTGAAATCCCTTTTAAAAGTCTGAAGGCAGACCAGGTTTTACTCAAACAAATGCTGAGTTATAGCTGGCCGTTGCTGATTTTCGGCCTTGCGGGAATTGTGAATGAAACATTCGACAGAATCATCCTAAAATATCTATTGCCTGACCGTGCCACTGCAATGGCCCAACTTGGAATATATGGCGCCTGCTATAAAATTTCAATTCTTATGTCGTTGTTTATTCAGACATACCGATATGCAGCCGAACCATTCTTTTTTGACCAGGCACGGAAACTAAACGCCAAAGCAACCTATTCGGCCATGATGCACTATTTTATTATTATCTGCCTGTTTATATTTCTGGGCATCATGATGTATATTGATGTGGTTATGCACTTTGTAGGCAAATCGTTCAGGGAAGGGGTGGGAGTGGTTCCGATTCTTTTAATGGCAAATCTATTTCTTGGTGTCTTTTACAATCTAAGCGTTTGGTTTAAGCTAACCGACCGTACAAAAACCGGAGCTGTTATATCAGTCGCGGGGGCAGCAATCACGCTGTTACTGAATTTTATACTGATCCCCGTAATGGGATATATGGGCGCCGCATGGGCCACCTTAATCTGTTATGCTTCCATGATGGTGATGTCGTATCTTATTGGTCAAAAATACTATCCAATTGACTATGATCTGAAAAGAGCCTTAAAATACAGTGTCATTACGCTGGCCATTTATGCTATTTCTGTTATCCCTTTTCCGGATTTGATTTGGCTGAAGTATCTTACAAATTCATTGATGTTGTTTGCTTTCGCAGGATATGTTATCTACTTCGAACGGCAAAGGTTCAGGTCGGTAGTTAACAAAGCCTTTTAATGCTTAATTTTGCACCCTGTTAAACAATTCATTTTTTAAAACCCTATTTCTCTCTTTATGCAGATCAGGATTGTAAACAAATCACAACATTCCTTACCGGCCTATGAAACCATTTCCTCTGCGGGAATGGATCTCAGGGCTCATCTTTCGGAACCGGTTACGCTGAAAACACTTGAAAGAGCAATGATACCAACCGGTTTGTATATTGAGCTTCCAGAGGGATTTGAGGCCCAGATAAGACCACGCAGTGGTTTGGCTGCCAGGTCGGGAATTACAATCCTTAATTCACCGGGAACAATTGACGCTGACTACAGGGGTGAAATCAGGATTATAATTGTAAACCTTTCAGCTGATCCGTTTACAGTTAACAATGGCGACCGTATTGCCCAGATGATTATTGCCAGACACGAAAAAGCCGAATGGGTGGAAAGCGAAGAACTCAATGATTCCCCACGTGGAGCTGGGGGATTTGGCCATACCGGGAAGAACTAAAAACAGAAATACCGCATTAAAAACCAAAACCCATTTAATGAATTTTTCAAAAATTAAATACCTGCTTTTCTTTTTATTGTTCCCGTTTTTAAGCCCGGCGCAGGAATTCCCTGATGGTAAAGAGGATATGGCAGATCAGTCAGAATTGCGTATTGCAAAGGAAAAGCAAAGATTGCGCAATTTATTTTATGACGCCAACAAGGCAAAGATTACGGATAATCCTGACAAAGCCATTTCACTTTTCACGGAATGTGTTACGGAAGACCCCTCAAATGATGCAGCCTGGTATGAATTATCGCTCCTCTATTACAACCGTAGTGAAATAGAAAAATCGATTCAAAATGCTTTGAAGGCCTGGGAACTTAGTCCCAATAACACCTATTACAGCCTGACCCTGGCAGGACTTTACTCTAATAATCTGCAATACAATGAAGCACGCAAAATATATGAGCGTCTATACAGCGCTAACCCCGGCAACACCGATTACGCCAATGAATTGGCGAATACCCTGCTGTTGCTTAAAAAACCACAGGAAGCGATAGAAATCTACGATAAACTTGAATCCGGGACAGGGGTAAATGAAGAATATTCGATGCAGAAGCACCGGATCTATCTGGCAATGGGTAAAGAGAAAAAAGCGCTCGAAGAGCTCGAAAAACTTGCCGCGGCTTATCCAACCGACAGCCATATTCTGTCGCTTCTGGCAGAATTTTATATGATGCAGGGGGTTGATGAAAAAGGGCTAAAGACCTACCAGAAGATCCGGGAAGTAGATCCGGGGAATCCCTATATCAACATTTCAATGGCAGATTATTACCGTAAAAAGGGAGATTTAAAAAAAGCCACTGAATTGCTGAAAACAGGATTTGCCAATCCTTTGCTAGATGCAGATACCAAGGTGCAGATTATGATGACCTATTACTCGCAAACGGGTGAATATGATGGCATTCGTGATGATGTACTGGATTTATCGCGGATACTTGTGGAAGTGCATCCCAACGAACCACGTGTGCTCGCGCTGAGAGGTGAAATGCTGATGATGGCAGAGAAATATGAGGATGCCCTTATCATGTTCCGCAAGGTAAATACACTTGATCCCGGAAAGTACCAGACATGGGAAAACATCCTAAGGATTGACGCAATTACCAATAATTTTGAAATGCTTGCAGATGAAAGCAGCCAGGCTATTGATCTTTTCCCTGTTCAGCCCTTGCCCTATTACTTTAACGGCTACGCCAACTATCTGCTAAAAGAATATGACAAAGCCCTGAAATCACTTACAACCGGTGTTAAATTTGTGTTGAACGACAATGCAATGATGGCTGATTTTTACAGTCTTACCGGTGACTCCTACCATGCATTAAACAGGCAGCAGGAATCTTTCAGCGCTTATGAATCAGCGCTTAAGTATAACTCCGAGAATTCACAGGTGCTCAATAACTATGCCTATTACCTTTCTTTAAGGGGCGAGGACCTGGACAAAGCTGCACGGATGGCTGAAAAAGCGAATAAACTGAGTGTTAACAATGCCACGTATCTCGACACCTGGGCCTGGGTACTTTACAAACAGGGATTATATGAAAAAGCTTTGGTTCAGATTGAGCAAGCACTAAAACTGGATGATAAGCCAGGGGCAGTTGAGCTTGAACATTACGGCGATATCCTCTACCGGCTTAACAGGACTGCAGAAGCAATACAATGGTGGAATAAAGCAAAAGAAGCCGGAGAAGGTTCGGAATTCCTTGAGATGAAAGTAAAAGATGGTAAGCTTTATGAATAGAAATTATAACCCGCACGGATCTCTAAGGCTTCTATCAACCATCTTGTTGATCTTTTTCCTGGCATCGTGCAGTACAGTTCGCCGGACTATCAGGGAGCCATTAAAGGAGCAGGGTCCTGAATACCTTTTCAGCAATCTGAAATCCAACGAACTTAAATACACTAAATTCTCGGCAAGGTTCACTACTTCGTTTACGCAACAAAAAAACGAAACCTCATTCAGCGGACAAATCAGGATTCAGAAGGACAGCCTTATCTGGATTTCCATTTCGCCTGTGCTTGGCATAGAAATGGCGCGATTGCTGATTACCAACGATTCGATTAAATACATGAACCGTATCGACAACTACTATTTTGTAAGTGACTTTAATTACATTAATTCGCTCATTAACAGTACCCTCGATTTTGATATGCTCCAGGCATTTCTTACCGGTAACGACTTTTCTTTTTACGAGAACAGTTCGTTCAAGGCTGGTATCGACAACCAGGAATACAGCCTGCTAACTACCAACAGGAGAAAACTAAAAAAATATGTGCGTAACAACCAGTTGATCAATATTCCCATTCAGCACATCTGGTTAAGCCCTGAGACTTTTAAAATATCGAGGGTTTTGGTACGCGAAACACAGCAGGGCGGACGAAAACTGGAAGGTAAATATGAATATATGAATACCGGAAACCAATTAGTTCCGGAAAAACTGAGCTTCGATCTGGAAACTTCCGAGAATAAGAACCAGATAGATGTCCGGTATTCAAAGGTAACTTTGAACGATTCTATTGCTTTTCCGTTCAGAATACCTTCAAAATACAGGAAATCCGATAAGTTCTAAGTAATGCAATTATGATAATGCCATTGATAGTCAAATATTTGTTACCCCGAAACCTGGATCTATCCGGAATATTTGTCATGCTTTTAATCGTTGGGCCAGCAGTTTATGGTCAGGATAAAAAGGCCCAGTTGCAACAGAAAAAAGCTAAAATAGAGGAGGAGATTACCTATACCAACAAACTGCTTGAAGAAACCAAGAAGACCAAGCAGGTATCGTTGAACCAGTTGGTATTGCTGAATAAAAAGATAAATAAGAGACAGGAGCTTATTTCGGCAATCAGTGGTGAAATTGGCAATCTAAACAACCAGATAGAAGAGACCAACGATACGATTAATCATCTGACCAATACCATAAAACAGCTTAAGCAGGAATATGCAAAGATGATTTATTATGCTGCCAAAAACCGAAATGCCTATACCAGGCTAATGTTTATTTTTTCTGCCAATGATTTTAACCAGGCGTATCAAAGGCTAAAATATTTCCAGCAATACAGCAGTTACAGGCAAAATCAAGTGAGGGTAATCACTGAAAATCAATTGCTGCTGAATGAGAAAGTAAAACTGCTTGAAAAACAAAAGGCTTACAAATTATCGCTGAAAAATTCAGAGGAATCTGAAAAACAAAAGCTTACCAGTGAGAAGAACGAGCAGGACAAAACGATTAAGAACCTGTCGCAAAAAGAGAAAGAACTTCTGAGAAAACTCAGGGACAGCGAAAGGGCTGCGCGAAAGTTGCAGAGCGCCATTGAAAATCTGATTGCTGAGGAAATCCGCAAAGCAAGTGATGCCGCCAAAAAAACAGGTGTAAAGCCTGCACCTGAAAACAAATTCGGGCTTACCCCTTCCGAAATACAACTTTCATCGAGTTTTTCCGGCAACAAGGGCCGTTTACCCTGGCCAACAGAAAGGGGCATTATATCCTCTACATTTGGAGAGCATGCGCATCCAATCCTGAAAGGCATTAAAACAAAGAATAATGGTATTGACATTACCACTGCAAAAGGTGAATCGGCGAGGGCGGTATTTGATGGAGAGGTAACCTCAACAATGGTTTTGCCAAGCTACAACAATGTTGTAATTATCCGTCACGGGGAGTTTTTGACTGTTTATTCCAACCTTGATCAGTTGTTTGTTAAAAAGGGCGATAAAGTGAAGACAAAGCAAAGAATCGGGGTAATTCAGAGTGATGAATCCGGAAAATCCAAACTTCACTTCGAATTGTGGCAGGGGAAAAACATACAGAATCCGGAGTCGTGGATTATAAAATCAAACTAATTGATTACTGCTTGAATGCCGAGTGGTTTTATATTTACTTTTGTAAGGGATTATAAAAACAACAACCATGATAACAGGAATTTTAATAGGCGTAGTCGGACCCTGGCAGATAATAATTATCCTTGCGGTTGTACTGCTGTTTTTTGGTGGTAAAAAGATACCTGAACTGATGAAAGGCCTTGGGAAGGGCATAAAGGAATTCAAGGATGGTATGGCGGGCGATGACAAACCCGATGAAACCAACAGCAAGCCTGAAGACAAATAGCATCAGGAAATAATTTCGATTCCACAAAAGAACAAGGCCCGTAAATCAATGATTTACAGGCCTTGTGTGTGGAGCGTAGGGGAAACTGCCCAGCTCCTGTATCCATTGTCAATCCCTGGTTTCTGGTTTTTCTAGAGCCCTGGCCTATGTCCGGGCTTTCTTCTTCAAAGACGGGTGCAACTTTTGAATAAATAAACTTCGTTGATACAAAACCCTCGCTATAACAAGCCCGCTGCATTTATTTGTGACGGGCTACAAAATTAATTTTTAGGTATTTGGTTGATACATAATAAATACTTAATACATTTGATTTAGTACATGACAAAAATTACAACAATCTGAATATCAACATAATATGTTAATAACTTGGTGATAACTATTGCCAAAAAATGAATATAATATACTGGCATTCAGTATCTTAGATGAAAAAGTTCCACCTAACTCATCAAGA
>JBBQBC010000062.1:0-17567 GCA_038317155.1 Bacteroidales bacterium
AAATGAATCTTTGCCGTATTTCTGGAAATGTCCGCTGGTTTTGTATAATTCAACGTTGCCGATATGCGGTGTAATAACAGGCAGATAACCGGCTTTGCGCTGAAGGCCTTTCAGGAAATTCTCGAGTCTTTCGCGAAGCTGAGCTCCTTTTGGAAGCCACAATGGTAATCCCTGGCCTACTTTTGCAGAGAACGTGAACAACTCCAGTTCCTTGCCCAACTTGCGGTGATCGCGTTTTTTGGCTTCTTCGAGCAATACCAGGTATTCTTCGAGTTCTTTCTGTTTCGGGAAAGTAATACCATAAATGCGGGTAAGCATTTTGCGCTTTTCGTCACCACGCCAGTAAGCGCCGGCAATATTCAGAAGCTTAATGGCTTTAATGGGTGAAGTATCAGGCAGATGCGGGCCGCGGCAGAGATCTGTAAATTTCCCGGTTTCGTAAAATGTAATTTCTCCGTCGGGAAGTGCGCTGATCAGTTCAAGTTTATACTCGTCATTCTTTTCGGTGAAATAGGCCAGCGCTTCCGGTTTTGAAACCGAGCGGCGTAAATATTGCTGTTTTTCACGGGCAAGCTCGAGCATTTTAATTTCTATCGCTTTTAAATCTTCTGGAGTGATTTGTTTAGCGCCAAAGTCCATATCGTAATAAAAGCCATTTTCAATATCCGGTCCTATCCCGAATTTTACGCCGGGATAAAGCAATTCAATGGCTTCAGCCATCAGGTGAGCCGATGAATGCCACATGGTTGACTTTCCTTCCTGATCATTCCAGGTAAGCAATTTAACCTGAGCATCTTCTTTTATAGGTCGTGTCGCATCCCACACTTCACCGTTGACACTTGCTGAAAGCACATTACGGGCCAGGCCTTCGCTGATGCTGAGTGCAATCTCGAGTGCGGTAACCCCTTCTTGATACTGTCGGACTGAATTGTCGGGCAGGGTAATATTTATCATTTTGAAAATTTAAGCTTATGTTCTGAAAATGTGTGCAAAGGTAAGTAATTTTACTTAACTAACAGATTGTAATGAATAAAAAAGTTGGAATAATGGAATACTGGAATGATGGAATGATGGAATGATGGAATGATGGAATAATGGAATGATGGAATGATGGAATACTGGAATGATGGAACACTGGAATGATGGAACGCTGGAATGATGGAACATTGGAACACTGGAATGATGGAACGCTGGAATGATGGAACATTGGAATGATGGAACATTGGAATGATGGAACATTGGAATGATGGAACATTGGAACACTGGAACACTGGAACACTGGAACACTGGAATGATGGAACGCTGGAAAGTTGGAGCCACCAACCCTGTAACCCTGAAATTCTGAAACTCTGAAATTCTGAAACTTTGAAACTTTGAAACCTTGAACCCTTGAACCCTTGAACCCTTGAACCCTTGAACCCTTTGAAACCCTGGGCTTCGATACGTTGCGGTAAAATCTGGCTTAAATAAAAAGTCCAGTACTGCAGCTACTCAGCCACCAACCCTGAAACCTTTAAACCTTTGAACCTTTGAACTTTTAAACCTTTGAACCTTTGAACCTTTGAAACTCTGTAACTCTGTAACTCTGTAACTCTATAACTCTATAACTCTATAACTCTGTAACCCCGCCTGACCGACAGAAATCATTCTCAGATTCAGCATTGTAAAAGTCAGTCGGGCAGGCCTGTAACCCTGAAACCCTGAAACTCTGAAACTCTAAAACTCTGAAACTCTGAAACTCTGAAACTCTGAAACTCTGAAACATCCACTTTACACTCTCTTCACTCTTACGCTTCGTCAAACGGCAGTTTCAGCACTTGTCCGGCAGTTACCTGTTTTTTAAGCTTTTCCATGTCCTTCTTAAGGGAAGCCACCGTAACAGCCAGTTCTTCGCGTGGCAGGTTGGGTTCGGGCATGGCGCTGCTGATGTAGTGGACAAACTTCCAGACTTCACGCACATCTTTTATTTCAATGTCGTAAGGTTCATAAAACGGATTGAGCGAATGCAGTGATAATTTTGCATCCTGTTTTATGTGGTTCGATATCACTTTAAACATAATTCCATCATCGAGGGTAAGAATGATATAGGGCTGGCCATCACGGATCAGGTTCCAGTTCTGTACAAATTCTCCGGTAACCCACGAGCCGTCCGGAATTGGCAGCATCGAGTCCCCGCTGATCTGGAAGGTACGGTATTTACGGTCTTTCGAAAGAAATGGCATGTGAAATGTTGGCAACACCTTTATATACTCAGGATCGGCAAAACCCATACGATAACCGGCCGAAGCCTTATGGTTTACCACTTCGATGTTTTCATTGTTGCTGCTATCGACGGTGGTTGTCAATACCCGGATTTTACTACCGGTAATAAACACATCGTACCCCTTCTCCAGTTGCGATAACTCGCTCTGCGAAAGTTTTGACAAATCTATCTTAAGCAGCGTATCAACTGAAATTCCGAAGTATTTCGAAAAAGTAAGCAGTGATTCAATTCCGGGCTGGGCAACCTCATTTTCGTAACCACTCAGGGTGGGCCTTTTCATACCAAGGGTAAAGGCCACATCGTCCTGGGTGCGTCCGCGCCGCTTGCGTAATAGTTTGATGTTTGAAGCAAAAGTATTCATAATTTATTGCATTTGTTAAAATAATGATTATATTGTAATCAAAATTTTGGTTAGATTTTAATCAAAATTACAACAAAAAATCAACAATCCAACAAACGCTTAAAAATATTTTTTTATGCTATCATCCGGCGGCGACAGAACCATTCTACACATGGACCTCGACACATTTTTTGTGTCGGTTGAGCGCCTCAACAACAGCCGACTAAACGGTCTTCCGGTGGTTATCGGTGGTATGTCGGACCGTGGCGTGGTAGCCGGCTGCAGCTACGAGGCACGCACTTTTGGGGTGCATTCGGCCATGCCCATGAAGATGGCCCGCGCACTTTGCCCCGATGCTATCGTCATCCGTGGCGACATGGAGCAATACACCCGCTACTCAAACGAGGTCACCAACATCATTGCCGAACAGGCGCCCGTTTACGAAAAGGCCTCTATCGACGAGCATTACCTCGATATTACGGGTATGGACCGTTTTTTCGGGGCGATTAAGTGGTCGCACGATCTGAGGCAACGGGTTATCAGCGAAACGGGCCTGCCTATTTCACTGGGCCTTTCGGTAAACAAGACCGTTTCGAAAATAGCTACAGGGCAAGCCAAACCCAATGGAGAACTCGAAATATCGCGTGAGCGGGTGATGCCATTCCTGAGTCCGCTTTCGATCAGCAAAATTCCGGGTATTGGCGATAAAACCTTCCGCCTGCTGCGTTCCATGGGTATTGCCCGGATCGATACACTGAGCCGTATGCCTGTCGAAATGGTGGAACGTGTGCTGGGCAAAAACGGTATCATCATCTGGAAAAAGGCCAACGGCATTGACCCTACGCCTGTTGAACCTTACTCTGAACGCAAATCGATAAGCACCGAAACCACTTTTGAACAGGATACCATCGACATAGCCATGATCAACGACCTGCTGCTGAAGATGGTTGAGAAACTATCGTACCAGTTGCGCACAAAGCAGAAACTGACCTCGTGCGTTACCGTGAAGGTGCGCTATGCCAATTTCGATACACATACACTCCAGCACCGCATTCCTTACACTGCCTTCGATCATACATTGCTTCCGCTTACCCGCAACCTGTTCGAAAGGCTGTATCAGCGTCGTATGCTCATCCGGCTGATCGGGGTAAAATTCAGTTATTTGGTAAGCGGGGTACAGCAGATCAGCATGTTCGACGATTCACCACAAACCATCAGCCTCTACCAGGCCATGGATCGCATACGTAACCGCTTTGGCTGCCGTGCCGTAACACGTGCCGCCGCACTGGGGCCACTGGCATGGGATGAGGAATGATGTCTAATTTCTAATTTCTAATTTCTAATGTCTAATTGATATAACCCTGAACCATTGAACCATTGAACCATTGACAAATACAATTGAATAAGTTGGCAAACAAGCAATCTGTAAACCTTTGAACATTTGAACTCTTGAACTCTTGAACCTTTGAATAGCACAATTATAAAAGTTGGCAAAAGGCAGTTGGCAGTTGGCAAAAAAAAATATGTTGCGAATTCCTGAATCTTTGCGAAGCGAAGCAGATTGCCCACACTTTGGCGGGGAACCATTGAACTCTTAAACCCTTGAACTCTTGAACCATTGAACCTTTGAACCCTTGAACCCTTATGCCCTTAAATAGCACAATTATAAAAGTTGGCAAAAGGCAGTTGGCAGTTGGCAAACAAGCAATCTGTAAACCTTTGAACCTTTGAACCTTTGAACCCTTGAACCATTGAACCTTTGAACCTCTGAAACCCTGAAACCCTGAAACTCTTGAAATTCTGAAACCCTTGATGTAACCCTGAAACCCTATAACCCTTAAATCACTTTTTACTTTTCACTTTTTACTTTTTACTTTGAGCTTTTTACTTTTTACTTTGAGCTTTCTAAAATGCACTTAACCTTCAACTCATATTACAGCCTGCGCTACGGCACCCTGTCTATCGATGAAATTCTACGCCTTACTCCGGAAGCGGGTGCAGAAGTAGCACTGCTTGTTGATATTAACAACACCACAGGCACCATCGATTTTGTAAAGGCCTGTAAGAAGACGGGTATCCGCCCGATGGCAGGTGTTGAGTTCAGAGATGGTAACCGGCTGCTTTACACCGGAATAGCTGAAAACAATCAGGGATTCAAGGAACTGAACGACCTGCTGAGCCGGAGTAATATACAGAAGACTCCCCTACCCTCGCCGGCTCCACCCTTTAAGAATGTGCTGGTGGTTTATCCGTTTGGCAGCAGGCAGGTGGGCGAAATGGCCGAGAATGAGTTTACCGGGGTTACAACCACGGACATCAACAGGCTGACGATGTCTGATTATCAGAAATATCCGGGTAAATACATCATTCATTCGCCCATTGCCTTTACCGGTGAAAAGGGCTATGAACTGCACCGCTACCTGCGCGCTATCGACAATAATATACTGCTGAGCCGCCTCACGCCGGAAATGGTTGCCGGAAATGAGCGGATGATGATAAACCTGGATAGCCTTAAGAAAATTTTTGAGAATTATCCTGATTTGATCAGAAATACCGAAAGGCTGACGGGACGCTGCAGTATAGATTTCGATTACCGGATAATTAAAAACAAAAAGACCTTCACGGGTACCGCATACGACGACCGTCTGCTGCTCGAAAAACTGGCTGCCGATGGCCTGGCGTATCGCTACGGTAAAAATAACCGTGAAGCAGCCGCGCGTGTCCGGCATGAACTTGACATCATCGACCGGCTGGGCTTTGGTGCTTATTTTCTCATTACCTGGGACATTATCCGCTACTCCATGTCGCGCGGATTCTACCATGTAGGCCGTGGTAGCGGGGCCAACAGCATTGTGGCTTACTGCCTCAGAATCACCGATGTTGACCCAATTGAGCTAAACCTTTACTTTGAGCGTTTCCTGAACCCAAAGCGCAGCAGCCCGCCCGATTTCGACATTGATTATTCGTGGAAGGAACGCGACGACGTACTCGATTACATCTTTAAACGATACGGGCGTGACCATACCGCTCTGCTGGGTGCAACATCCACTTTTAAAGGAAAATCAATACTGCGCGAGTTGGGAAAAGTCATGGGACTACCCAAGGCCGAACTCGATCGCCTGGTGAATGAGCCTGACAACCCACTGAACCAGGATGACATTACCCGGCACATCACTGAAATCGGCATCCGAATGACCGATTTCCCAAATATAAGAAGCATACATGCCGGCGGGGTGCTGATTTCGGAAGAGCCCATCACTTGCTATACGGCACTCGACCTGCCACCCAAGTCGATGCCCGTTACCCAATGGGATATGTACGTGGCGGAAGACCTCCGGTTCGAAAAGCTGGATATCCTGAGTCAGCGCGGTATCGGCCATATCCGCGATTGCGTGGATATTATAAAAGCAAACCATGGCATCAGCATCGACATACACCAGGTAGAAAAATTCAAACAGGACCCCAGGGTGAAACAGCAACTCCGCAATGGCGAAACCAATGGATGCTTTTATATTGAAAGCCCCGCCATGCGTGGGTTACTTAAAAAACTGCGGTGCGACAACTACCTCAGCCTGGTGGCAGCCAGTTCCATTATCAGGCCGGGGGTGGCGCGGTCGGGCATGATGCGTGAGTACATCCGCCGCTTCCACAATCCCGATGGGTTCGATTACATACACCCGATTATGAAGGAGCAGTTGAGCGAAACCTATGGCGTAATGGTCTATCAGGAAGATGTACTGAAAATCTGCCATCACTTTGCCGGCCTCGACCTGGCCGATGCCGATGTGTTGCGGCGTGCCATGAGCGGAAAGTACCGGTCGAGGGTGGAGTTTCAGAAGATCATTGATAAGTTTTTCGAAAACTGCCGCAACAGAGGCTATTCCGAAACGGTAACAAATGAGGTGTGGCGTCAGATTGAGTCGTTTGCCGGCTATTCATTCTCAAAAGCCCATTCGGCTTCGTTTGCCGTGGAAAGCTACCAGAGCCTGTACCTTAAATCGTACTTTCCGATTGAATTTATGGTTGCCGTGATCAACAACTTCGGTGGTTTTTACCAGAGTTGGGTCTATTTTAACGAAGCACGGCGCTGTGGGGCAAACATCGAACTACCCTGCATAAACCATGGCAACTACCTCAATATGCTTTCCGGAAATACCATCTTCATTGGGTTTGTCCATATTTCGGGGCTGGAGAGCAGTCTGGCCAGCGCCTTACTTGCCGAAAGAGAGCAAAATGGCCTGTTTACAGATCTCTACGACTTTGTGGAACGCGTACATCCTGCCATGGAGCAACTGATCATCCTGATAAGAACCGGGGCGCTTCGGTTTACCGGGCTTGGCAAGCAGCAACTTTTATGGGAAGCCCACATGCTGGCCGGCAAAAAGCGTCCGGAGCCCGCTGTTTCGCTTTTCAGACAACCGGTAAGACAATTCAGCCTGCCCGTATTGGTTCACAATCCACTCGAAGATGCCTACGATGAAATTGAGTTACTTGATTTTCCGGTGAGTATGAATTATTTTGATATGCTTAAAACGAATTTCAGAGGCCAGATAGCAGCCCGGGACTTGAGTGAATCGCTCGGACAAACCGTAAAAATGGTTGGGGTTCTGGTCACCATCAAGTATGTGCGGACCATCAAAAATGAGATCATGCATTTTGCCACTTTCTTCGACAGTGAAGGAGAATTCTTCGATACAGTGCATTTTCCCGATGTAGCCAAAGCCTTTCCTTTCCGGGGACGGGGTGTTTACCTGCTGCTGGGCAAGGTAGTTGAAGAGTTCGGGTTTCCTTCGGTAGAGGTTGCCAGGATGGCAAAACTACCGCTGATGAGCGACCCAAGATATGTATAGAATGAAAAATTGAGCCTGCTCCGAAAAGTCAAAAAAGAAGGTTAGACACCAAGGCGCCAAGGCACCAAATTGTGTATGATAATGTAAATCAATAATTTAAAATTGGTGTCAGCCAGCTGGCGGATAATATTTTAGTGTTTTGGTGTCAAATTCTAAGTTCTCAGCGTGGACTGATGGTTAAATATACTTCGAAATAACCTCGGTCAGGATTTCTTTTCTTATAGGTTTGGCTATATAATCGTCGCAGCCGGCTTCGAGGCATTTTTCCCTCTCCCCCATCATGGCAAAAGCAGTTTGTGCAATTACTGTCAGATCAGGTCTGATTTTTTTAATTTCCCGGGTTGCTGTGTAGCCATCCATAACAGGGAGTTCGATGTCCATCAGCACCAGGTTGATTGAAGGATTATTTCTTACCATCTCAATGGCAATAGCACCATCAGCGGCCCGTGAAATTTCCGCATTGAGTTTACCAAGTAAAGAACTCATATAGAAATAATTTGTATCAACGTCTTCTACCACCAGAATGTGCTTACCACTTAAGTCCAATTGTTGATGATGTGCAACTTCAAATTCGAACAAGGAGTCTGAGCGATAGGGGCCAACCTTAAGCGGAATGGAGAACCAGAAAGTTGAACCTTCGCCGGGAAAGGAATCGAGCCACATGGTTCCGCCAAGTAATTCTATAAGATTTTTCGAAATAGTTAGTCCAAGCCCGGTTCCGGTAAGATTTCGCGAAGCGACCTCTTTGACCTGGCCAAAACGGTCAAAAATAAGTTTTTGCTGATCGACAGGGATACCAATGCCAGAGTCGCGGACATAAAACTCAACCTTTTCAGCCCTTACCCGATAGCCTAACTCGATGAAGCCTTCGTCGGTAAACTTCATCGCATTTCCGACAAGGTTTGTTATAATCTGCCTTAACCTGACAGGATCGGTATAAACGGTGAAGTCAGATTCTGATTTACCTGCCTGAATATAAAATGTCAGGTTTTCTTTGCGCAGCCGGGCCAGTTCTTTATTAAAAAAACCGTCAAGATCGGCAAACAATTCATTAATGCGACAATCAGAATAGATGATTCTTAACTGTCTGGCTTCAATTTTTGAAATATCAATGATGTCGTTTATTAATCTTAAAAGGTTATCTCCACTTCTGAGGATAACATCCAGAAAGCGATCCTTCTCTTCAATATCCAGTTCCGGATCCTGCAACATTTCAGCAAAGCCAAGAATAGCGTTCATGGGCGTACGTATTTCGTGCGACATGTTGGAAAGAAACTGGCTTTTTAACCGGTCTGATTCTTCTGCCTTCTCCTTGGCAAGCTGAAGCGATTCTTCAGCATTGAGACGATATATCGCCAGTGCAAACATATTAATAAAGCGCTGAACAATATGAACCATTTCTTCCGTGTAGTCCTTTTCCGAATGGGCAAGCAAAATAATTCCGGCATATTGGTTATTGATAAAAGCAGGAACGCTAAGCAGCCGGTTTACAGCAAACTCACAGGGAGGTAAACAGGGAATTTTAAAATGAATATTTAATTCATTGATAATGGTGGGCTTCTTCTCAGCCAATATTTTATCTATCAGATTATCAACTATTCCCGCTTTGGATTCCCGCCTTTTTATTCGTTTCGAAATTTCCTCCCCATTGGCTTCATCAAAGCAGTAAAAGTAAGAGTTCTCAGCAGTTGAAGCCGGTGTGATAAGTAATGAAAATTCACTTCCGGTAAAAAGACGCGTGTATTGTTGAACCATGTAAGCAACCCTGGCCGGCTTTATGGTTTCACTCAACAATTCCAGGCTAATTGTTGCTATGCCCTGATTTATAGCAAGTTCTTTCTTTAGCAGGAGTTCTGCATTTTTGATGTCTGTGACATCAGTTACCAGCCCCTCCAGTCTGATAAGATTATCCGAATTGTCGTAAACACCCCGGCCTTGTTCAAGAACCCATTTTATTTTTCCTATTTTAGTAAAAATACGGTATTCAATCCTATAAAAACGATGCAACTTCAGCGCACTCTGAACTTTCTCCCAAACTTTTTTCCGGTCTTCTTCCAGAATTAAGTCGCCGTAATGTACTTTCTTATTATTTATTAATTCAGCAGCCATGTATCCGGTTAATTTTTTACAACCAGGGCTAACGTATTCCATGGTCCAATTGACTTCATTCAGACACCTGAAAGCCATCCCCGGCAAATTATTCATCAGGTTGTCAAGTATTGCCTGATATTCAGCTAATTCAATTTCGTTTCTTCTTCGTTCAGTTATGTCAAGCGAATATTGAATTACATATTTCAGGCTCCCGCTGCTATTGAAAACCGGATAGCCGAAAACTTCATGAACAAGTTTTTTACCTAATTTCGTAATAAATTCATGTTGAACCCTAACAGGAGAAGTTGTAGTGCGAACCAAGCTTAATGGACAAGTAAATGGATCACCCAAGCAACTATCAAGTTTATTAGCCATGAAACAATGCACAGATGCAAGTGATGTTTCAAAGTGCTGTGCAGCCAGGTTTTTTAAAATAGCCTTTTGGGTCCCGGCATCAATTATATAAAATGGGTGAGGCAAAGAATCAAGAATGTTCCTGAGAAAACTATTTTCAGGATCAAGTACAGATGCCTCAATCAAATCGTATGAAAGCAGATTCATTTCAACCTGGCCAGTGGATATTTCCAGGTCAAAGACTTTATTATCAAATGAAAAACTATGAATAGAATCAATCTGAATCAGATAATAAGTTTCCGTTGACGAACTCAAAGGAGTGATGACTATGTCGTAATTCTGTCCGGAATATATGAGTTTAGCATATGTATGAAACCGATGAGATGCAATGGATACTAATTGTTGCAGTGCCTCTGCGCTGTCAGCAGAACGGAATTTCATGATACTAAAAACCGATTCTCCTTCCAGTTCCTCAACCTTCTTATTCAGCAATTTACCGGCAGCAAAATTTATGTTAAGTATAAGAAACTGATAATTAACAAGAATACTTGCCTGTGGCAGGGAAGAAAACAAACTATGAAAAATACTACCGGAAAAGCCAGAATAAATCTCAACATCATTTAAATCCTCATTTAAACGTTTGTGAGAATTTTCATTGAGATCGGGGTTCTTTTTCTTAGACATGCGCAAAGAGAATTATCAGAATTCCTGCCGATTAAGGTTGAAAATACTTAAATTGTTTGATTTCAATGACATTTAAACAGATGTGCCCAAAAAATGTTTGACGGTTTTATAATATCCATAGGTATTATATTTTACAGGAAGGTCCGTCTTTCGCGTCAGGTAAAACAACAATTTGCTTAACAATGTGTTGGAAATTATCAGCTTTAGCGCAAAAGGCTGGTCTTTATGCAATAGGTTATGGGAACTCTGTTCTCAACATTCAACATAAAGGAAGCATGTTCATAACCGGATGTTTTTATTGAAGATTCCAGCTAGCAAATCAAATTATTAATAATTTTGCAATTTAATTGAATTCTTCAGGGCAGGGCGAAATTCCCGACCGGCGGTATAGTCCGCGACTCTTGCAGCCAAAAAGGCTGCAAGACTGAACCGGTATTATTCCGGTACCGACAGTAAAGTCTGGATGGAAGAAGAATCTGTATTTTTCCTGATCGGAGACAACATCTCTGACCGGGAGATTTTACGATTTGTCCTGCCCCGGAAAGTCTTCAGCCGGGGGTTATTATATCCGGTTCATTCTAAAATCCACATTCCGGAGAAAAAATGAAAAACTACTTCCAAATCTTTATCTGGGCCTTTCTGATCTTTGCAGCAGTTACCAGCGCGAACGCTCAGGTAACCATCAAGGGACAGGTAAAAGACTTTACAGGCGGGCAGCCGCTTGTTGGTGCATCAGTTCAAACCAATTTAAATTCATTGGGAACAACCACTGACAACAACGGATATTTTGAGATTGTTGTTCCGGGTGGCACAAACAGTATAATTGTTAGTCATATCGGTTATAAAGAAGTTGAGAAGCAACTTGATAATATTGAGCAAAGAGGTCATTTGTTAATTGAACTTCAACCCGATATTGTTGGGCTCGATGAAATCAATATCATAGCGACCTATGCCCGTGAACGTGAAACGCCTGTTGCCGTAACTACCATAAAAACGGCTACTATTGAGCGTGAAATGGGGACTCAGGATTATCCTGAGATTATGAAAATGGTACCAGGAGTTTATGCTACAAAACTTGGTGGTGGAAACGGTGATGCAAGGATCAGTATCAGAGGTTTTCAGCAGGAGAACATCGCCCTGCTTCTAAACGGAGTGCCGGTAAGCAGCGTCGAAAACGGGCTTGTCTATTGGTCGAACTGGGCGGGATTGGGCGATGCAACTCAAACCATTCAGGTGCAGCGTGGTCTTGGTGCATCAAGAGTAGCTCTTAACTCAGTTGGTGGAACTATTAATATTATCACCAAATCGAGTGAGGCTGTTAAAGGTGGAAGTATCCGCTATGCAGTTTCAGATTTTGGAAACCAGAAAACAACTTTAAGCCTTTCAAGTGGCAAACTGGAAAATAATTTTGCTGTAACCTTTCTCGGATCAAGAACCATTGGGCCGGGATATATTGATGCAACCGCGGTGGACGCATGGGCGTGGTTTCTAACCATCAGTAAGGAAATAAACAGGTCACAGAAAATCGTCTTTACCGGATTAGGTTCTCCGGAAAGGCATGGCCAGAGAAATTACGGCCTCACAAAAGAACAGTATGACCTTTATGGCAATAAATACAATCCCAACTGGGGAATGTTTAACGGCAGGATAAATAGCCTTTCCGAGAATTTCTACCACAAACCACAGCTTTCGCTCAACCACTACTGGACAATTAGTGAAAAGGCACTCCTGACATCATCCGCTTATGTCTCTTTCGGAAATGGAGGTGGCAAATATTCCGAGTCGTTTATGAGCCAGCCGGCGACAGACTTCAGGAAAAACAATCAGCTAGACTGGGATGCTGTCTATCAGCAAAACATCAGCAATACAGATACTTTTCAACTGGCAAACGGACAAAATGTCACCGGATTTTCTAAGATTATACAAACCAATTACATGGCCGGGCATGTCTGGTTTGGTGGGTTAAGCACACTGAACCTGCAGGTTAGTAAGAATCTGAAACTTATTTCCGGTATTCATGCAAGGTATTTCAAATCGAACCTCAGGGAAGAAATCAGCGATCTGTTAGGCGGTAGTTTCTGGATCGATAATTATACCTGGGCCATCGAAGGTATTGGTGGGCGGCAGCAGATTAAGAGCAAGGGAGATATCATTAATGTTGACAACGATTCGAGGGTTGATGTGATAAGTTACTTTATACAGGGAGAATATGCTTTTGACCGGCTCTCAGTTTTTCTGGCTTCTACAGTAAACAACACCTGGTACCGGCGATTCGACCGGATTAACTATTTGAAAAACACGGAAAGCAGTTTGGTTACAAAGCCCGGAGCTGATTTCAAGACAGGAATAAACTATAATATTGACAAGTTCCACAACATTTATGGCAATGCGGGATTCTATTCAAAGGCCCCCTATTTTAAATTTATTTACACGAATTTCAGTAATTCAATTGCAAAAAATCCGGTAAATGAGAAAATTACTTCCGCAGAAATAGGTTACAGTTATCATAAATCATTGACAAACATCAATATAAATACTTATTACACTTTTTGGAAAGACAAATCACTGCTTTCGCGCGAAAATATTCAACTTGAAAACAGTACCCAGACCCGTGCCCTGATAAGGGGTTTAAATGCGGTGCACAAAGGTGTGGAAGTTGAGTTCAACAAACAGCTTGTTTCTTATTTCAGTTTTGGTGCGACCGCTTCCATGGGTGACTGGCGCTGGAAAAACGATGTAAATGCCTTGCTTTACAACGACAATCAGGAGCTAATTGATTCAACCGCTGTTTTTGTTAAAAACATAAAAGTTGGTGATGCACCTCAGTTAACTTTTGGCATATATGGTGAACTAAGACTTCCTGATGGATGGAGCATCAATACTAACTGGATGTATTATGGGAATTTATATGCAAATTTCGACCCTTCAGGACGCAATAATACTGATGACAGGACTCAACCATACAGAATTCCTGACTACGCTGTATGCGACATTCATCTTGGCCGCGATTTCAATATCGGAGAGCTAGAAGCCAATGCTGCAATCAGTTGTTATAATGTTCTAAATCAAGAATCTATCATGCGGGGAGAGGATGGACCCACGCATGATCTGGATACTTTTATCGGTTTCTGGTCGCCTGGCAGAATATTCAACTTTTCGCTGAAAATTGCATTTTAAGTAAACTTCAATTTTAGAAAGAATTTGTAATGATATATAACTATTCCAATACTCTGTCAAGTGTAAATGTCGTATCCAATGAAATGAAAACGCCAACCCCTCAATCGAATTTATCCCCGACTAACCGGCCTAATCCAATTTAGAATAAGTTAAATTGGGTCAATCGGGCAGACTGTTTACTTTTTACTTTTTACTTTTTACTTTATACCTGCCATTAGGCCAGCTTCCTGATTACCATGTCCAGCACCTCGGTCACCTTGCAGGAGATATCAGTAAGTGAAACATTGTTGACAGGTTCCATAACGATTTTCGGATTAACTGCAGCGACCTCGCACTTGCCGTCTCCTTTATCCTGAACAATCACATTGCAGGGCAACAACAGTCCGACCCTATCTTCCGCTGTGAGCGCATTAAGCGCAAAATTCGGATTACAGGCGCCAAGAATCATATACTCACGGAAATCAACGTCAAGCTTTTCTTTCATCGTTTCCTTGATGTTAATCCGGGTAATTATACCAAAACCCTGTTCTTTAAGAAGTAAGGTTACCTTTTCAACGGCTTGTTCTACCGTGCATTCGAGCGTTTTTGAGAAATAATAATTCATATTGTTGATGTTTTTATTCTATAAACAATTATTGGCTGCTCCTTATTCAGTAATAATAAGTATGGAATATGGGTATTGAAAATATTCCTTTTATTAAAACAAAAACTTTCGTCCCATTGTCATGTTATCTTTGCAATTCTGTTTTCATAACATCTTTCGAAGATATGGATAATATTCCTTTATTCTAAAACAATGCACGGGAAAAAGTCAATACTTTTCATTACAACTACCAGTTCGTTTCTGACGCCTTTTATGGGATCTGCCATCAACATTGCACTTCCGGCTATTGGCAAAGATTTGAATATGAGCACCATAATGCTTGGTTGGGTAGCCACTTCCTATCTTCTGACTGCTGCTGTTTTTCTGCTTCCCTTCGGGCGCCTGGCCGACCGAAACGGAAGAAGGAACTTATTCCTCTCTGGAATTATCCTTTTCGGGATAACCTCACTCCTTTCGGCTGTGGCTCAAAACAGTTTTGTGCTTATTGCTTCCAGGCTGCTTAATGGTATTGGAGGAGCCATGATTTACGCTACAGCACTGGCAATTCTCACTTCGGCTTTCCCAAAAAGCGAAAGAGGCCGGGTTTTGGGTATCAATGTTGCCTCTGTTTATTTGGGGTTAAGCCTCGGCCCCACAATTGGCGGCTATCTGACACAGTCGCTGGGCTGGCAAGGTATTTTTTATCTGACATTTTTGCTGAGCCTGATTATTTTACCAATTGGATTGTATCATCTTCCGAAAGACTCGAAAAAGACAACTGAATCATCATTTGATCTTCAAGGCAGCTTGCTATATGGATTTGGAATTGCCACCATCATTTATGGGTTTCCTCGTTTACCAGGCATATTTGGAATTCTGTTTGTTTCCATCGGAATCGCCGCTTTGTTTCTTTTTGTATATGCCGAGGGTAAAGCCTCCGATCCATTACTCAATATGGGGCTTTTCAGAAAAAACACGGTGTTCGTTTTCTCTAATCTGGCAGCATTTATCAATTACAGTGCTACTTATGCCCTCGTTTTCCTGTTAAGTCTCTACCTGCAGCAAGTCAGTAAATATTCTCCGTCAGAAGCAGGCCTGATTTTAATTGCACAGCCTGCAGTCATGACTTTGCTTTCACCACTGGCCGGAAAGCTGAGCGATAAAATTGAACCCCGGATCGTAGCTTCGGCCGGAATGATAATTACCGTTATCGGATTAGCATCATTCTCCTTCCTGAATTCCGAAAGCAGCCTCTATTTTATCGTGGGTTTACTTATGTTGCTTGGTCTTGGATTTGCTTTGTTTTCATCTCCCAATACGAATGCGGTTATGAGCTCAGTTAAGCCGGCAGAATTCGGCATTGCTTCGGCAACACTGGGCACCATGCGACTTACCGGTCAAACCATGAGTATGGGCATTACAATGCTGATTCTGGCTTTGGTAGTAAATAAAGGCAGCCAAACCGCTAATCCGGTTGAGTTGCTATCAGGAATAAAACTTACCTTTACAGTCTTCGCTTTGCTTTGTATTGCCGGCACCTGGTTTTCATTGAAGCGGGGAAAAATAAGGGATCAGGAGGCAAAAATATCCGAATAAGTTAATTATTGAGTACTTCTTACAATTTCATAAATGGACACATCAACGAAACTAACTGCACTTATATTTGGCAGTACCGGACTAACCGGCAATTTCGTGCTGGAATTGCTATGCAAAGATGAACGCTATGAAAAGGTTGTTGTTTTCGTTCGGAAAGAAATTAAAATTTACCACGGAAAAGTAAAGCAGGTTGTTTTCAACCCTGAGAGAATTAATGATATTAAACACGAAATTACAGGTGATCAGCTATTTTGTTGCCTGGGTTCCACGATAAAAAAGGCAGGCAGCAGGGAAGCTTTTTCTAAAATTGATCATCAACTTATCGCTGAAATTGCAAAAGTCGCAAAAGCGAATGGGATCAGGGCGTTTGCAGTTATATCTTCTATCGGGGCCAATCCTGAATCAGGTAATTTTTACCTGAAAACGAAAGGACTAACAGAAGAAGCTCTGAAATCGCTGGATTTTGAAAGTCTGTGTATCTTGCGACCTTCAATGCTTTTGGGTCTTCGGCCTGAAAGCCGCCCACTTGAGGATGCCGGTAAGGTCGTTTTCAAAATTCTGGGAAAGTTTATGTTTGGGAAATTGAAAAAATACAGACCAATTCATGCTGAAACTGTTGCCAGGGCAATGATTGAAGCAGCAAATCAAAATCATAAAGTCAACATCTTAGAATCCGACAAAATTGAAGAGATTGGGGCTATCCCTCAGCTCTGAGACCAATCAAACCATTTATTTATGAAGTTCATTACGCCCGAAGAACTAAAGAAGTTGCTGGATGCCAGAGAGACTTTTCAGATTATTGATACGCGCGAAGCCGAAAAGTATAAGGAGTGCCACATTGATACGGCCGTTTCAATTCCTCAGATTGAGCTTCCTGAGCGATTGAACGAAATAGAAAAAGATGGCAAGGTGATAATTTACTGCATCTATGGTATGAAAAGTGAGCAGGTTTACATTTATTTAAAGGATAAGTTAAAGATTCAAAACCTATATATACTTGAAGGCGGCATCTATCAATATGCCAGAGATATAGACCCGAACATGCCGGTATGACCCAGGTGATTAACCGGATTCTGAATAAATGGATAATCGGACCTTTTACCAAATTTATTAAAACAGGACTCAGTCCTGAAAAACTGGCCCGTTCTTTTGCGCTGGGAATCTGCCTCGGCACGATGCCTGTGCCTGGTTCAACAATCACCTGCACAATTGCAGCTATAGCATTAAAGTTGAACTTTGGCGCCATACAGTTGATCAACTACATGGTAGCACCTTTGCAATTATTGCTGATCTATCCGTTGTTTAAAGCCGGTGCTGTGCTGACCGGCTCACAGATTATGTCGGGAACACTCGAAGAACTTACAAAAAAATTCAGACTTGATGCCTGGGGGGCTTTGATGGATATGGGCAATACAGCATTGGCAGCCGTGCTGATATGGTTGTTGATTTCTATTCCGGTAGGTTTTATTCTTTACAAAATTTCTTTACCAATTTTCATGAGAATAAGCCATAAAAACAACGCTGAAGATATGGTATAAGAGATTATCCTAAAATACCTTTGACCTGATTTCCTGCAACACTGATTACCTGTCCGGTAATAAATGCAGAATTCTCAGATAAAAGCCAGAC
>JBBQBC010000063.1:0-17301 GCA_038317155.1 Bacteroidales bacterium
TAAGGATTTTGTAAAAGTTATCCGCATGGTAAGGTCCGAAAAGACTGGTGCCTATACATTCAAGGAAAATATTATTGCCGTCGATTTGGTAAAGGATTTTCTGGCGAAGAAATAACCGCAACCTTAATTTATTTACAGGGCCTTTTCTTTAAACCAAGGAAAGACCCTTTTTTATTTTGTAACTTCCCCCAGATTGCTTATTGCCTGAATTTGCATCACAGTTAACCACTACAAATAGAACTTCCATGGGTATTTTTTCATTCTTTTCGAAAGAAAAAAAGCAGGATCTCGACAAAGGCCTGGAGAAAACAAAGACCAGTTTCTTTGGCAAACTATCTAAAGCCATTATAGGCAAATCCAGGGTTGATGATGAGGTGCTCGATAACCTTGAAGAGATTCTGGTTACCTCTGATGTTGGGGTTGATACCACCTTAAAGATAATTGAACGGATACAAAACCGTGTTGCCCGCGATAAATTCTTAGGTACGTCGGAACTTAACCAGATATTACGTGAAGAGATTTCATCGCTGCTTGGTGAAACGACTCAGGGGCAGCTTGTTGATGGGTTTGACTTTCCTAAACGCGATTTACCTTATGTAATTATGGTGGTGGGAGTAAATGGCGTTGGTAAAACAACCACCATTGGCAAACTTGCTTATCAATATAAAGCGGCAGGTAAAAATGTGGTTTTGGGTGCAGCCGATACTTTCAGAGCTGCCGCAGTGTCGCAACTTGAAATCTGGGCCGAAAGGGTAGGGGTTCCCTGTATCAGCCAGGGTATGGGCGCCGATCCGGCCTCTGTTGCTTTTGATACCCTTAAATCTGCTTTAGCCCGTCAGGCTGATGTCGTTATCATTGATACTGCCGGACGCCTGCACAATAAAATCAACCTGATGAACGAACTCTCGAAAATCAGGAACGTTATGCAAAAGCTTATTCCCGATGCCCCTCATGAAATATTACTCGTTCTCGACGCATCAACCGGCCAGAATGCAATTGAACAAGCCCGGCAGTTTACCGCTTCAACCGAAGTTAATGCCTTGGCTTTAACCAAATTAGATGGTACCGCAAAGGGTGGGGTTGTGATAGGCATTTCCGACCAGTTCAAAATACCGGTCAAATACATTGGCATCGGCGAAAAAATGACCGATCTCCAACCGTTTATCAAAGAGGAATTTGTTGACTCACTCTTCAATTAACCGGAAAATTTATTCCCTTTCATGGTAGGCTCATGATATTAAGTATTTTGCAGCTATTATTGTGATTTCATTTTAACTTCCTTCAAGTGAAAATAAGGCTATTCAAAAATAAAACCGTTAACGTTGTCACCATGGGGTGTTCCAAAAACCTTGTGGATTCGGAGGTTATGATGAGGCAACTGCAGGCTGCCGGCCTTAGTACCACGCACGATAGCGGCGATGATGCCCATGTTGTGATAGTAAATACCTGCGGATTCATCAATGATGCGAAGGAAGAATCAGTCAATACCATACTCCATTGGGTTAAAGCCCGCAAGGAAGGTAGGATAGAGAAACTTTTTGTTATGGGCTGTCTTTCACAGCGTTACCGCGACGAATTAAGCCTGGAAATTCCTGAGGTGGACGGCTTTTTCGGTGTGAATGACCTGAATGCAATCCTGTCATCCATGAATGCGCCCTTCCGTAAGGATCTGCTCAGTGAAAGGATTATAACAACCCCTCAGCATTTTGCCTATTTCAAGATTTCAGAGGGCTGTGATCGGAAATGCTCTTTCTGTGCAATTCCGGGCATAAGAGGAAAGAACGTTTCAAAACCAATTGAGGATTTGCTGGCTGAAGCCCGGTTTTTGGCCGGATCCGGCGTGAAGGAACTGATACTGATCGCCCAGGACCTGACTTATTATGGAGTTGACCTGAATGGTAAAAGACAACTCGCTACACTACTCGACAGTCTTGCAGAAGTGGAAGGAATTGAATGGATCAGGCTTCACTACGCTTACCCGTCAAACTTTCCTGTTAAAGTGCTGGATGCTATCAACAACCATCCCAAAATCTGCCGCTATCTCGACATTCCCCTGCAGCACATCAATTCCCGGATATTAAAGTCGATGCGCAGAGGGCTTGATTCAGACGGTACAAGAAAACTGATTGAAACAATCAGGCAGCGAGTTCCGGGTATCGCTATCCGTACTAGTTTTATTGTTGGTTATCCCGGCGAAACTGCTGCAGAATTTAACGAGCTAAAGGATTTTGTTAAAGCTTCGAGGTTTGAAAGAATGGGCGTATTCACTTATTCGCACGAAGAAAATACCCCTGCTTTTAGTCTTAAAGATGACATCAGGCCGGCAGTAAAAGCAAGGCGGGCAGAAGAACTTATGCTGATTCAGCAGGAAATTTCACTTGCCCGAAATTCAGCAATGATTGGCAGCAAGATAAAGGTAATGGTTGACAAAGTAGAAAATGGCAGTTTCGTCTGCCGTTCCGAATTTGATTCACCCGAAGTTGACAATGAGGTGATTGTTACTGAATTCTCCAAAACACCTTTACCGGGGCAAATAATTGATGTTACAATTACCGGGGCTGAAATATATGATCTCAAAGCTTCTTATTTTTGAGAATCATTTGATATTTATTGTCACGTATCGTTAAATTTGCATCATAAAAATAATGAATATGAAAAAACTATCGTTGTCTTTGCTTCTGTTAATTGCTGTTGTTTTTTCGGCCCGTTCACAACAAGAAGTGAAAACCAACCAAACCGACAATAAAGGTTTAAAACAGGGACTTTGGATCGAGAAGAACCCGGATATTGTTATTGAAGGGAATTACATTGATAACTTGAAGGATGGGTTATGGTTGTCGCATCTGGCTGAAAATAATATGCTTATTAAGCTGGAGAACTATAAATCAGATATGAAAGATGGCGTCTTTATTCAGTTATCAAAGCAAGGCTATCTCGTTTCGGAGCAATATTTTTCAAATAATATACCAAATGGTCCCTTCAGGCAATACGGGCAGGGTGGTTTTCAGGTTTCAGAAAACAATTACCTTGATGGCAAATACCATGGTTTGCAGGTTACTTATTACGAAAATTCAAAAAAGAAATCGGAAGAGTCAAACTATACCAATGGCATAAAGGACGGACCATCGAAATGGTACAATATGGAAGGTAACCTGATTGCTGAATACATATATATTAATGGCCAGTTGCAGGGAGAACAGAAATCATTTTTTAGTAATGGTAAATTGCAGACTTCAGAGTTATATAAAAATAACCAGAATGAAGGAGCCAGTATTGAGTATTATGAAAATGGCAATGTCAAAACTTCCGGGCAGTATAAAGCCGGGTTAAAAGAAGGCAAATGGATAGATTCTGATGAGAATGGAGCCATCCTGAAGACAACCGTTTTTGCTAAGGGGGTGGCGAAATAGAACTATCTGTCCTAATGAAAAAGATAACTAACCCTTTTGTCAGGCAGGAAGGCTACAACTGCTTTGGATGCTCTCCTGATAACCAACTTGGACTCAGGCTTAAATTTGTGGAGGATGGTGAATACCTTTTAGCTGAATGGCAACCCGAGTCACATTTTCAAGGGTGGAACAATACGCTTCATGGTGGAATCCAGGCCACACTGCTCGACGAAATTGCCAGTTGGCTGGTATTTGTTAAACTTAAAACATCAGGGGTGACTTCCAAAATGGAGGTAAAATTGCGGAAGCCTGTCCACACCAATCAGGGCACTCTTTTTTTGAAAGGTAAGTTGCGTGAAATGAAGCGAAATATCGCGGTGATTGATACCTGGCTTTATAATCACGAAATGGAATTGTGCACCGAAGCAGTGATGTATTATTACACTTTTCCTCAGGATCTTGCCAGGGAAAAATACTGGTATCCGGGTAATGAAGCTTTTACATTGGATTCCGGCGAATAGCTTTCTCATTAGTGTTTTTGACTTATCCCGGAATTTATCCCGGAATGTCTGGTTTTATTCTTCTTTTATCAGGCCTGCATCCACCATCAGCTGTAATAATTCATTTAAAATCATCGCGGTAGCCCCCCAGATCAGATGGTTCTTGTAATAATATCCCGGCACCCGGATTGTTTGCCCGTTTCTGTAAGGTATATCGTATTCGCCTGTAAATTCAGCATTCAGAAAGTGATTAAGCGGGACTGTAAAGACTTCATCTACCTCAATACAATCAGGGATGAACTCTGGTCTAAAGGGAATTGTTGCCAACACCGGACTGATGATAAAATTGCTGGGTGGCACAAAAAGGTCGCTGAGTTGACCAATGATGGATACGGATTCCCTTTTTAGTCCAACCTCTTCTTCCGCCTCACGCAAGGCGGTTTCAATCAAATTTATATCAATTTCTTCATACTTTCCACCCGGGAATGCTATCTGTCCACTGTGTACTCCTTCATATTCAACGCGTTTGATAAAAGTAGTACATACTTCACCTTTATCATCGGGAGACAACAATATCAGCACACTGCTTTTACGGGCATATTCAGGTCCGTTGCTGAGCGTCAATAAACGGTCACGGTGAGCAGGAGCCATTCGCAGGTGAGCTATTTCGCCAGGTAACTCCTTCTGTAAAACTTTTTCCAGATCAACTATTTGGTTGTAGAATTTATTGCTGATAAGCATAATGATTTGTAATTGTGTATTTTAAGAAACAGAAAATTATTATTTTTTTGATTCCCCGAAAGTTCCTCTTATTTTTTTGTAATTTTATACCTTCAAACCTACACTAATTTATCCCGATGTGCAAATTCCGGATGAAAATTTTACAAAAGTCTGCCCGACTAACTTTCAATCCAGGCGGCTTACCAGCCTGATGGAAGACAGGCCTCTGACTATTCCAATTACTAATAAAATATCTACAGAGAATCTATCTTAGGTTTAAACAGTCATAAAGCGAAATGGTTAAGGAAAAAACGATAAATGTTACTGAGAAGAAAGATCAACTCACCAACCAGAGTGAGTTGGTACTTTATAACGACGATTATAATACCTTCGATTTTGTCATCGAAACATTAATTGATGTATGTGGAATTGAACCGCTTCAGGCAGAGCAAATTACCCTCATTGTTCATTATAAAGGCAAATGTGGCGTGAAAACCGGAACACTCAATGAACTTAAACCAGTTTATAACGAAATGATTAACAGAAAATTAACAGTTTCAATTGAATAATTACTTTAGATATAATTATGATTAATCAGGGCTTCTTTCTGTAGTCCTGTTTCGAATATTTTCATGTTCTATGGTCCCTTTTACCAGCAGAAAGTAGTAAAATCCATTGAAATCTCAAGTATAAAATATCGTATCGAATGATATGAATGTTGCATCCCTCAATCGGATCTCTCCATTTTACTTTTTACTTTTTACTTTAGACTTTAGACTTGGGACTTAGACTGAAGAGATTATATCCCTAAAGCAAATAAATATTTTTTGATTAAGTAAAAGTGTATGATTAACTTACTATTTTTGTGAAAGGTCATTTTCCCTGTCAACTGAAATTATGTCACTTACCCTTATATTAATTCTGATTATCGCCGGGCTTCTTTTTGTTCTGCTTGAAGTACTTGTTATTCCGGGTACTACCGTAGTCGGAATAGCTGGTTTTGCGCTTATTGTATTTTCAGTTTGGGAAGGATATCATGTTTTTGGAAGCCCTACCGGTCATTTTATTTTAGCCGGAACATTTGCGCTTGCTGTTCTTTCTGTGCTTCTGGCCTTTAAGACCAACACCTGGAACCGGCTAATGCTGAAAACGGAAATAAGTGGCAAAGTAAATGAAATTGACGCTGAAAAGATTCATGAAGGCGATACCGGAAAGGCTGTTTCCAGGATAACGCCTGCCGGAAAAGCAGTTTTCAACAACGAATTCTTTGAAGTGCATACAAATGGCGATTTCATTGATCAGGAAAGGGAAATTGTTGTAACACAGATTGTTGATAATAAAATATTTGTAAAACTAAAATCATAGGAAAAATGGAACAAAGCTTTTTGGTTGTCGTTGCTATTGGAATTGCGTCATTATTTGGTCTCTGGATAATCTTTTATTTTATTCCGGTTGGCCTTTGGTTCTCAGCCCTTCTCTCAGGAGTCAGGGTTTCGCTGATTCAACTGGTATTTATGCGCTGGCGGAAAGTGCCACCATCAGTTATTGTTACGGCTATGATCAATGCTACTAAAGCCGGATTAACAATAACGCGTGATGAACTTGAAGCGCATTACCTGGCCGGTGGTAGGGTAAAACTGGTTGTTAATGCGCTGATTTCAGCCGATAAGGCCAACATTCCACTTAACTTTAAAGCAGCCACTGCCATCGACCTTGCAGGCCGGGATGTTTTTGAGGCAGTTCAGATGTCGGTAAATCCAAAAGTAATTAATACGCCTCCTATTGCAGCCGTTGCAAAAGATGGGATTCAGCTTATCGCAAAAGCGAGGGTTACTGTAAGGGCCAACATTCGTCAACTGGTCGGTGGCGCCGGTGAAGAAACCATTCTTGCCCGTGTTGGCGAAGGAGTTGTATCTTCCATTGGCTCATCCGATTCACATAAAAGTGTACTGGAGAATCCTGATTTAATCAGCAAAATGGTTCTTTCGAAAGGACTGGATAGCGGTACTGCCTTTGAAATTCTTTCAATTGATATAGCTGACATTGATGTTGGTAAAAACATCGGCGCACAATTGCAAATGGATCAGGCGTTTGCTGATAAGAACATTGCACAGGCAAAAGCTGAAGAGCGCCGCGCAATGGCCGTTGCCAACGAACAGGAAATGAAGGCTAAGGCACAGGAAGCCCGTGCTAAGGTTATTGAAGCAGAAGCTGAAATTCCACGTGCAATCGCTGATGCTTTCAGAAACGGAAATCTTGGATTAATGGATTATTATAAGTTCCAGAATATTCAGGCTGATACCCGAATGCGTGAATCAATTGCTGAACCCGTAAAATCAAAACCAGGAGATAAACATCTTGACAATCCTCCTCATAAATAACGGGGATTGAATGATACTAAAAGCGCTCTGGTAAATTATATCAGGGCTTTTTTTTTGCAATTTGTTAACAATGCGACATTGAGGTATATCGTAACTTTGCAAATGAACCGGAGATAAATTGATGGAGAACAGGGAGAACTACGATGAACTAAAGCAGGTAAGGATAAAATACAGGCAATTGTATGCTGCCTGCCTGCCTTTTATGAATCATGATACCAAAGCCCAACTCAGGGATTCATTCAGAATTTTACTAAATTCTTATGCCAACCGGCTAAAATATGATTCAGAGCCGTATTTTTTACATGCTGTAGATGTTGCAAGCATTGTTGCTTCCGAAATGAAGCTTGGAATAACTTCAGTCGTTGCTGCCTTGCTTCATGATGTTGAATTAAAGACAATTAAGCAGGAGTTCATCAAGGGCGACAACAAACGGTCTGATGTTGGTACGATTGTTCAGAGTTTAATACAGATCGGAAATTTACCGATCG
Organism: Bacteroidales bacterium; assembly: GCA_038317155.1. Taxonomy (GTDB): domain Bacteria; phylum Bacteroidota; class Bacteroidia; order Bacteroidales; family Lentimicrobiaceae; genus Lentimicrobium. The sequence goes on from JBBQBC010000063.1 coordinate 7,479, forward strand.
AAAGACTACCGGATAATGCGGAGAATTTTATCAGCCTTTTATTAGCTATTTCGGGAGATGTAAGGGCCGTTCTTGTAAAACTCGCTGATCGTCTGCACCGGATGCGCACCATTTCTTTACTTTCAGCGCACGATCAGGCTGCTATTGCCCTTGAAACCTCAAATTTATATGCACCGCTGGCCCATCGTCTCGGGCTCTATAAAATTAAAGGTGAACTGGATGAGCGATCACTGAATTACACAAACCCGGAAGCGTATAATCTTCTTTCTGAAAAAATTCAGCAGGCGGTTATTGATAATAAGGATTTCTTTACAGAATTTATTGAACCTGTTAAGGCAGAACTTACCCGACTGGGACTTGAATATGTAATAAAAAACCGGACAAAATCAGTATCATCGGTTTATAGTAAAATCGCCAAACAATCTGTAACCTTTGAAGAGGTCTTCGACTTGTTTGCCATCCGGATTATAATCAACAGTTCACCCGATAATGAAATTGCCGATTGCTGGAAGGCATATTCTGCCGTAACGAACCTTTACACGCCGGAACCTAAGCGGCTGCGCGACTGGATATCAAGACCAAGGCCAAACGGTTATGAATCGCTTCATGTAACCGTTATAGGTCCCTCAAAGAAGTGGGTCGAAGTTCAAATCAGGACGACCCGAATGGACGATGAAGCTGAAATGGGTAATGCTTCACACTGGCGTTACAAAGGCCAGAGTGGGGCCGTTGAAACCGACGAATGGCTTAATTCTATCCGAAAAATACTCGAACATCCGGGAGAGGTTGATGAGGCTATTTCTACCGGTTCAAAAACGGGTGTAGCCGAAAATATGATTTATGTTTTCACGCCTGAAGGCGATCTTAAGAAACTAAAATCAGGCTCTACCGTGCTTGACTTCGCCTTTGAAGTGCATACCAACATTGGTGCTAAGTGTAACGGGGGAAAGATTAATAAAAAGATTGTACCCATTAAACAAGTGCTGAAGAGCGGCGATGTGGTTGAAATTATGACATCGCGCAACCAGACACCGAATATTGACTGGCTGAACTGGGTGGCAACTAACAGGGCTAAGACCAAAATAAGGCGTTACCTGAAGGAAGCAGAGTTTAAACAAGCAGAAACGGGTAAAGAAATCTTCAAGAGAAAACTGGGGCAACTCAAATATGCCAATCAGGATGAAGCAATCAATAAACTAATTGCCCATTTCAGGCTTTCAGGCCCCCTCGATCTTTTTCAGCAATTGGCTGAAGAACACATTGAGCCATCATCTATAAAGGAAATACTACTTGGAACCGGAAAGGAAAAGGAAAAGGAAGAAAAAACTGAGATCAGACCCAGGCTTTTGATTGCTCCGGAAATCCCTTCGATGAACCGCACATCTGAAAATGTAATCATCGTCAACGAAACATCGGCAATTGAAGGGTATAAACTGGCACGCTGCTGTAACCCCGTGATGGGAGATGATATTTTCGGATTCATTACAGTGAGCGATGGAATAAAAATTCACCGCCTTACCTGCCCGAATGCTGCAAGGATGAGAAGCCGATATCCTTACCGATCCATGGAAGCACGCTGGTCGAAACCGGCGGAAGGAACCTATTTTATAGCAACTGTAAAAATCAGTGGTTTCGATCAGTTGGGTATTCTGAACACCATCACAAACATGATTTCGAATGATCTGAAAATGGATGTCAGAAATATTTCGCTTGAAAGTAAGGGAGGTAAATTCGATGGAATCGTTAAAGTGAGCATCCGTGATAAAAAACACCTGGATCTGATGATTCAGAAACTATTATCGGTAAAAGGAATAATTAAAGCATCACGGTTAAGTTCCACGAAATAGTCAATAGGTTGAGGTTGAGGCTAAGGTTAAGGTTAAGGTTAAGGTTAAGGAAGAGGTTAAGCCTGCCTGTCTAAAAAATTTGTTTTTGTAGCAAAATTGTTTAGGTAGTCAGACAGGGTTGAGGTTGTGCTTTGATTCGCTTAAACAGTTTACCTATGTGTCTATTAATTTCTATGTTCCTATGTGTTAAAAAAAGGTTAAGGCTGAGGTTAAGGCTGAGGTTAAGGTTAAGGTTAAGGTTAAGGAAGAGGTTAAGCCAGCCTGTCTGACAAATTAGTTTCTGTAGCAGAATTGTTTAGCCAGTCAGACAAGGTTGAGTTTTTGAAAATCAGGAGATAAATAAGATAAAAATGACTACACCAGGCTGGTATAATGAAGGGAAAAAGCTGAATGAAGGGGAAATTTATCCCTTTCGTTTTATCAAGATTATTCCATTATCAGATAACATGAATTACATGCTTATGGAAGATCCTTTCGGAATACGCCATCTTATGCCTTATGAATACTACATTCAATATAATCTGCTGCCCGGTAGTATGGTCAATTGTAGGGTTGATAAAATCAACTGTACCGGAAGGGTATTTCTGGAGCCTGAACATCCGTATTACAAAACCGGTTCAGCATTTAATTTCGAAATTACCGGTTTTCAGGATGATGCTTTTCAGAAAACAATGCGGGTTATAACTGTCAGGGATGTTTTTGGTAATGAAATTTATTTGGAAGCAAATGATGAGTCATTGCCCATGCTGCAAAAAGGAACTTTATGCTGTATGGTAGAAGGTTTTAAGAAAGGGAAACCTGTTCTGAGGATTATCCAACCTGGCCACAAGGCTTAGATTTGCGTTGTAACTACCTAATATTATGTACTTTAAAAGTTATAAACAATTGTTCATAACTTACGTTTAAAATGTGTTGATATTCAATGGCTAAAAAGACTTGACAAGAGGGCCCGAATGTTGTAATTTTACCACATCAGGCCAACGATATGGTGAGAAACACCGGGAGGCAAAATCAATAGTCCGCAAGGATACGTTGACGACGCCGAAAGGCTTTCGCAGACAGAAGGACAGCAAACCGCAAGGAATGTTAACCCAAAACGGAAAGTACAAGTACCGGGTCCTGTTCAGAAGATCACTACGCAAGTAGAGAAGACCTGTAACATGGTAAGTAATGGCTAACCTCACGAGGGGAGCACAGACCAGGCACCGAAACAATAACCTGCTGTTTACCGCGAGCTATGGCAAACGGATAAACGAAGGGAAACTACTCCGCAAGGTTAGTTTCCCTTCTTGTTTTATCAGAGATTTCCACTTTTTTTTCATTTTTGAAAGTAATTGGTAAGTTTGTAGTTCGTTCTGCGCACGGTTAAATGCTTAGTAATTATTGTATGGAACTCGAAGATTTGCTTCTCAGAGAACAATCGCGGAAAAGTACTGACCAGATCATCAGTATAGTGATGTTGAGACCTGAAGTTTTTGAGGAACTATGGAGGTTAATTCTATTGAATAAGGATCCTCTGAGCCGCAGAGCTGCCTGGGCTGCAGACTATTGCGCAGAAATCAAACCGGGGTTTATCATAAATAAGATAGAGGAGTTATCTGCCAGCGTGCCGTACTTTAGCAGTGACGGCCTCAAACGACATTCACTCAGGATGTTGTCACGCTCGCCGCTGCCCGAAGATAACCTGGGTTTATTGACCGATGCCTGCTTCAACTGGCTTCAATCTCCATCCGAAAGTGTAGCCGTTAAAATGTATAGTATGGTTATTCTGCACAGGATATCTGACAATATTCCTGAGATCAAAAGGGAATTGTATGATATTATTGAAATTCAGATGCAGGAGGCATCCCCGGGATTTAAAAGCATGGGTATGAAGATCATGAAAAGGCTTTCGCGTTCAGCTAATAAAATCTGATTATTTTGTGTTATTACTTAAACGGTTCATTTGCAAATTCTTTGATAAAATCCCTTTTAAAAATTATTTTTACGATACGCTTTTCGCAAATAAATCGGAATAGGTAAGAGGTACCCAACAAAAAATATCAATCCCCATAACCAGACCCCGGTTGTTTTTCCTGATAATGAAATATAGATTAGATGAAGAAGTAAAAGGTTGAATATGAACAAAGTTATAAGGCTGTATGAATCAAGTAGTTTAAGTGTAAGAGCTTCCTGTTCAGTTTTGTTTTCATTGGTGATCTTAACCGGGTAATTGAAATTATTTCTGAACCGTTTAGCCCATCGGGTAATCAAATAAATTAAGATACCTGATCCCGGAATCAACAACAGCAGATTACGATTAGCAAAATAATCCGGTTCGCCCGAAAAACTATAATGCACAGGAACAATACTTTCAGAAATTATTATCAGAAATGCAGATAATACCGTCAGGATAATGAATAGGATAATTTCAGCAACAGAAGGCGAAAGTTTATTGCTGAATTTCATCTCAGGCACCAATAAAGTTACCGGAATACATTCCCATGCCAAAAACAATCATGGCAATGATAAAGATTATGTATAATGAAATGAAGGCTATGGTAATAATTCCTACAGTCCTGAAATGTAAAGCCAGATTCTTCATAGCCTGGCCAAACATCTGATCACTTGAAGCGGAAAGAGCTTTCTTCAGATTGCTTCCGAAACGCATAAGATAAATAACAGGTAGTATATATATTCCTGCAATGATCAAATAAACAATACTCAACAATGCAGGTGGAAAGGGTGTATTGGCTGATTCATTAAGGAATGGGAGAACCAGTGCTACAATCAGGCTGATAACAAGCAAAAGTCCAACCAGAATAATTCCCAGAATGCCAAAGAAAGTTGTCCATTTCCTGGTTTCTTTCAACGATTGAATTGCTTCATCATTCAGCCTCAATGGTTCTGCCGGAACAATTGGGGTGTTTTCAAAATTATCCATAGTTTAAAAAAGTATATAATGTTTAAAGATGCATTTATAGCTATAGATACATCAGATTAAGAGTCTCGTATTCTGACAAAAAAAGCAGCCGGAAAGACTGCCTGAAATACTTATTAATCTTCAGCATCTGCGGCAGGATCGTTTTCAGGATATCCCTCCTCAGATTCTTTTTCGTCGTTGATTTCATCAAGATTATCATCATCGTTAATGCTTCCCTTGGTGTCTATTTTAACAGGTACTTTAACCAGATAGCTTGCATCTTCAGTATCAACTGTTATTGCGAAGAAAAAATCATCACCCTTGGTTTTAACTTTGATCACGTGATTGTTGTACCCAAGAGGATATTTTTTTCTGATTGCCTCAAGCACTTCGGGTGTAACGTTGCTATAACTCACTACCAGACGTTTACGTTCCATATTTAATTTAAATCGAAATGGTTTTAAAAAAGTTTACAATAATACGGAAGTAATTTAAAAAACCGGCTAACAGAATGTTAAAATTGTTTAAATTAAAAGTAATATTCATAATTCGCGATTTTCCTTTCAGGCTTTCATTTATCAGCCGGTTCTCATGAGTACGATAGCAGTTCTGCTGGTCACATAAAGGTGAAGCTGCCAGACTTTTAATTGTTTGTTAAAGACCGCAGGATATGAAATGGTTTCATCAACCCTGCCATGGCCGCCAAAAGCTTGATTGTCGCTGTTAAGAACAATCTTATAATCACCTTGTTCAGGCACTGTAAAGATATATCCGGGAATACTGTTAAACGGATGAAAATTAAAGACAAAAACCAATTTTCCGCGCGAAAAAACAATGGTTTTATTGGCTTCATCCATATTAAGCTGAGTTGCAAACTCATAGTCCAGCACCTTCTGTGTCTTGATCAGATCAATCATTTGCTGATCAAAGGCAGCCAGAAATTTGTATTTCAGATCAGGATTGGCAGGAAGCGACCACTGTCTGCGGGCAAAATGGTAACTCCAGTTGTTTCCTTCCCGAGGGAAGTCAATCCACTCCGGATGACCAAATTCATTACCCATAAAAGTCAGGTATGCTTGCCCTCCAAGTGCCAGGGTAAATAACCGTATCAGTTTATGAAGCGCAATGCCCCGGTCAATCACTATATTCTGATCATCAACATTCATGTGCCAGTACATATCCTGATCCATCAGCCAGAAAGCAAGAGTTTTGTCACCAACCAGTGCCTGGTCGTGTGATTCGGCATAAGCTACTGTCTTAACACCCGGCAGACGGTTGTTCATAACATTCCAGAGTTCGTAGATATTCCAGTCCTCATCTTTGTATTCTTTCAGAAGCTTAATCCAGAAATCGGGAATTCCCATTCCAAGGCGATAGTCGAATCCAATGCCACCCTGGGCAATAGGGGCTGCAAGACCCGGCATACCGGTGACATCTTCAGCAATGGTCACCGCTTCCTTTTTTATGCTGTGGGCGAGTTTATTCGCCAGTTGCAGATAGGTTATCGCATCCCATTCAACACCGTCGTTGAAGTATTTAAACGGAGAATCTATGACTGCATTGCCATGATGAAAATACATCATTGAGCCGACACCGTCGAACCTGAACCCATCGAAATGGTACTCTTTAAGCCAGTATTTAACGTTTGAAAGGAGAAACTGCAACACTTCAGTTTTACCATAATCAAACAGCATGGAATCCCATTGAGGATGGATACCCCTTTCACCCGGATGAAAATACTGGTGATCGCTGCCGTCGAACATATTCAGGCCTTCGTTCAGGTTCTTGACGGTATGGGAATGAACAATATCCATGATAACAGAAATTCCCATCTGATGTGCTTTTCTGATAAGTGCCTTGAGTTCTTCGGGCGTGCCAAAACGCGATGATGGTGCAAAGAAATTTGCAACATGATACCCAAACGATCCGTAGTATGGATGTTCCTGAATGGCCATCATCTGGATGGTATTGTAACCGCATTTCTTAACCCAGGGTAGAATATTATCGGCAAACTCATTATAGGTTCCCAGTCCTTCCTTCTCCTGAGCCATTCCAACGTGGCATTCGTAGATAAAAAGTTTCTCGGATGGATCGGGTGTAAAGTCGTCACCTTCCCAATCAAATTGGCCAAACCAAAGTTGTCCCGAGAAATTTTTCGTATCCTCGTCCTGGACAACGCGGTTTATATAAGCCGGAATACGCGGGAGGAAGCCGTTGTCGCCTTCAACCCAGACCTTTACTTTACTACCGTGTGTAAAGCGGTCGCCATATTTTTTTTCATCAATAAAAATTTCCCAGATTCCGTTACCCACAATATGCATGGGGTGGGAGCGGGGGTTCCAGTCGTTGAAATCGCCGGTAAGAAATAAACCGGATGCTGAAGGCGCCCATTCCCTGTAATACCAGCCTTTATTATCTTTATCGTAAATAATTCCGAGAAATTTGTACGCATCTGCAAATTTACTCAGCGAACCGCTGTGGTTCTCAATTATTGTCAGTTTATCCTTGTAGCGTTGAATTCTTGCTTCAACTTCCTCTTCTACAGGCTTAAGCCATGGGTCCGCTAGAACAATTCCGGGGGTTTTTACTTTCATTTTATATGATTACGTTTTTCTAAAAGGCTCTTAACAAACCAGTGGTCAAAATAGCTCTTAATATTGGTTAAAAATAGGATAATTGAAGCTGAAAACAAAATAAATATTTCTTTTCAGTGAAATCAAATGGTAAAACTCAAGGAAAAAAAATAGAGATTTAAAATTAAGCCTACGCTGAAAATTTAAAATTTGACACCAATCCACGAAAAGACTTTCCGCCAGCTAGCGGACAACAATTTTAAATTGTTGATATACATTATCATACAGAATTTGGTGCCTAGGCGCTTTGGTGTCTAACCTTCTTTTTTGACTTTTCGAAGAAAGGCCAAAATTCAACATATTGTCTGGAAGTTTGGCTTTAAAGTAACTCGAATGACTGAAGTTTTCTTATTTTTGCTAAAACTTAACGACCAGACAAATCATGGCATACAAAGGATTCGAAACCTATATCGCGAAATCTGATATTGAATTATGTATAACCCCGCGCATGGCAAACCGCCATGGACTGATTGCCGGTGCCACCGGTACCGGGAAAACAGTTACCCTGCAGGTATTGGCTGAATCTTTCAGTCTTCAGGGTGTGCCGGTCTTTATGACCGACATTAAAGGTGATTTATGCGGTGTGAGTAAATCCGGGGTTCCTAACCAGAAAATCCTCGACCGCATTCAGAAGCTTGGGCTTGTAGGCTATGAAAACAGAGCGTTTCCGGTAAGTTTTTGGGATGTTTTTGGCGAGCAGGGTCATCCAATGCGAACCACAATTACGGATATGGGGCCCTTACTTTTATCACGTCTGCTAAATTTGAACGATACCCAGGAAGGAGTGCTCAATCTGGCTTTTAAAATTGCAGATGACAATGAACTTTTGTTGCTCGATCTTAAAGACCTGACATCATTGCTGGAATATGTCGGCAATAATCGTGATAAATTCACCTTGTCGTATGGAAATATTTCAGCAGCCAGCATTGGTTCAATTCAGCGAAACCTGCTGGTACTTGAGCAGCAGGGAGCCGCCCATTTCTTTGGTGAGCCTGCTTTCGATATCAATGACCTGCTTCAGACAGATTCTGAAGGGAAAGGTGTTCTGAATATTCTTGCTGCGGATAAACTGATGCAGTCGCCCCGGATTTATGCAACTTTCCTGCTGTGGCTGCTTTCTGAGCTTTTTGAAGAGCTGCCAGAAGCCGGTGATCTGGAAAAGCCAAAACTGGTCTTCTTTTTTGATGAAGCGCATCTGTTGTTTAACGAAGCGCCCAAAATTCTGCTCGATAAGATAGAACAGGTAGTCAGGTTGATACGTTCAAAAGGGGTGGGCGTTTATTTTATTACCCAAAATCCGCTTGATATTCCTGATTCAGTACTGGGGCAGTTAGGTAACCGGATTCAGCATGCACTGAGGGCCTTTACACCACGGGACCAAAAGGCCGTAAAAGCTGCGGCGACCACTTTCAGGGTAAATCCAAAGGTAAATGTTGAACAGGCAATTACCGAACTTGGTGTGGGTGAAGCGCTGGTGTCATTCCTTGATGAAAAGGGAATTCCGATGATAGTAGAAAGGGCACTCATTCTTCCGCCCTGTGCACAGATTGGACCGATTACACCCGATGAAAGGTCAAATATTATCAGAAGATCAGCCGTTTATGGTGTATATGAGAAAGACCTGGATCGCGAATCGGCATTCGAAATTCTAAATAAAAGAATAGTTGAATCCAACCGCGTGAAAGTTGAACAGGATACTGCCAATGAGGCTAACAAAGAGAAACTTCAGAAAGCAAAAGATGAGGCTGCCCTGGCCAGGGCCGAAGCCGCCAAAGAACGGGCGGAACGCTCACTTAGCAAAGGAGGTCCAGGCGATATATTCAGTGAATTAACCAAACAGGCAGGCCGGCAAGTGACCCGAACCATGAGTAGTGAAATTGGAAGACAATTGGTCAGAGGGCTTCTTGGTTCAATTTTCGGCGGAAGCCGAAAAAGATAATTTTCAAGGGTGTTTCCACAACTTTTTGAACTATAGCCAGATGCCTGAATTCGCCCGCGAACTTTTTATTGCAAATGGCAAAATGTTGCCGGTCGCAAACTTCGATGAATATTTCTCGCCTGAACTTCGATACATTTATGAAGTTTTCAGGATTGTTGAAGGTATTCCCCTGTTTATTGATGATCACCTTGACCGCTTTTTTCAAACAACCTTATTAGCCGGAGCAGAAGCTGGTTGCGACCGGAATAGCCTGCTCAATGATATCAAAACCCTGATTTCAGCTAACCATGGGGGTGAAGGGAACATTAAAATATCCATTGCTCCTGGTAAATCAGGTGTTAAAAATTTACTGATCTATTTCACGCCACACCAATATCCGACTGCTGAACAATTCGCCCATGGGATATCAGTCAGATTGCTTCACGCTGAGCGAAAAAATCCCAATGCCAAAGTAATGGATATCCCGCTAAGGGCTGAAACAGATCAGATTAAACAATCGGAC
>JBBQBC010000064.1:0-17275 GCA_038317155.1 Bacteroidales bacterium
TCGTCCATTTTGGATCCGGTATCAATCAAAGCGGTAGCGATAATGGTAAGTGAACCTCCGTTTTCAATCTGGCGGGCAGCCCCAAAGAAACGCTTGGGTTTCTGAAGCGCGTTGGCCTCTACCCCACCCGATAAAACTTTACCAGATGCCGGTGAAACTGTATTGTACGCCCTGGCAAGACGGGTAATAGAGTCGAGCAGGATAACAACATCGTGTCCGCATTCTGTCATTCTTTTTGCTTTTTCAAGAACGATATTTGCGATCTTAACGTGGCGGTCAGCCGGTTCATCGAATGTAGAAGCAATAACCTCTGCTTTTACGCTGCGGGCCATATCGGTAACCTCTTCAGGCCGTTCATCAATCAGCAATACAATCAGATAGACCTCGGGATGGTTGTATGCAATGGCATTGGCAATTTCCTTCAGCAGAACGGTTTTACCGGTTTTGGGCTGGGCAACAATCAGTCCGCGCTGTCCTTTGCCAATCGGCGAAAAAAGGTCAATCACCCTTGTTGACAGGTTAGAACCCGGATGACCGGTGAGGTTAAATTTCTTCTCAGGAAAAAGTGGGGTCAGGTAATCAAATGGAATACGATCACGCACTTCGTCAGGTGTACGTCCATTGATCAGTTCAACCTTGATCAACGGGAAATATTTTTCACCTTCTTTCGGTGGGCGAATGGTTCCGCGCACTGTGTCGCCGGTCTTGAGGCCGAAGAGTTTAATTTGTGACTGTGAAACATACACATCATCAGGTGAATTCAGGTAATGATAATCCGATGAACGGAGAAATCCGTAACCATCGGGCATAATCTCAAGCACACCATCGCTCGAAATAAAACCATCAAATTCCCAGGTATATTCTTCGCGTTTGCGCTCGGGGAAACGCGGCTGGCGGGGATTATTGTACTCGCGTGAATATCGGTCACCATTGGGTCTGAAAGGTTCAGGTTCATTATAACGCTCAATAGGAGGAGGTGGTGGTGGAAGTGGTGATGTGTATTCGATAATCTCAGCAACTTCAGGAACCTCAGGTTCATCTGTCGCCAAAATTTCAACCACAGGAATTTCTTCCTCTTCAATGATATCGTCAATGATGGGTTCTGAACTAAGCCTGATGGCTTCTTCATCAATATTCTCGTTTTTCGATACCGGGGCCTCCATCCTTTTTTGAGGGGGATTTGGTTCGCGTTTCGGGCGACCACGTCTTGGTTTATCCTGTTTGTTTGATGGTAATTCTTTTACCGGTAGTTCAGAAGCAGGAGTGGCTGCAGGAGCAGGAGCGGAAACGGGAGTATGAGCAGTTGCAGGGGTGTGAGCGGCTGCAGGTGCAGGCTCAATCACAGTTTCTGGTTTTTCAACACCAGGAGTGGAATTTGCAGAGGCTGCAACAGATGGGGTGGAAGAGGCAATGGGACTACCCTGATTGCTTTTGTCGAATTTGGGTTTGCCTTTGGCAAATCGTTCATCGGGAATGCGCTGCCGCTTGAATTTGTTTTCACGGGCAGCCTTTTCTTTCTCAAGCATTTCCCTGGAAGGGTTTAGCGCCTGATAATCGAGGATCTGGTAAACCAGGTCCTGCTTTTTCAATGAATCAAATTTGGGGATACTCAGCCCACGGGCAATGACTTTCAACTCCTCTAAAGGCTTGTTGTTAAGCTCAATAATATCGTACATAAAATAAATGATTGATTTGTGATCTGAAAAAATGATCGGAAATAATAAGATTAATAAAAGATTCCGCGTCCCGGAATATTCTGGCTACCTGTTTAAATTAAAAAGTACTGGAAGAATAAAAGAGAGCGGGATTGAATTGTTTTTGAAGTGGCAAAGATACAATTAATAATAGAAAAATCATAACCTATATTTTTTTAATTTTTTCCGGTTTTTAGGTTTGGGGATTCATCATTTAACTTTATCCCAAAGACATATTTCCCGATTATTTCCGGATAAAACTATAGGCGTTTCAAAAAAAATCATGTAGGTTTGTCCTCTGAAATTCAATAAAATTTTTATTATGAAATATACAGCATTTACAGCGCTTCATGAAGCATTTGGCGCCAAAATGGTTGAGTTTGCCGGGTACTATATGCCGGTTCAGTACGAAGGATTGATTACTGAACACGAAACTGTACGAAAGGGAGTCGGTGTTTTCGATGTTTCCCACATGGGCGAATTCTGGGTTAAAGGTCCGAAAGCACTTGATTTCGTTCAGTGGGTTACATCGAACGATGCGTCAAAACTGGTCGACGGCAAGATACAGTATAGCTGCTTTCCCAACGATAAAGGTGGCATTGTTGACGATCTGCTGGTTTACCGTGTCAACGCAGAAACTTACCTCCTGGTTGTAAACGCTGCAAATATTGACAAAGACTGGGCATGGGTAAACAGCCAGAATAAAATGGGCGCTGAGCTCTACAATGCATCAGACGAAATCTCGCAGTTGGCCATTCAGGGCCCACTGGCCTTAAAAGCCATGCAAAAGTTAACCGACACCCCGGTGACCGATATGGAATATTACACTTTCAAAAAGCTGGATTTTGCCGGAGTGAAAGATGTAATTTTCTCAACCACAGGTTACACCGGATCGGGTGGCTGTGAGATTTATTTCACCAACGAGGATGCACCGAAAATCTGGAAAGCCGTGTTTGAAGCCGGCGCTGAATTTGGCATTAAGCCCATCGGACTCGGAGCCCGCGACACGCTTCGCCTGGAAATGGGCTTTTGCCTCTATGGCCACGACATCAATGACACCACCTCCCCTATTGAAGCAGGTTTGGGTTGGATTACCAAATTTACCGATGAAAAAGATTTCATCAACAAAGCCGCATTACTCAGGCAGAAAAATGAAGGAGTATCGAGGAAGCTCGTTGGGTTTGAAATGATAGACAGGGGGATTCCCCGTCAACATTATCCGATTGTGGATGCAAATGGCAACACCATCGGAGAAGTTACCTCCGGCACTCCATCACCCACTCTTAAAGTTAATATCGGGATGGGATATGTGCCCGCCGAACTTGCAAAAGCAGGAACTGAAATATTGATTAGCATCCGCGATAAGGCTTTAAAAGCAAGGGTAGTAAAAATGCCATTCTACAAAGAATAGTCTTGGGTGGAAGAATGGAATGATGGAATGATGGAATGGTGGCCCTTCGCTCAGAGTGACAAATGAAATGGTGGAATCATGGATTGAGCCTTATGCTGGAAGGTTATGCCAAAAAGTTTTTTTTCCATATAGCAGAACATCAATTTTAATGTCTGAAAGAAGGAACATAAACAGGGGTTTTAAGCAACTCAGAGTTTGGAATGATGCTATAGAGCTTTATATTTTAACCTGCTCACACCTGATGGATTTCCCTTTTGAGTTAAAGAAGGTTTCGTCCAATTGCATAGATGCTTGTCACTCAATAAGCAGAAATATTGCTGAAGGGCATTCAAGAAAAAGCCTGAAAGAATATCTTTATTTCTGTAATATAGCACTTGCTTCTTCCGGGGAATATCATTCATGTATCAGCAGTTTCCAGCTTGCAGGTCAAATCAGTGAAACAGCTTATGAAGAGATGGATATTCTTCATTATAAAACTGAAAATGAATTGATTCAATTAATCAAATCATTAAATGTCAGGCTAAAAGATGGTACCTGGGAAAATGAATTCAAATAATCAGCCGATGTACTTATTTTACTCATTCATAGCATTGCTGATTTCCCATTGTTTCACAATGCCAGCCGTCAGGCTGGATTCCATTCTTCTATTCTTCCAATCTTCCAGCATTCCAGTATTCCAGTGTTCCTCTTCCATTTCTTATAAAACGCGAGTCCAATGCCCCTAACCCTTGAAGTTAGCCTGAGCCCGGCACTTTATCCATTCCGTACAACTACCGGAAAGCATATCACAGCAGTAATTGATGTGTTGCGCTTTACCACTTCGGTTATCTCGGCTTTTGACAATGGTGTGGAAGCGGTAATTCCGGTTGCTTCACTATCGGAAGCTGAAGAAATGAAGCAAAAGGGGTATTTGGTTGCCGCTGAACGCGATGGATTAAAACTTCCATTTGCCGATTTGGGTAATTCTGCTACTGATTTTATGACTCCTGAAATCAAGGGAAAAACCATTGCTTATTCAACAACAAATGGAACGGTTGCCATGGGATTAGCCTCCTTAAACGGTCGGGTGGTGGCAACAGCATTCACTAACCTTATTTCGGTGACGGAATGGTTGGCCAATCAGCAATCAAATGTTGTAATTTTATGCTCCGGTTGGAAAAATCTTCCCAGCATTGAAGATACCCTCTGCGCGGGGGCTTTGGTTGAACTGCTGACTCAAAAGAATGACTTCACAGTTAACTGTGATTCGGCAAAAATGGCATTGGAATATTGGGCGTTGACAAAGAACAACCTCAGGGCAACTATTGAAAACACTTCACATTACAAAAGATTGATAAGACTGGGGGTTGACCCGCTTTTATCGATCGCTCTTCAAATTGGAAGTTCAGATTCGGTTCCTGTTTATGAATTTGGGCGAATGTCAAATTTTAATTTTATAAAATAGCGTTATGCTAAACTGACTGTTATCATGAAAAAAAATGTTTCTTTAAGTCTGATCATCATGAGTCTGATATTCAATTCTTGCAACCCGGAATCAAAACCCAGTCAAAAAAAGCAGGAATTCAAATTCCTGCTCGAACAATTCGCCGACCTGAAGATTATACGCTATCAGGTGCCGGGCTTCGATTCATTATCGCTTCAGCAAAAAGAACTGATATATTACCTTAGTCAGGCAGCCATAGCCGGTCGCGATATTCTGTTTGATCAGAATTACAAATACAATCTGGCCGTGCGTCGCACGCTTGAAAATATTGTTGAAAACTTCAAGGGCGACCGCAATTCTGAAGATTTCAAGCAGTTTATGGTTTATACCAAGCGCGTTTGGTTCAGCAACGGAATTCATCATCATTATTCAAAAGACAAGTTCCTGCCTGAGATAAGCCCGGATTATCTGGAGTACCTAATCCAGGAAACCAAAGAGGGGACTTTTCCCTTACGTGATGGACAAACAAAAGCGGAATTTATTGCTGAGATAACTCCCGTTATTTTCGACCCAACCATTGCACCGAAAGCAGTGAGCCAGGATGCCGGCAAAGACCTGCTGCTGAGCTCTGCCTGCAACTTTTACGATGGTGTAAGTGAAAAAGAAGCAGAAACTTTTTACAAGAAGATGAAAGCCGACGCCATTAAGAACGGCAGCGATACATTGATTTCATTCGGATTAAACAGTAAACTGGTGAAAAAGGACGGCGTAATTTCGGAAGAAGTTTACAAAGTTGGCGGATTGTACAGCCCGGCTATTGAACAGATTGTTTTCTGGCTTGTCAAAGCCGCAGGAGTTGCTGAAAATCCACACCAGAAAATGGTTATTGAATCACTGGTAAATTATTATAAGACCGGCGACCTGAGAACATGGGATGAATACAATGTATTGTGGGTAAAAGACCTTGATTCTCACATTGACTTTGTTAACGGGTTTATTGAAAATTATGGTGACCCGATGGGGCTGAAATCAACCTGGGAGAGTAATGTTAATTTTAAGGATCTGTTTGCAACCAAACGTGCCGAAACAATCAGCGCCAACGCTCAGTGGTTTGAGGACCATTCACCGGTTGATCCTAAATTCAGAAAAAAACAAGTGAAAGGCGTATCAGCCAAGGTAATTACGGTGGCTCAGTTAGGCGGCGACTGTTATCCATCAACCCCAATCGGAATTAACCTTCCGAATGCCGACTGGATCAGGAAAGAATACGGTTCAAAATCGGTAACTATCGAGAATATTACCTATGCTTACGATCAGGCGGCATTAGGCAACGGTATGATAGAAGAGTTTGCCGGCTCACCTCAGGAAATTGAAATGGCCAAAAAATATGGAAGTCTCGCCAGTAATCTGCACACCGACCTTCACGAATGCCTGGGTCATGGCTCCGGACAATTGCTCCCGGGGACACAGGGCGACGAGCTGAAAAACTATGGTTCGACACTTGAGGAGGCCCGCGCCGACCTTTTTGCACTCTATTACCTGGGCGATCCCAAAATGATAGAAATCGGGCTTTTTGATAACGAAGATGTCTATAAAACCGAATACAACAGTTACATCCGCAATGGATTGATTACACAGCTTACGCGTATTCAACCCGGTAAGAATATTGAAGAGGCGCACATGCGCAACCGGCAGTTGATTGCCGGATGGTGTTTTGAAAAAGGCAAAGCCGGCAATGTGATTGAAATGTACACAAAAGATGGGAAGACCTTTGTTAAAATAAACGATTACAAGGCGCTTCGCGGGTTGTTCGGTCAATTGCTGGCCGAAATCCAACGCATCAAATCGGAGGGTGACTATGCCGCCGGTGCCGGTCTTGTTGAAAAGTACGGAGTGAAAGTTGATGCCGAACTGCACCAGGAAGTGCTGGAGCGCTTTGCCAAACTCAATATTGCGCCTTACGGCGGATTTATCAACCCGGTTTTTGTCCCGGTAACCAAAAACGATAAAATAGTGGATGTAAAAATCGAGTATCCGGATGACTTTACCGGGCAAATGATGGATTATTCGAAAAACCACTCTTTCTTGCCGACGTTTAATTGATTTCGGATTGCGGATTGCGGGTTTTTGATTAGCTGATTAGCTGATTAGCAGATTAGCTGATTAGCTGATTAGCTGATTAGCTGATTAGTTGATTAGCTGATTAGTTGATTAGCTGATTAGTCGATTAGATGATTAGTTGATTAGTTGATTAGCTGATTTGATGATTAGCAGATTTACTGATTAGCTGATTAGCAGATTAGCAGATTTTGGATTGCAGGTTTACCTTCGGTGAGCTCCGCTCCCTCTCGGATTTCGGATTTAACAGCAATTTTCAATGAACATTTGCGATAAGAATCAGAATTCAAGACTTAAATTATGACAAGAAGCATATTGTTTTTCATAGTGTTGTTCCCGATCAGCATAAGCAACCTTTTCGCACAAACCGAGGTTGACGAACGTGCCATGATCTCTTTCAGGAAAGGATTGGGATTCAACGCACCTGACAGCACTTTTGGAGTCAACATAAGGTTAAGAATGCAAAACCGTTTAGCATTCAATTTTGATGAGGAACTTAATCTAGAGGACATAGAAGCCAGGGTTAGCCGCTTGCGATTGAGGTTTGATGGTTATATATTAAGCACAAAACTGACCTACTACTTTCAGTTGTCTTTTTCACGTGGCGACCAGGACTGGGACAACACACATATTCCAAATGTAGTGCGCGATGCCATGGTTTACTTCCATTTTAATCCTAAGTTTTATTGTGGCTTTGGGCAGGGAAAACTTCCGGGCAACCGCCAACTTATTATTTCAAGCGGACAACAACAATTTTACGACAGGTCGAATGTAAATGCAAACTTCACCCTTGATCGTGACTTTGGCATTTTTGCTTACTACAGCGATAAATTCGGAGGACTGAATTATAACCTCAAAGGCGCAGTTTCCACCGGTGACGGCCGAAACCAGTTAAAGACGGACAAAGGATTAATGTACACAGGCAGGATAGAATTGATGCCTTTGGGAAGATTTAAAAAGGATGGCGATTTTTCGGAAGGCGACCTGGAGTTTGAAGGTACGCCTAAAATTTCACTGGCCGCAGGCTATTCAATCAATCAGAAAGCAAGGAGAACCCGGGGAACCATTGGAACTGATCTGTATGAAAGCCGGAATCTGAACTCCCTTTTTGCTGATATGGTTTTAAAATACCAGGGATGGGCTTTATATACCGAATACATTAACCGCAGTGTCGAAAACTCAGCATTTACTTTCAATCACGCTGATTCGAGCCAATCGGCTTATGTGGTTACCGGACATGGAATAAACACACAGTTGAGTTATTGTTTCCGGAATTTCTGGGAAATTGCAGCCCGCTATTCGGTGGTTGAGCCCGATGTTGAGATACAACAAAAGGCCATGCGCGACTCATATTATATAATAGGTGTAAATAAGTATGTGCGGAAACACCTCACCAAGTTCCAGGGATTTGTGGGTTACCGCACCCAGGAATCCTTTAATACTGCTATTTTCGGGAAGAATAACCTGCTGCTGGTGTTTCAGGTAGAGCTGGGGTTTTAGGGTTAATTTCCAATTTCTAATTTCTAATATCTAATATCTAATTTCTAATTTCTAATTTCTAATTTCCAATATCCAATTTCGGAATTCGGAATTGCCTGCTTCTTATTGCAAACTATCTTTTGCCAATTGCCAACTGCCAATTGCCAACTATCTTTTGCCAACTGCCAATTGCCAACTGCCAACTGCCAATAGCCAACTAGCTTTTGCCAACTGCTTTCGTCCCAAAAGACGAGACCAACTCTCTTTTGACAACTGCCAATTTCAAATTGCCAATCAGCCTACTTTCATCTGCATAGTGAAACAACTGTCATGTTGTCGATTCCTGAGCCCTGAGCCCTGTGCCCTGATCCCTGATCATCCCTGAGCCCTTTGCCCTGAGCCCTTTGCCCTGAGCCCTGAGCCCTGAGCCCCGAGCCCTATGCCCTTTGCCCTGCGCCCTGAGCTCTGTGCCCTGTGCCCTATGCCATCAGTGCCCGCAGGAGCAGCCACCACAGCCACCAAACGAATCTTCTTCTTCGTCGGCGGTACCGCAACTTCCACCGCTGCAACCATCTGTTTCACAACTTCCGGTGCCGCAGCCCCCATTAACATTGTACTTAACCTGGAATCCTTCCTGAAACCATGCCTGAACTCCGCCAGCTACATAGCCAACATTTTCAAAACCCTGATGAAACAATAGGTTGGCAGCCTTGAAGCCGCTGGTTTCATCGTATCCTCCGGTAATATAGGTAGGAGCTTTGTCTAACCATTGCAGTTTTTCGAGTAACTGCATCAGGGTTACCTGTGTGGATTCAATTCCGTCGTATGCAACAACGCTGTAGCCTTCTTCATCAATTATATCAATGAAAACAGCGCCTTCTGATAATTTCTGATAAGCCTCTGCAGGCTGTAATTTAAGAATTTCTGACATCAAATTGTAATTTAAAACCGATGCAAAGGTACCTGATTAACTTATTGGTACAATAAACTATTCGTTAAATTCAACAGAAAAATCTGGGAAATCGGAATTCATAAGTTGAGCCCGGATATATGATTATTCTTACCTGAAATTGAAAAGTTTTTATGCAGGTCTTAACATAAATTCAGATTCAGGATGTTCCGGTTAAGCCTGTAAGTATTAATTTTGGCGAAAATTAAACCCAATGGAAGCCACTGTAAAAAAAATATTCCCTGTAACCGGATTAAGTTGTGCATCCTGCGCCATCAGCGTGGAAAGCATGCTTAAATCACAGAAAGGTGTGATGGAAGCTTCGGTAAACTATGCAAATTCTTCAGCTCAGGTAGAATATCAGCCGGAAATCACAGATATGGCCGGAATTAAATCAGCCATTCAATCTATTGGTTACGATCTGCTTATAGAAGATGACGGAGACGACCATCAGGAAGAAATCCAACAGACTAATTATAAAATACTCAAAACAAATACTATATGGGCTTCAGTACTGGCTTTCCCTGTTGTCGTAATTGCAATGTTCCTGATGGAGATTCCTTATGCAAACTGGATTATGCTGGGTCTGACAACACCGGTAATTGCCTGGTTTGGCCGAAGTTTTTTCATCAATGCATTTAACCAGGCCAGACACCTGAAAGCCAACATGGATACACTTGTTGCATTGAGTACAGGCATTGCCTACCTTTTCAGCCTGTTCAATACACTTTTTCCTCAGGTCTGGCTAAGGATGGGGCATCACCCGCACGTTTATTATGAAGCATCAGCAGTTATTATCGCTTTTATACTGCTGGGTAAGGTTTTAGAAGAAAGGGCAAAATCCGGCACTTCATCAGCTATCAAAAAACTGATGGGGCTGCAGCCAAAAACAGTTACTGTTATCCGTGAAAACGGGCAGGAATCGGTAATTGCTGTTTCGCAGGTTAAAAAAGACGATAAGCTTTTGGTTAAACCAGGTGAAAAGATCCCCGTGGATGGCGAAATAATTTCAGGTGCATCCTTTGTTGACGAAAGTACAATAACCGGGGAATCTCTTGCCGTAGAGAAGGAAAAAGGAAGTAACGTATTTGCAGGCACACTCAATCAAAAAGGCAGTTTCGTATTTGCTGCCCAAAAGGTAGGAGGTGAAACCCTGCTGGCCCAGATTATTAAAATGGTTCAGCAGGCCCAGGGCAGTAAACCTCCTGTGCAAAAGCTTGTGGATAAAATTGCGGGAATTTTTGTCCCTGTCGTGATGGCAATCTCCCTGATAAGTTTCTCAATATGGATGATCTGGGGTGGAGAATATGCTCTGACCCAGGCTTTGCTCGCCATGGTATCAGTACTGGTGATCGCCTGCCCCTGTGCGCTTGGATTGGCTACACCCACCGCTATTATGGTCGGTATGGGCAAAGGTGCCGAAAACGGCATTTTAATTAAAGATGCTGAGAGTCTGGAAACCGCGCATAAAGTAAATGTGGTAATTCTTGACAAAACCGGCACGATAACCGAAGGCAAACCGGCTGTTACAGACATTAACTGGATTGCACCTGAATCAGAGCAGGGTATGTTAAAGCAAATCCTGTTTTCGATCGAGTCACAATCAGAGCACCCATTGGCCGAAGCAGTAACTGCTGCGCTCAAAGAAACCACCGAACGCCGCATTCAGTCTGATAAATTTGAAAGCATTACCGGAAGAGGCGTTGTCGCTTCTTATAGTAATAAGACTTATCTGGTTGGAAATAGAAAACTGCTGGAAGACTTTGGGATAAACATCACCGAAACTAATCAGAATCAGATAATTAAATGGCAGGAAGAAGCCAATTCCGTGGTTTGCTTTGCCCGTGACACCGAATTGCTCGCGATCATTGCTATTTCCGATCAAATTAAAGATACTTCTACAAAAGCCATACAGGATTTGCAACTTCAGGGCATAGAAGTTTATATGCTTACCGGCGACAACAAACAAACAGCTCAGGCTGTTGCCAGGAAAACCGGTCTTAAACAATTCAGGGCAGAAGTTTTACCGGCTGAGAAAGCTGAATTCATCGTACAACTTCAGAAACAGGGAAAGGTTGTTGCAATGGTTGGCGATGGCATCAACGATTCACACGCGCTGGCTCAGTCAGATGTCAGCATCGCGATGGGCAAAGGGTCTGATATTGCGATGGATGTCGCCAAAATGACCATTATATCTTCCGACCTTCAGTTGATCTCTAAAGCG
This sequence comes from Bacteroidales bacterium, assembly GCA_038317155.1. Taxonomy (GTDB): domain Bacteria; phylum Bacteroidota; class Bacteroidia; order Bacteroidales; family Lentimicrobiaceae; genus Lentimicrobium. The sequence continues at coordinate 11,299 of JBBQBC010000064.1, forward strand.
ATCCGTTTATCAAAACTTACGGTTGGCACCATCAATCAGAACCTGTTCTGGGCATTTTTTTACAATTTGATTGGCATTCCTGTTGCTGCAGGAATCCTGTATCCGATCTGGGGTTTTATGTTAAACCCTATGATTGCCGGTGCTGCCATGGCACTCAGTTCAGTTTCAGTGGTAAGTAACAGCCTGAGACTAAAAACAAAGAAACTCTGAGTTTGCTGATGGGCTACCCGGGGGTTATTGACATGAGTGTCAGTGCACTTATTTCTGTGAAAGAAAATCATGAAAAAGAAGTTCAATTCTGAACCTTTATAAGGAATTCAGGTTGAACAAAGGATAAATAAAAGGAATTCCAAAACTGTAAAAATAACCCGGAGACCTGACTGTCTCTCAGTGAGCGAAAAATCCAAAGCAAAACTCTGTTAATTTTTTCACTACTTTTGCCGCATCATGTGAATAGTTGTAATGACAGAATAAGAGCGGTATCACTCCACCACGATTTGCTCATCCGGGTGGCGTTTGCAGTACGCCATTGATTAATAGCACTGCTGCACTTTCCGTATAAAATTACATTTTTTGAGACAACCGGTAACAGCCGGCTTCAGCATTGTGTTATATGAACCTTCAAACTGAGATCAACAAACGAAGAACCTTTGCCATCATCAGCCATCCTGATGCCGGTAAAACCACCCTGACTGAGAAACTACTGCTAATGGGCGGCGCAATTCAAACCGCCGGTGCTGTAAAAAGTAATAAAATCAGGAAAACCACTACTTCTGACTTTATGGAAATTGAGCGGCAGAGGGGAATATCTGTCTCTACTTCGGTGATGGCGTTTGATTATAAAGATATCAGGGTAAATATTCTGGATACGCCCGGCCATAAGGACTTTGCTGAAGACACCTACCGCACCCTTACTGCGGTTGACAGTGTTATTCTGGTTATAGATTCCGTAAAAGGCGTTGAAGAGCAAACCCGTAAACTCATGGAAGTCTGCCGTATGCGGCACACTCCGGTTATGATTTTTATCAACAAAATGGACCGCGAAGGCAGGGATCCGTTTGATCTGATCGACGAACTGGAAAAAGAGCTTAACATTTCCGTTAGCCCATACACCTGGCCCATTGGGGCGGGAATCAGGTTTAAAGGGGTGTATGATCTGTATAGCAGGAATGTAAGCCTGTTTTTGCCCGAAAAGACCAACCTGCCTGAACATGTGATTTCAACTGATAGCCTTGATTCGCAATCAAATATTGATTTCGCAGGAGCAGACCTTATTGCAAAAACCAAAGAAGAAGTTGGATTTGTGAACGATTTTTATGAGCATTTCAACCTGGGCCTTTACCGTGAAGGCTACATGGCACCCTTGTTTTTTGGCAGTGCATTGAATAACTTCGGGGTAAAGGAGTTGCTCGATACTTTTATCAGCATTGCCCCGCCTCCGGGGAAAGTTGAAGCATCGGGACGGGTGGTTGAACCCAACGAGGAGCAACTCACCGGATTTGTATTTAAAATTCATGCCAATCTTGATCCCAATCACCGTGACCGCATAGCCTTTCTGCGAATTTGCTCCGGAAAGTTTGAACGCAATAAATTTTATTACCACAGCCGGCTTGGCAAGAAAGTAAGGTTCTCCTCCCCTACCAGTTTCATGGCCAATGCAAAAAGCATCATCGACGAAGCATGGCCCGGCGATGTAGTCGGATTATTTGATAACGGCGATTTCACCATTGGTGATACACTTACTGAAGGTGAAAACCTGATGTTCAAGGGAATACCCAGTTTTTCGCCTGAAATCCTCCGTGAGGTTATTAATATGGACCCTTTCCGCTCAAAACAACTAGACAAGGGTGTACGTCAGCTTGCCGGTGAAGGATTAGCGCAGCTATTTATTGTGCCTGCTGGTAACAAAAAAATCATCGGCACCGTGGGTGAGCTACAGTACGATGTTATAAAATTCAGGCTTGAGCATGAATACGGCGCTAAATGTAGTTTTGCCGGACTACCATATACCAAAGCATGCTGGGTAACCGGCACCGATAAAAAGGAGATGGAGAAATTTCTGCTTCGAAAAGCAGGCTCCGTTGCTTTTGACAAAGATGATAATCCGGTGTTCCTGGCCGAAGGAGACTGGATTATCAAAGTTATGAAAGATACCTACCCATCCCTGACTTTTCACAAAACATCAGATTTTAAACTTCATCTGAATCTTGTGACCGACAAGGTATAGGCTGAATTAAGTTTTATCCTGATGGATTCAGGCAAATCAGCATTCATTTGGATTGCCAGATTTATCATTATAAAGGACTGCAATACCATTAGTTCTGTAACATTCTGTTTCAGTTCTGTCAATCTTTTATTTAGTTAGTTCACCCCGGCCCAGCTGCTATTTTAACTTGCGGATAATATTGTTATATACTTATATATCTGACGATTACAGATTCCTTAAAAGATTGCGATAGTCATATCGCTTAATCTCCTGTTGAAGCACCCTCTAACAGGTTTTAAGCGTTCAACCTCTACCTTAACCTCAACCTCAACCTCAACCTTAACCTTAACCTTAACCTTAACCTCTACCTTAACCTTAACCTTAACCCTGTCTGACTGGTTAACTAATTTTTCTTTAGAAACTGAATTGTCAGCCAGGCAAGCTCAACCTTAACCTTAACCTTAACCTTAACCTTAGCCTTAACCTTAACCCCATTCAATTTTATCATCCCTGTTACTTCAAATCTTCAAAAAGTGTGAATCATGTAATATCTTTCCAAAGTTCTGTAACTCTTTTTATGACCCAGAGTAAGACCTTTGCAGTGTTACAGATATTAAGTTCAAACCAAAAATTCAACCAACATGAAAAAATTATTAATGGTAATTATGGGTCTGGCATTTGCGCTCAGCATAAATGCACAAACGGCCGATAAAAGATGGAACATTGGGTTACATGGCGGGGCCATTCAGTATAACGGAGACCTCGGGAATAGTTTTTACAAAACCCAACAGGCTTTTTATGGTTTTGGAGGCCTCTCATTAACACGATTTCTCGGCAACCGGCTTGATGTTTCCCTCCTTTTAACCAAAGGTGAAACAGGCCACATGGATGAACTCGGCCGTTTTAAACACCAGTTGACAACCGGAACCATTAATTTCAGACTCAACCTGATTGGTGCCGATTACTTATTCCGGCCGTATTTATTTGCCGGTGGCGGTGTTATGATGTTTGCAAATACACTGACAGATACAAAAAACAATGAGAAATTTGATTTCGCGGCGCCTTCATTTGGTGCCGGCCTGAATATGCGTTTAGGAAAGGCAGTGACGCTTAACCTGCAGGAAACTTTTATGTATTCATCAAGTGATGAAAGAGATGGAATTGTAAAAAATTCAAACGATGCATTTTTATTTCATTCAATCGGGCTGACCTTTAATTTTGGTAAGAAAAAAGATGCCGATGGCGATGGTGTTGCTGACCGACTCGATAAATGCCCCGATACACCTGCCGGAGTTATGGTGGATGAATCGGGATGCCCCCTCGATGCAGATAAAGATGGGGTAGCAGATTATCTTGACAAGTGTTCCGGTACTCCTGCCGATATTAAGGTAGATAAATTAGGTTGCCCTCTTGACGAAGACAAGGATGGCGTACCCGATTACCTTGATAAATGTTTGAAAACGGCCCCTGGCGTAAAAGTGGATGCCAATGGTTGCGCCCTGGATGCCGACAATGACGGCGTGGCTGATCATCTTGATAAATGCCCGAATACACCCGCTTCCATACAGGTCGATACAAATGGCTGTCCGCTTGATGAAGATAAAGACGGTGTTCCTGACTACCTGGATAAATGTCCTCAAACTCCGGTAAAAGCTACTGTTGATGGAACTGGCTGTACCCTTGATACTGATAAGGATGGAATTCCTGATTACCTTGATAAATGTCCTACAGTTGCAGGAACGAAAGAAAACAACGGATGTCCTGAACTCACAAAAGAGATCAAAACTCTTTTCCAGAAAGCTTTGCAGGGAATCAAATTTGATACAGGCAAGTCAACTATAAAACCAGTTTCGTTCCCGATACTTGATGCTGTTGTAAAAGTGATGGTTGAGAACCCAACCTATAAGCTTATTATTGGCGGCCATACCGACAATGTAGGTGCTGACGCAATGAACATGACCCTTTCGAAAGATCGTGCCGAAGCAGTTGCAGTTTATTTAATTGGCAAAGGCATAAGCCCTGAGCGGATTTCATCTGCCGGATTTGGCGAAACCATGCCGGTTGACGACAACAACACTGCAGCTGGCCGTACCAGAAACAGAAGAGTTGAGTTGAGTGTAGAATTTATAGAAAAGGTAATTGTTCCGGTTCAAAAATAACCTTTCCTGTTACCAATATTATAGAGGCTGTTCCTTAAAGGGAGCAGCCTCTAATTTTCTAGAGAACTTATTGAAGCGATTCCAAAATATGTGAAATGTATAAAAATCCCAAGAAATTATGTAATAGTTTAAGCAAATTAATTGATCAATTTTGTTGAATCAATCCATTCACAAATAAAATTTTAAAAAAATGAACAGCACTGATTTAAAAGAGCAGGTTAAAAAAAGACTCCACATTCTATGTCAGGAATCTGAAACCTTCCCAGGCAATGAGTTGATTTATGCCGAAGGGAAAAATAAAGAGGGATTTGAAAAACTTCAGGTCCGACTTGGAAAAAGCACGGAAGAATTGCACAGGATTATTGCCGCACTATATTCTTCGCTTTAACAAGTGAATATCTATGTATTGTCCAGTAATTTCATTTGTTACATCAGTCCGGTCTGAAAAGGTGAAAAATGAAGAAATGCCACCAAATTACAACCCGCAGATACAGGACTCTATATCAATGAATAGTATTTGATGTCTGCCATTTGGCGGTTTGTGTTTTCGTGTCCGTCAACAGGCGGACGAAAAAAGAGATTTTATAAGGAGTTCATACATTAAAAAGGAAAAATCATGATGAATGAATATTGGGGAATCGGAATGGGATGGGGCATAATGCTCATATTGGCAATTCTTGTCGTTGTTGTCGGAATCTATTATAAAATCAGGAAAAAGGGTTGAGTAAAGCCGATAAATAGAATAGCATGAGTTCATTGAATATATACTACGTTCATTAAACCTGATTGATTAAAAAGGCAAAGAAGTTGCTAAATGGCCAAAAAAGTACAGGCTGTGTCACTATAAGTTCGGGCTGTGACAGATCCACCTTTTCAATCAATCATACGAGTATTACACTTAGCGAAAAATGTGTGAATTATGTAACCAATTGCCCAAATTGTATAACGCATATATATGTCAGGATATCCACCTTTGCAATGATTTCTGCCGGTTCCGGCAATCTGAATCTCAGGCTGAAATCTGTCACCATTATCGCTCACTAAAATATTACATCCGGTGTTCAATACCCGAAATAAAAATTTTCTTTTGACTGAAGGACTTGATGAGTTCTTTTCGGGCGTTAATAAGGCATACCGCTTTGTCATTCAATATTTCAGGCAGGCATTTAAACCGCCGTTTCATTTCAGCGAAGTCATCAACCAGTGTTTTGAGATAGGATTAAGATCGCTTTCCCTGATTACACTTACAGGATTCATTATTGGTATCGTTTTCACCAAGCAATCGCGCCCTTCGCTCGAAGATTTTGGCGCCACTTCCTGGTTGCCCTCGCTGATTGGCATTGCCATTGTCAAGGCGCTGGGCCCGCTCGTAACCGCGCTGATCTGCGCCGGCAAAGTTGGTTCAGGCATCGGGGCAGAACTGGGTTCGATGAAAGTTACCGAACAGATTGATGCGATGGAAGTCTCGGCCATCAATCCATTCAAATATCTGGTGGTTACGCGTGTAACAGCCACCATGATTACCATACCCATCCTTTCATTTTACTGTATTTTAGTTGGACTGCTGGGCTCTTACGTGAATGTGCGATCCGAAGAAGCAACCAGTTTTATC
>JBBQBC010000065.1:0-17097 GCA_038317155.1 Bacteroidales bacterium
CCTGTGCCCTGTGTCTTCGATACATTTTTCGAAAACTTAAATTTTACTCCAAAACAACTCTGATCTCGAAAAACACTCAGCCACCGGCCCTTCGCTCTGTGCCCTGTGGCTTCGATACATTTTCCGAAAACTTAAATTTTACTCCAAAACAACTCTGATCTCGAAAAACACTCAGCCACCGGCCCTGAGCCCTGTGCCCTGTGCTCTGTGCTCTGAGCTCTGAGCCCTGAGCCCTTTGCTACAGCTTGAACCATTCATTCACCCTGTCAGCAATATGGCAATTGTCTTTTACATGTTTAAACTCGTTGGTGTGCTTGTTGTACATATAATCATCACTCCATTTCTTATGATTTAGGCTGACTTCTGACAAGGCTTTAAGAATAAAATGAAGCTCTGAATCGGTCATGGTTGGATGCAATGAAAGTCTTATCCATCCGGGTTTTTGAGAAAGGTCACCATGACTGATAAGGTCGGTGATGGTTTTGGAATGTTCATGGCTGACATCGAGCAGATAATGCCCGTAAGTGCCTGCACAGGCGCATCCTCCGCGAACCTGAATTCCATATCGATCGCTCAATAGTTTTACGACGAGATTGTAATGGATATCATTGAAATAGAACGAGATAATACCCTGCCTTTTTCGCTGATTGTCAGCAAGAATATGAAGACCGGGAATTTTGTCCATGCCTTTAAAGGCGATTTCCAACAGTTCTTTTTCTCTCATTGACATGTTTTCAACGCCCATTTTCTCTTTGAGTTCAATACACAATGCGGTGCGGATGGCTTGCATAAATCCGGGAGTGCCGCCGTCTTCACGCAACTCAATGTCGTCAACATACTTGTATTCACCCCAGGGGTTTGTCCAGTCCACTGTGCCGCCACCGGGTTGGTCAGGGGTACGGCTGTGATACATCGAGCGATCAAAAATTAACACACCGGAAGACCCGGGGCCACCCAAAAATTTATGCGGTGAGAAAAGTACCGCATCTAGTTTTTCCAATGGATCTTCAGGGTGCATATCAATATCTGCATAGGGTGCAGAAGCTGCAAAATCAATAAAGCAAACACCACCATTTTCATGCATGATTCTGGCAAGTTGGTAATAGGGCGTGCCAACGCCTGTAACATTAGAGCAGGCTGTGAATGCGCCAATCTTTAGCGGTCTGTCTTTATAAATTTCAAGCTGGCGACGGAGCTCATCTGGATTAACAAGCAGCTCTTTATCAGGGGACAACACTACCACATCTGTCATGGTTTCGAACCAGGAAGTCTGGTTGCTGTGGTGTTCCATGTGTGTAACAAAAACAACCGGCTTCTCCTTATCCTTAAAGCATTTGCTGTCGGTCAACTGCCCGCACATTTTCAAACCCAGCATTCGCTGAAATTTGACAATAACACCAGTCATACCAAAGCCAGCCGTAATAATGACATCTTCAGGCCCTGCATTCACATGTTTCTTGATTCTTTTATGAGCCTCTTGATAGGCCTTGGTCATTGAAGTACCGGTTTCACTGGTTTCAGTATGTGTATTGCCGATAAAAGGGCCTATATCATAGCTCAGCCTGTCTTCTATGGGTTTGTAAAGCCTTCCGCTGGCAATCCAGTCAGCATAAATCAGTTTCTGCTGACCATAAGGGGTTTCATAGGTAAGATCATGGCCGATGGTATTTTTTCGAAACTGTTCAAAATAGCTTTCCATATAGAAGTTTAAGTTCGTTCAGGTTGCTGCAAATGTCAGTATTTTTTTGCTATGGTAGGGTAAGCCTGAAAACTAATTATTGAATTTTAAAAAGTATGATCGGAGGTCGGCCCTTCGACTGCGCTTAGGGACCGAAGTCGGAAGTCGGAAGTCGGAAGTCGGAGGTCGGAAGTCGGAGGTTGGAGGTTGGAAGTCGGAGGTCGGAGGTTAGAGGTCGGAGGTAAGAAGTATGAAGTATGAAGTAAGAAGTAAGAATTGAGATGGATTAATAAAAAATCCGAAATCCGAACTGGAGCGAAGCAGCTTGCCCCGCCCACTTTGGCGGGGGAGTTCAGTGAAGTTAAATCTTAAATCAGCGAATCGCTATTCGCCAAATCAGCTAATCAGCTAATCAGCTAATTTGCTAATCGAAATCCGAAATCCGCAATCCGCAATCCGCAATCCGAAATTAGAAATTAGAAATTAGAAATTAGAAATTAGAAATTTATTTAGCCCCCCATCTACTAGTCTCCTTGAGAAATCGTCATTCTGGAAATTTCCACTTCACCTCCTTCGGAATAAATGCTTACCCAGTTGTTATCCAGGCGGTACCAACGGTCCTGAATACTTACCCGCACAATATAATCACCGGTTTCCTGCGATTTGATGCTTCTGAGAACGATTCCACCACTCTTCTGACTGTCAATGCCATAATTTACATAAACTTTTGGCTCAATTTCGCCTGTTTTTCTGGCTTTAATCACGATGTAATTGTTTTTTCTCAGTCGCATCTCAATGGGTTTGAATTTGAACTTTTGCTCTGAATCAGTTGCAATTATCATTGGATTGGAGATAAGTTCAACCATTGAATGATCTTCCATGTACTTTCTGATTTTGCGAATCATTTCATCAGGGTAAATCTCGTCTGGCTTGGCAATTTTAGCTTCCTCGTAAGCATCAATAGCCTGATCGAATATCTTATCCTGATATGCCAGATCGGCTTTCATGATAATCTTGTTGTAAGCGTCTGTTTGATTACGAGAACGTTCCATCAGAATGGTATTAATCTCAATAAGCTTGTTCTTCGGTAGTGCTTCACCCGGTTTGAGTGCCGATGCATTTTCGTAGAATTTCCTGGCACTTGTGTAATCCTGAAGGGTGAAAAGTCTGTTCGCGTTTTCAATGGCTTCATTGTAATACTTATCAGCCAGTTGTTCCTGTTCTTCAAGTATTGAACTGATAAGCCCGATTCTCGACTGTGGATGTGTTTCTGAGGGCTTTAGTGAAAGTGCTTTTTGATAAATCGGGAGCGCATTCCTGTATTCTTTTCCATCATAAAGTCTGTTTGCTTCAGCAATCGCCGAATTGTAATTCTCTTCCAGGGTCTTTTGCTCCGATTTCTTATTACCAATCAGTGCAATCCGGTCTTTAGGATATTGTTCTGTTGGTTTCAACTTTAAAGCTTCCTGGTAGGTTGCAATGGACTCGTCCCATGCAGCTATATCAAACTGACTGTCGGCTCTGCCAATGACCTCATTATAGGCCTGCTCTTTTTGGGCCAATTCACCTTTGCTGGCATTAATTTTGGCAATCTGCTGGCCGGGGTAAGCTTCGGATGGAACTAAAGTATGGGCTTCCTGGTATTTGAGCATTGCAGGATCAAAAGCCTGCTGATTGAATAAGCGATCGGCCTCGGTTATGAGATTTCTGTACGATTCATTTTTTTCCTTACCCGAAGTTATCAGACTATTAATAATCCCGATTTGTTCCTGTGGATAGGTTTCAGTAGGTTTCAAACCGAGCGCTTGCTTATATTTCAGCACTGCTTCTTCCAACCCGCCAGCATTGAATAAACGGTCGGCATCTGCAATCATCTTTTGGTAGTTGTCATTTTTTACTTTCTGATCAGCCAGACTTTTTTCTAGCTGACTGATTTTACCCTGTGGATATTTTTCAGACGGTTTCAATGCTTTGGCATTCTGGAAAAAAGCAAGTGCACTTTCCAGGTTCCCCGATTTCAGGGCTTTGTCACCTTCAGTAATATTTCGCGTATAGTTTTCTTCCAGCGACTTGAGTTGTTCCAGAATGCTGTTAATGGAAGTAATCTTATCCTGTGGATATTGTTCAGATGGTTGAATTAGCAGTGCTTTCCTATATTCTTCCAGTGCCTGATCATAACTGGCTTCATTGTATAATTTATCAGCTTTGGCAATCTGCTGGTTATAGGCTGTCTGTTTAGCCTGTAATTCTTCAATCTGAGAATTAATCCTGACAATTTGATCAGCAGGATATTTTTCCTGAGATTTTATGGCAAGTGCCAGATTATAGGTTGTTACAGCCTCCTGCAGAGACCCATCCCGGAACAGGAGATCTGCATCAGCGATAAGCTTCTGGTATTGTTCATCTTTGCTTTTGTTGGCTGAAAGAATGGTGTTTATTTTTGCTATCTGGTTTTGGGGGTATGGACTTCCCGGTTTAATTAATAGCGCCTGCTGGTAACTGCTAAGTGCTCCGCTATATTCTTCTGATCCCATTAATTTGTCGGCCGACGCAATTTTTTGGTTGTATGCTTCATCCTTTTGTCTGAGTGCCGCAATTGCCTCCTGTGCTTTGGTTATTTGTTGTGAGGGGTACAATTCACCGGGCTTTTTTTCCAGGGCTGACTGGTAAAGTAAAATCGCCTCTTCCCAGGCTGATGAATTAAATTTTACATCTGCATCAGCCAGCGTTTTTTCATAAGCACCTCTGATAGCCAGTTCATCTGCTAATATTTTGTTGATGGAAGTGACTTTTTCTCTGGGATAGGTTTCCTCAGGCATAATTCCCGATGCTTCACTATACTTCGCTATTGCATTCGTATAATCTTTTGAGTTAAACAACTGATCTGCTTCTCCCACCACCTTTGTGTAAGCTTTATTTCTTTCTGCTTCTTTCTGGGCAAGCAGCAATCCGGCAATCTCTGCTATTTTTTGCTTAGGGTAGGCTTCACCTGGGTTCAGATCGTTGGCTTTCTGAAATTCATGCATTGCTTCTGCATATTGTTTTGCATCATAAAGCTGATTACCAGACGATACTGTCTTTGCATATTCCTCCTCTGATTTTAGCTTCTGTTCAAGTATCAGGTTGATTTTATCGATTTGCTGGGAAGGATAATTCTCACCCGGAAGAATCTTTGCTGCATCCTGATAAGCTGTAAGTGCTGTTCCATAATCTTTATCATTGAACAATTTGTCAGCAGCAGCAATGCCAAGCTGATAATTCTGCTGAGCATCTTTCAGATTTGCTGAGCCAGCCGAAACCCGCTCAAGCATACTTTTCGGGTAGTTTTCACCCGGTTTGATCTTCAGCGCCTGTTCATATTTTAATCTTGCGGTTGTGTAATCCCTGTTCATATAAGCCTCATCACCATCTGAAAGGGCTTTGTCGTAAGATTCTTTAAGCGCCTTATCTGCTGAGGATTTTGTATCAATTTCTCCGATCCGTTGTTTCGGGTAACTTGCTTCCTGGTCGATTTTGGAGGCTGCCTCATAGGCAGCCCTGGCCCCTGTCATATCTTTAGCGTTAAACAGCTTGTCAGCTTCCGCGATCAGCTTGTTGTACTGTTTAACATTCTCTTGTTTGGCCTGGTTAAGCCTGTCGGCTTCTGCCATTTTATCCCGTGCGGCCTTTTCCTCCGGTTTAATGTTAACAGCAATCTCGAATTGACTAAGGGCTGATTTATAATCTGAAGCAACCATGAACCGGTTTCCACTTTCCATAGCCTGATCATATCGCGCTTCATCAGTCGGATCTATATAGAATTTCCTGATATAGGTAAGCTTATCTTTCGGGTACTTTGCTGATGGGTCAATAGTTAAGGCCTTCTGATATTCAGCTTTTGCTTTTGCATAATCCTTTGCTGCCAGAAACTGCTCGCCTTTAGTTATTGCTTCATCGAAAAGCTCAAGTTTTGCCTTATCATCGGCTCCATTTGTTTGGGCCAGCAGGGGCTGAATATAAAAACCCAGCAAAGCAATGATTATCAGTAATATTCTTTTGACTGTCGAAAACAACTTAGATGAAACAGATTTCATTACATTCTCTTGATTAGTAGAAATAAAATATAGGTCCGGTTTTCAGACGGACTTATGTTAAACGCAGATTGAGTGATTTTATTTTGATGTTCAATGATGTTTACCTAACCAATCCCATCGTTTTAATCCAACAGCAGTCCGTCTTTCATCATCAGCCTTCTGTCAGCCATCTCAGCAAGTTCCTCGTTGTGTGTAACAATTACTATGGTTTGATGAAATTGAACGCGCAAATCGAAAAAGAGTTGGTGCAATTGGCGCGCATTGGCTGAATCGAGGTTGCCCGATGGCTCATCAGCCATTAATACCGCCGGCTGGTTAATCAGCGCACGGGCTACAGCCACCCTTTGCTGTTCTCCTCCTGAAAGTTCTGAAGGCTTATGGGTGGCACGATCACCGAGATTCAGAAAATTCAGCAGTTCCATTGCGCGATGCTCGGCTTCCTTTTTATTGATTCTGGCAATGAATGCCGGAATGCAAACATTTTCAAGGGCAGTAAACTCGGGCAGCAAATGATGAAACTGAAATACAAAACCAATTTTCCTGTTACGGAATTCAGCAAGTTTACGATCGTTCAGGCTGTTTGTGTTAATACCGTCAACCTTTACTTCTCCTGAATCTGCCCTGTCGAGGGTGCTGAGAATATGCAGCAGCGTTGATTTGCCGGCACCGGAAGCACCGGTAACAGAAACAATTTCACCTTTTTTAATATCCAGAGAAATTCCTTTCAACACTTTTAGACTGCCGTAGGCTTTTGTGATGTCGTGGGCTTGTATCATAATCAATTGAATGCCCGGCAAAAGTAAACATTTTGAGCGATAAGTTTACCGGGTAAGCATCATAGGTTAGGAGAATGAAAATTCAAACTCAGGCATCAAGCTTCCGGAATCCGGGAAGTTAAGAAAAGTAGATTCAGATCGGAACTTGAGGAGATGATTTCATGACAAATAAGACCCGCAGAAGAGGCCTGAGAGCGGCGCAATATTAAACAAACAGTTTGATTACAGCGATTTTAAGGTGCAGTCCGTCCGCGTGAGGCAATCAGGTGGCTATGCCGAAATGTCATAAAACAACTGAGGGGTTGAGTTTTTTAACAGACCTTTAATATTTATAGCATATTATACACATTGCTGACACAGAGGAGTCACCTCCATCCGATAAGTTACATCTTTTTACGGCTCATTCTATCATTCAGAATCAACCACGAAATCATCCTCGTAAACCTCAATTTGAAGGTCAGCGTCAATCAGTTCAACAAGCCATTTGTAACCATGCTTTACGATCAATCTGATCTTTATGTACCCCATGACCGGATACTTTAGAGTAGCTAACATATTATTTATTTTTAAAGTTTATTATTTCAGCACTTTTATTCTTTTAAATGCTGCTTTAAGATATTTATTACGTTTTGAGGAAAAAGTAACTTTTGGTGCTAATTTGAGTAATAACTTCTATTGGTATGTTAGGAGAAAATTAATTATCAGTTAATTTACCTGAAGTATTTAACAGTGGTTATGCTGCCAAAAAAACTGAGTATAGTTTGCAGGAGTCCATCTTAATCAGATAAGAAAGAACATGGTAATCATTACATTAGCTATACTAAAAATGAGTTATTCACTCCATTTATTCATAACCAGTTTGTATTCTTTTGGATTTGCAGTCAAATTTCTATAAGAAACTGTCAGATAATTTCATTAAATAGGTAAAGGTATTTTTATTTACCTGATTTTTAATACTTACAGCCATAATTTAGTTATTCTAAATGAAATCAAGTCTCATAGGATTATAGAGTTTTAGAGAAGTTCGGAATCATGAATTTAAGATTCATAGTTTTAATTTATGAATTCAAACTTCAAATGGGGATAGTTCAATTTTTACAAAATTACAATCAATTTCGCTATACAATTGATATTCAATTATATATAAACTATTATTAAATTGATCCCAAAAATCAGGCAAATGGCACTAAAAGCCGCATTGTTTTTAATTTAGCATGATTCCAGATAATTTCCCTCCGGATACCTTTTAAATAAAAGGGTACAGAGCAAATATCCAGAGCATGACCGGATCTCGTAATTATTGTATTTCATTGACCTTTCATTAATAAAAAATAAAAAAAAATCACTACTATCCATTTGTTTTTCAGTATATTATAATAAATACATGGCACTCTGGTATCTGTTAAATACAACAGCATAAAGATTTTTCAGATAAAACCTTCAAAAATGGTCTGTTCAGATAAAAATAATTCGTAAAATAGTGATTAAATCCCTATCAATAGGACATTATAGTCATTTCAGACAAAAGTATGGAAAGCTCCGCGCAATATTAATATATATAAATTCACATATTTACCTATAACACTATAATTCAACTTTTTATGTCAAATCTAATTACGCTGTTTTAGCATGAATCTTCTGGTACTAAAATCTGTACAAAGGTTTGAAATAATAAATTAAGATCAATATGTCCGGATTCATAAATCAGAACCAATAGCAGTTGTAAAGTGCCTGACAAGGCATTACCTTTACAAAACTAAAAAATCTAAGACAAGTCTTGTCTAAATTAACTATAACCAACTATAACTAACTATATATCAACTCATAACCAAACTCAATTATTTATTCATTGCAAGGCCTAAATTTCCAAAACTCTCTTCAATCTTTAAATACTTTATTACTAATTCATTTTCAGTAATTTAAACAACTGTAATTAATTATTAACCTAAAACAATTTGTATGAAAACAAAATTTTTACTAATAGCAATGCTTGCTTCTTTAATGGCAAACATTTCTTTCTCTCAGGTAAATCCTGCAAGCCCCGAATATGATTTCTTAAAATCATCGGGAGCTTTTGCAATCCCTAAACAGGTGGTCAATAGTGGGCCAGTCACAACGATTGTTCCAACTCTATCTGCAACTGACGATGGTTGTTTGCTCATACCGCTTGACATGACTACATTCAGCTATCTTTACGGAAATGATGATTATTCAACGGGACAGATCAATTTCCCATTTAATTTTAATTTTTACGGTACCATTCAAAATTACTGCTGGATAAATAACAATGGAAATGTATCCTTTGACGGACCTTACTCTAGTTATACAGCATCAGGATTTCCTGTAAATGGTTATCCTATGCTCGCCCCTTTCTGGGCTGATGTAGACACACGAAATGCCGGAAGTGGTCTGATGTGGTATAAAGTTGAACCGCATCGTGTCATAGTAATCTGGGATGCAGTAGGTTATTATCCAAATGCGGCAGATAAACTGAATAAATTCGAGTTGATTTTCACAGACGGAACAGATCCATTGATAGGAATTGGCAATAATGTGGCTTTCAGTTACGATGATATGCAATGGACCACAGGAAGTGCTTCCGGTGGTAGTGGTGGATTTGGTGGCGTTCCTTCTACTTGCGGTGTCAACAAAGGTGATGGCTCTGTTTATGCATTGATTGGACGATTTGATCACGAGGGTATTGATTATGATGGACCTGGAGGTATAGCTGATGGAGTGAGTTATCTGGATTGTAAGAATTTCTTCTTTAATACTTCGAATTCCAGCAATATTCCTCCTGTTGCTTCTGGCTTCCCAGCCTCTCCTGTAACAATCAATGTAGGCGATGTCTGGAATTATTCGGTTCAATTCCTTTCACCTGAAATAGGTCAAATAACCACTACTGTCCTGAATGATGGCGGGTTAACAGATTTTCTATATACCATTACAGACGGAAATGTTTCCCAGATTGATATGCAAATCACAGGAACATTGAATAATCTCGGAACTCACACAATCGTCTTTACTGCATCTGATGATGGAGTTCCTGCCGGAGTAACAACTGTTTATTTGGATATTATAGTTGAGTCTACAGTTGGTCCATGTCCGCTTACAGCCACCTGGAACGGTAGTTTAAATGGCGACTGGATGACAGCCGATAACTGGACAACTCCTTTAGGAGCCGTTGTTCCTTGTGATATTACCTTTGTAACCATCCCAGGTGGAGTTCCCAATTATCCTACACTTGTTGCTAACGCAAGTTGTGCCAGTATTCTTATTGAAGATGGTGGCTCCTTTATAGGTGCAGAGCGTCTTGATGTTGCTAATGCTGAAGTACAGCGTTATTTTACAAACTCAAACTTCCATTTTCTTTCCTCACCGGTACAGTCAATTAATTTTGGCACTGTATTCCCATTGAACCAGCTTGCAGTTTGGGCACGTGAATATAATGAACCTTCAGGCGACTGGGTTAACCTGTTCATCGCAGACTATATGGAAGTTGGTAAAGGATACTCAATCGAGATGACTGAGTCACAAATGGCAACTTTTCCTGGAATATTCAACAGTACTGATGTTACAAAACCGCTGTTATATGCCAATACCGGCGGTGATCCCAACCGCGTTGGCTGGAACCTGCTCGGTAACCCATTCCAAAGCTCCTTAAGTTGGAACATTATTCTTAATGCTGGTGGCCCGATTCCGATTGTAGAAGCGGCAGCTTATGTTTGGAATGGTGTACAATATGTTTCATGGAACGGATTTACTGGAAGCCTGACCAATGGTATTATTCCACCACAGAACGGTTTTTTTGTAAAAGCCATAGCTCCGGGATTCTCCTTTAACATCCCGCTTGCAGCGCGCGTTCATAGTAATATTCCTTTTTATAAGAACAACATAGCCGACCTGCTTATACTCAAAGCTGAAGGTAATGCTTATGCTGATGAAACATTCATCCGTTTCAATGAAGAAGCAACACCATTATTTGATGCTGACCATGATGCATACAAACTCTGGGGTTTAGAAAATGCTCCTCAATTGTACAGTATCGTTCCAGGCGATGTACTGAGCATCAATGAGCTGCCATTCCAGGGCAATGAAGTGGTTGATCTTGGTTTCAAGTGCAATACTTCAGGTACTTATAGTATTACTGCCTCAGGTATAGATAATTTCAGTGCGCTCACTCCGATATTCATTGAAGACCTGACGATCAATTATGTTCAGGATCTGAGACAAAATCCGGAGTACAGCTTCAACTACAATACTTCTGATCAGGAGAATCGTTTCAAGATTCACTTTAAATCAACCACTGGATTTGAAGATCCTCTGGCTTTGGGAATAAAGGTCTACGGCTTTGACCATACCGTTGTATTCAACAATACCACTGGCCTAACCGGAGACGTTCGCATTTATGACCTGGCCGGCCGCAAACTGAAAGATGCCACTATGAGCAGCACCACAGCAACCCGCATTCATTTACAGGTTGCTACCGGAACTTACATCGTGAAGGTAACTACTGCCAAGGGAACTGTTAATACCAAAGTGTTTATTAAATAGGCTTCAAATTGCGTCTTCCCCTTTCCCCAAGGGGGGAGATGCTTAACCATTTAATAATCACTTATTCAAAAACAAACTCAAAAAATCATCAATATGAAAAAAAGAATCGTTCAGATAATTGTTGCAGGAGCCTTTTTAGCAGCACCTCTGTTTATGTTTGGCCAGCCAGGCCCGGGCGGTAACGGCAACGGAACCCCTGTTGGCGGTGACCCCATCGGCGGTGGCGGCGGAACAGCTCCCATCGGCGGCGGTATCGTACTTCTTATTTCCATGGCCGCAGGCTATGGCATGAAGAAAGTCTTCGACGCAAGGAATAAGTTTGAAGAATAATCATCGGAATGGGAAAGCCCGGGCGAAAGTCCGGGCTTTTATTGTATTCTAAAAGTTAAATAATTGTCATTCAGAACGTAACGAAGTGAAGTGATGAATCTTTTTCACTTATAAGGATTTTAGTCGGTCACTACTGATATTTTTACTATTAAAATAAGAGACGTTCATGCTATTTTTTTTTCCTTGTCAACTTCTGGTAGTCGAGGTGATATAGCGCTTTAATGCTGAAAATATTGAGTTGCGGTGCACCGAACATATTGTCAAGATTCTCAAGGAACTTTAAATCGTAAAATAGATCTTCTTTTTGAATGGAGTTTTTCCAGACAAGGCTTATCATGCTGCCAGGTGCGAATTCCCATCCAACCGAAAGGTCGATACTGAAATAGTTGTAATTGTAATCAGCATTATTCACCAGGTCAGGATCAGGTGTCAGTGTTCCTTCAGCATCCAGGGTGAAAAATTCCTGATAATTTGCAGTTTGCCAGAAATGTCTTAAATACAGCGATGTAGAAATCAGACGGCTGATCATATATTTTCCCGAGAATGAATTCTCAAGGGTTTTTATATCTCTTTTTCCAAACCATACAGTGCCATTGTAATTTCCGATATATCCCAGGTCGCCGGGATTATCACCAATCCCGACATTATGCCTGAGCGAAAACCGGTTGTTCAGTCTTACAATGGGTCCAAGTTCGAACCAGGTATAATGTTTGTCGTCAAATTCACGGGTATAATAGAATTGTCCGTCTAAGGCAAGTTTTTTCCTGTAATCACTCGAAAATCCTATCCAGCCCTGCACGTAACCGGGATCGATATAATAGCGTCCGGTGATGCGGGGTTCATAATAATCATACCTGTCCATTGGAGAAACAATCAATCCCCACCATGCAGTAAAATATTTTCTTGTGGTAGCGTTGGCTTTGTATGTAAATGATGCTTCGATATTTTTTTTACTGTCGAGTCTTCTCGTTTGGTCAATTCCTAAACTCTGGGCAAAATTAAGAAAAGCACCGAATGGTTCATAGATGCGATAACTCACATATAAACCTCTGTTTTGCTTGTTATTTGTCCGGTTTATGCCAAGGTCATTAATGTTATAATGTTTATCTAAAGCACTTTGGTAAATACTGAACTGGAACTTTCCACGGTTTTTCAAAAAGGAAAACCCATAATTATATCCCGTATGGTTTTCTCCCCATGAATACTTCGCATCCGGTCCGGCATTGTTCCACTTTGATGCCGAAAGACTTATGCTCAGGAAATAGGTTTGGGACTTATCACCCAGGGTGGCGCCTCCACCAGTAACGTTGGAATCGTCCCATCCGGGAGGTCTTGTAACATTGGTGTTGATGAAGTAAACGGATGAGTTGTTGGGTAAAGCCTGATCAACAACGAAAATATTGTAGTTGGTGACGGGGTCTGTCAGAATTACCCGCTTTTTACCAGTTATGCTATCTGCAGCAGTAGCCCATGTGTTTCCGGTCAATGCATTGAACAGGCCAATTCCAAGTCCGCCTCCTGTCCGCCCTGACAATTTCGTTGCATTTAGTAACCTTGCGTTGAATGGGTTACTTAACAAGGTTTCATTTTCGTTAAGCAGATAATTTGCCGAATTATATAACAATGGGATACGTCCTATACGCCTGGAATAGAACAGGTCGCCTTTCTGAAAAAGGTCAGTACCTTCATTGAAAAAGGTCCTGTTCTCATCATAAATCAGCTCATAAGCGGTCAGGTTCTTTTGTATCTTATCCGATTGTACCTGGCTGAAATCCGGCAGCAGAATCATATCCATGGTAAAACTTTCATTAATACCATACTTAATATCCAACCCGCCGTTATATGCGCCTGACAATGAATTGTCTTTGAGCATAGGATCGCTGTTGCTTTGCAGACTTCCTGAAATATAAGGCGTGAATGAGAGTCTTAACGGAGGTTTAATATTTTCGAAACCGGTAAGTTTGCCCCAGTAAACCAGTGAGTTGCCTGATCCTTTTTCCTCAGGTGCCCATTGAATCTCTTCTCTGTACCGACGAATTTTCCTGAATGCCTGGAATCCCCATTCCTGAATTTCTTTTTTAGGAAATCTGAGCGCCGAATAAGGTATTCGCATTTCAACCATCCAACCACTGGAAGTAATTTTTACTGAACTTTCCCACACTGCATTATAGGTTCCATCCTGCATGCGGCCATCAGTTTGCACCCCGGAAGCCGATACTATAAATAAGTAGGCATCCTGTTGATTGCAATAGGTGTCGAAGCCCACGCCGAAATAGTCTGCGTTCAAATCCTCGTTGTCGCGCTCGCCCAATTGTCTGGCTATACTGTCAGGTTCCGTATCGCTCATTTCAGCGGCAACATAAATAGCTTCGTCATCATACAGCAGAAATACCTTAGTCGGAAGACTTGGATTGGCGTTGAAAACCGGTTCGTATTGTCTGAATTCTGTTAGTATGGTTGCTGTTTCCCATACTTTCTCATTAATATTACCATCAATCCGGGGTATATCTGCGGTTCTGGTGATTTTCGCAGTCGGAATATTGGTTCCTGAAACAGTTAAGTTTATGAACATTAAAATATAAAATACTGATAATTGTAACGTATTAATTATCATCTTTTTAATATTATTACCAATGCTTATAAATTTCATTTGACCACTTTAATTGAGTGTTTTTATTAATAGCGATTTAATCAACAGTGGTTTAAAATTGATGGAATATTGAAATTCTTTTATCTTTGCCCGAACCGAAAGCCATTTCTATTGTTTACAGGCTGAACTATAGCAAAAATAGAAGTTTTTCTGTTGGTCAGGAAAAAAAAGAAAATTATCTTTCTTATTTGACAAATTATTTAAAACGCAACTTATGAATCTTCATGAATACCAGGCAAAACAGATTCTCCGGTCTTTTGGAGTTCCTATACCCAAAGGGATTATTGCCGAAACCCCTGAAATGGCTGTAAAAGCTGCTGAGGAAATTCAACAGGCGACCAACTCTGATCGTTGGGCAATTAAAGCCCAGATACATGCCGGCGGCAGAGGTAAGGGGGGGGGTGTTAAAATTGCCCAGTCATTGCATGAGGTTTGGGAAAAATCTTCACAGATAATTGGTATGACCCTGGTTACTCCCCAAACCGGGCCTGGTGGAAAACTTGTGGGTAAAGTTCTGGTTGAACAGAATATATTTTATCCGGGTGAAACCGAACCGAAAGAGTTTTATATGAGTCTGCTTCTCAACAGGGCTTCAGGTAAAGTTATGGTGATGTATTCAACCGAAGGAGGAATGGATATTGAAGAAGTTGCCGCTCATACACCACACCTTATCTTTACAGAAGAAATTGAACCCAGTGTCGGCCTCCGCGACTTCCAGTGTCGTAAAATTGCCTATAATCTGAAATTGGATGGTGCTGCCCACAAGAATATGCAGCAATTCGTCAAGGCTTTGTACAATGCTTATATGGGTACTGATGCGACCATGCTTGAAATTAATCCGGTTTTTAAAACATCAGATGAACTGATAATGGCAGCAGACTGTAAAATGCGGCTTGACGATAATTCTTTATTCCGTCATCCTGATTATGCTGCCATGCGCGACCTTACGGAAGAAGATCCTGCTGAGGTTGAAGCCGGTCAATACCATCTGAATTATGTCAAACTCAATGGTAATGTAGGTTGTATGGTTAACGGCGCCGGTCTGGCAATGGCAACTATGGATATTATCAAACTTTCGGGTGGTGAACCAGCCAACTTTCTTGATGTAGGTGGAACAGCCAATGCAGAACGGGTGGAACAAGCCTTCCGCATTATTATGAAAGATCCGAATGTAAAAGTCATCCTGGTTAATATATTTGGCGGCATTGTCCGTTGCGATAGAGTTGCCCAGGGAATTGTGGATGCATACAGGAATATCGGAATTATTGATATTCCCATAATTGTCAGACTTCAGGGCACCAACGCGGAGGAAGCAAAATTGCTAATTGAGAAGTCTGGCCTAAAGGTTTTTTCAGCAACGCTGCTGCAGGAAGCTGCCAGTTTGGTTACTACTGTGCTGAGTGATTAGAAATTTATGAGAATGGTATGAAAGGTCACCTGAATGGGTGGTTTTTTTTAACTTGATGGTGTAAGAAGCAGACAGGAGTACTTCTATTTCCAGTCTTTGATCCTTATTTCTCAAAACAGCAAACCGGGAAAAGCCTTTTTACTAATCGTCCTGTCAGCGCTTAACTTCATGTTTGATGACACCACAGCCGCGCCTGCGCAGTTAGTCCGCGTCTTATCTTCTGACGCGGACATACTAGCTAAGTAAGTGAAATATAAATCATTATAGTATTGAATATCAGTAAATAAGGAAACCTAAATAAAAAAAGCAGTAAAAGGTGCGCGTCAGAAAATAAGACGCGCACCAACATTGATTTAGAATAGTCAAATCTGAAGCCAGAAAGTGTCAACTCTTATAAACCTGACGCGCCTAAGAAAATCTGATATCAGTAGCAGCTTCGTTATTTTTTTGCTGCGATTTTTTACCATTTTCCCGGATAAAAAAAGCCAGGCATATCCCGGCTTTTTTACCCAAAACATGAAAACATAGTTATTTCGTGTATTCCGCAACGATATCCTTAACACCTTCGGGTGAAACACGGCCATAGACTTTGTCGCCTATCAGAACCACCGGTGCCAGTCCGCAGGCACCCACGCAACGGAGACAAGCCAATGAGAACTTACCATCAGGTGAAGTTTCTCCGACACTGATTTTCAGAATACGTTTAAACTCTTCAATTACTTTCTCTGCACCCCGGACATAGCATGCTGTTCCAAGGCAGATTGAAACCGGGTGTTCTCCCTTGGGCAGCATCGTGAAAAATGAATAAAATGTCACTATGCCATAAACATGCGCTACCGAAACTTTTAACTCTTTGGCGATTACTTCCTGAACTTCAGCAGGCAAATAGCCAAAAATGCCCTGTGCTTTATGCAGCACATTGATTAATTCTCCCTTTTCGTTGTTAAACGATTTGCAAACATCGCGAAGTTCGTCGAGTTTGCTTTCTGATAATTTTATAATTGCCATGATCTGAATTCTTTTTTGTTTTTGAAAATTGGTGCCGGCGGCTGTTTCAGTTAACTACCGCCTGACAAATTATCCTTTATTCAATCGTAATATCCTTACTCTTATCAAAATAGTGGGTATGAAGCAGGTGGTGCGCCTTTTCGCTCAGCGGTTTACCGAGAAACTCTTCATAGAGTTTTATGATAAAAGGATTTTCATGCGATTTTCGGATCGCTTTTCCTGCATCTTCCCGGTAAATTGCTTTCTGGCGGGCTTTAATAATGGATGAATCGCCATGATGCAGCGGTTGACCGCCACCTCCAATGCATCCACCCGGGCAGGCCATAATTTCAATGGCATGATATTCAGATTTACCGTCTTTGATATCCTGCAACAGTTTACGTGCGTTGCCAAGTCCATGGGCAATGCCAATCTTTATTGGAAGTCCGTCGAAATCGATGGTTGCTTCACGAATGTATTCCATACCCCGAAGCTCTAAAAAATCAATTTTTTGAAGCTTCTTGCCTGTGAAAACTTCATAGGCAGTGCGGCAGGCTGCTTCAATTACCCCTCCGGTGGTTCCGAAGATAACTCCTGCACCGGTTGATTCACCCATCGGATTATCAAAATCTTCGTCAGGC
>JBBQBC010000066.1:0-17079 GCA_038317155.1 Bacteroidales bacterium
GCGTTGTCGTTTCTGATTCCTTTTGCAACCGTGAAGGATGCCGCCTGGTACGGCACGGATATTTCGATGAACAATGCCTATGCCGGGCTGATCGTGCTGATATTTTTTGTTTTGTCGCTTTTTTCAAAACGCGGATTACTGCTCAATGTTTTTCTGGCATTCGGATTGGTTGCCCTGCTGGCTTCTTTCGGTGAATATACCCCGGTAAGAGCTGCACTTTATTATGTATTCCCTTTGCTCAACCTGTTCCGGCATTCAAGTTTCTTCAGCTATTTTGCCCTTATCGCCATCATTTTGGCTGCATCTTCCGGTATTGGAAATTACCTGGTTTCTCCTGATCTTTTCAGGCGAAAATTGCTTTGGATTACTTTCGTTACAGGCTTGGTATTATTGGGTCTTTTGGTTGGTGCGATCATTCAAATAGACCCGGGATCTGTTTCTTTTAACAAACCGATTGTTGATTTTGCTTCCTGGCTTCAGGAACCTTCACGGATGGAGCACATAATTATCCATTCCCTGCTTCAGCTAATTTTCCTGACGGTTTTCATGCTGATTGTCAGAAAAAAAACTTCCGTTAAGTTTATCGCTTTAACTGCCCTGATAACAATTGAAATGTTCGTGGCCGTGCAATTGAATACCTATTACACGGTTGTTTCTCCGGGAATCGATCCTGTTAAAATTTTGGAAAATCTGCATCAGAGGGCTCCGGGGTTCCCATTGCCTCAGCCGGGTGTGCCGGTTTCACTGAACACAGAGGTAAACTCAGCCTATTCGGTGCTTTGGAAAAACACAAATATTTTCAATAAGACGGTTTCCTTCGAGGGTTTTAATTCGTTCAGGCTCAAAGGTTGTGAAAGCCTGGCTGATTCTTTTCCGCAACTGGCAGCTAAAGTTTTTCAAAATGAAATAGTGTTCCTTTCGGATACAATTCGGTTGTTTGATAAAGGACTGGAAAGCGGATTCAACAGCGAGAAAACAGTGCTTTATGTTAATCCACAGGACTTTCCTGATGGATTTCCAAAGCTAAAACGTTCGTCAGGTGATTCAATCAGGATTACTGAATTTTACCCCGGGATCGTCGAAGCAGTTGTGAATGCTGAAAACCCGGTGGCAGTAACCTTACTTCAGGGCTGGTATCCGGGGTGGAAAGTTGCCATTGACGGAATAGAATCCCCGGTTTTTATCTCCAATAAAATGTTTATCAGCACCATTTGCCCGGAAGGAAGTCATACGGTGAGGTTCTCCTATACAAATCTGCCTGTTTTGATTGGTTTTGCAATATCTAACCTGGTCGCGCTGATGATTTTATCATCGCTGATTTTCATTTCATGGAAGAGAAAAATGAAGTTTAAGCTATTGGTGATAGCCTTATTGTGGCTGATACCGGCCACGATGGCCTGCATCAGATTTACTCCTTTTACATCATTTCAGGAGAAAAAGGAAAAATTGTACCAACAGGTCGCTGAGAAAGTAAGTAATTCAACTGAAAAGGTTGCGGTTTTCAATGTTGACGATCGCATGATGATGCAGTTGAAGCTGGCTGAATCAGGGTTTAAGGGTAAAAGTTATTTTTATAACCTTACCTATCAGAGTGGGTTAAGTGGCCTGATTGATTGTCTCGACAGCCTTGAATCCAATACAATAGCCCGTGTTAACCTTTTTGCACCGGTCCTTCCTGAAGCTGATGCAGCCTTTGATCTCAAGTGGTCAGCAACTTCAAAGAGATTACAGTTCATAAGCGGGAATGTGGAAATCCGCGAAAGGGGGCCTTCTCCCAGCGGTTTTATTTCCGTCAATGACTTTGAATCTGACATCAGGGGTTGGTCAGGAAATAAATCAGCCCTTGATAGCCTGCATGCAGTAAGTGGAAAGTTTTCAAACAGGGTGGATAGCGTGAATCATGGTAGTTTTGCCTTTAAATTATTGCCCAATGAAGGGGAGCCCGGTTTCGATGTTCCACCGGAGGAGAAATTCATGGTATTTGTAAAAGCTAAAGTGAAAGGTAACTTTGAAGGAGCTTCCCTGATAATTCAGCAACGGCGGAATAATAAAATAGTCAGGACTTTCTCTGTTGGTTCAGGCAGTTGGCAGGTTTCACCTCAAACATGGACCATTGTTGCCAAAGCAGGATTGTTTCCTGAGGGAATGGAAGCAGGTGATGAATTGGTTGTTTTCTTCTGGGGAAGCGGGGAATCAGAATTTTATATCGATGATTTCAGTGTTGATGTGAGGTTTTTCAGGTAGCCGGTCTATATTTCCCTGGATTGCTTTTATCCCTTAATCCACCAACCCTTGTTTTAAAACTGCTGTGCTTTCCCGTCTGTTGTGCACAACCCTTCAGAATCAGGTTTAACGTATAAATTTTCGTTATGATTAAAAATGTTTGTATTTTTGTGATATGGGCATACTTGAGAAAAACATAGAAAGAATCAGAGGTTTGTGTATTAAACATAAAGTGACAAAACTATTTGTATTTGGTTCAGTTTTGACTGATGATTTTAATAAATCAAGTGACATTGATTTTTTGGTTGATTTTTCAGGTGTTGACTTATATGACTATGCTGATAATTACTTTGATTTAAAAACTTCTCTGGAGAAATTACTCAATCGACAAATAGATTTACTTGAGGAAAAAGCAATAAAAAATCCATATTTGAGAAAATCTATTGATTCCTCAAAACAATTAATTTATGGATAATGAAATAAAAACTTTTCTTTATGACATCTTACAATCTATAAAAGAGATTAATAGCTACTAAGAAAATAAGCCCAGGATTTTTGAGGAATATATTACTGATATTAAGACTAAAAGAGCTTTAGAAAGGAATCTGGAGATAATTGGTGAAGCGGTTAACAGAATAGTAAAGATTGACAAGAACTTCAGACTTAATAACATAGAGAAAATTGCAGGTACCCGTAACAGGATAATTCACGGATATGATAAAGTGTCAGATGATTTGATTTGGAGTATCGTAATAAATCGTCTTCCAAAATTAGAGGATGAATTAAACGAATTACTTAATGAATAAAGGGTAGCGCACAATAATCAGTCATAAGATATTTATTATTAAGTAGTTATTCGAGTCTTGATTCTTACTTTACGGTTTGTTGAATATTAATAGTTAAGTAACTCCGAAAACTCTAATGTTTCATTCTGCCAACCTACCTATTTCCGAAAAATCCCACGGTCAAAAATATTGTACTTCAGAATACAATAAATCGCCCTGAACCCATCTCGTGCACCAATTTTTTTGCCTTCATCATAAGTACGTCCATAATAAGAGATTCCGACTTCGTAAATTCTAATGTTAGGAACCCTTGAAATGCGTGCAGTTACCTCAGGCTCAAAACCAAATCTATTTTCTGTCAGTTTTAACTTTTTTACGATATCAGCCCTGAACATCTTATAGCAGGTCTCCATGTCGGTGAGGTTCAGGTTGGTGAACATATTCGAGAGGAAGGTAAGGAAATTGTTTCCGATTGAGTGCCAGAAGAACAATATCCTATGAGGTCCTATGCCCATAAAACGCGATCCATAAACCACATCGGCAACGCCTTCAATAAAAGGTTTTAGCAAGAGGTTATAATCGTTTGGGTCATACTCCAGGTCTGCATCCTGAATCACAATCAGGTCACCGGTGGCCAGCTCAATTCCTTTATGAATGGCGGCCCCTTTCCCCTGATTGGATTCCTGGTTATAAATTTGCATTTTGAGCGTGGGATTGCTGTTTTTGTAGCTAACCAGGGCTTCGGTGGTTCCGTCTTTTGAACAGTCGTTTACAACAATAATTTCGTAATCGATATTGTAGTTGAGTTTTACGCCTACAATTTTATTCAGGATCAGATGGATGGTGGCTGCTTCGTTGTAAGCAGGGATTACAATAGATAATTTGTTCATAAATTGCTCTTGGCGTGCATGCAAATGTAATAAATCCGGTGGGACAATCTTTTAACTCAGATATTTTTCAAACTGCTATATAACAGGCAGAATTATTCCTGAAAGTAAACCCTCTTAACCCGGCGTGAAATCCCTGTAAGTATTTCGTAGGGAATGGTTTCCATTGCGTTGGCAAGGTCAGTAATTGGCAATTCTTCGCCGAAAACAATCACTTCGTCACCTTCAACGGCTTCAATACCGGTAATATCGAGCATGGTCATATCCATGCATATATTTCCTGCAACCATTGCCAGGCGGCCGTTTACCAGCATTTTCCCTTTTCCGTTGCCCAGTCGGCGGCTAAGTCCGTCAGCATAGCCTATCGGAATGGTGGCTATGGTCGTTGTTTTACTTGCAGTCCATGACCTGCTGTAGCCAACTGTTTCACCGGGAGCAATGGTTTTTATCTGTGAAATATTCGTTTTCAGACTGGTGACTGTTTCCAGCATTTTTTGCTCCTCAGGGTCGGTGGAAATTCCGTACAATGAAATCCCAAGTCTGACCATGCTGAATTGCGCTTCCGGAAATCGTGAAATACCCGCTGAATTAAGAATATGTCTGAGAAAACCATAACCCAGCATTTGTTCGAGTTGTTCAGTCATTTTTGCGAATAGGGCTATCTGATGCCGGGTGAATTCATCATGTTGCGGATCATCGCTGCCAACCAGGTGGGAGAACACGGACTGGATCCTGATTCCAGGACTGTTATTGAGCAATCCGCAAAGACTTTCGAGCACACTTTCCTCAAATCCCAGCCGGTGCATGCCGGTGTCTAATTTGAGATGTATCAGGATTGGGCTGTCAGTTGCTGAATTGATTGTTCTTATTGCTTTTTGGAGCATCTGCAGACTTCTGAAATTGTATATTTCAGGTTCAAGGCTATATTGCAGAATGGCTTCCATGCCGCTGTCTTCCGGATTCATCACCATTACGGGCAGACTTATCCCCGCTTTTCGCAGTTCTACGCCTTCATCAGCATAGGCAACAGCGAGGTAATCGGCCCTGTGAAACTGCAATGCATTGGCTATTTCAAAACTACCACTGCCATAAGAGAAGGCTTTAACCATGGCCATCAGTTTCGTTCCGGGTTTCAACAGCGAACGATAATAATTCAGGTTGTAAACCAGGGCATTCAGGTTGACTTCCAGCACTGTTTCGTGTGATTTTTGCTGTAAAAGCTGATTTATCCGCTCGAATTCGAAAATACGGGCACCTTTTAACAGAATGGTTTCGTTCCGAAAAGAGCTTGATCTGAATTCAGCAAGAAAATCTTCCGTGGATGGGAAAAAGGATGTTTCCATCGGGAATAATCCACTATTTCGCGCCAAAGCCGGGCCTATCCCGATAAGTTTTTCAACTCCCTTTTCTGCCAGCAAACCGGCGATAACCTGGTATAAGCCGTTTTCATCCGGATTGCCCTGCATCATGTCGCTCAGTATAACCGTGCGGTTGTGATGCTGATTCTGCTGAACCATAAAGTCGAGGGCAATGGCCAGCGAGTCGGGGTCGGAACTGTATGCGTCGTTGATAACAGAGCAACCGTTGATGCCTTCCTTCATTTCCAGTCGCATGGCAACCCGCGTTAGCTTTAGCATACGGCTGCACGTAACATCAGGTCCGTAACCGAACGAAAGCATCACCGCCCAGCAATGGATGGCATTTTCAACCGAAGCCTCATCCGAAAACGGGATTTCAATCGATAAATCCTTTCCATCGAATGTTCCGTTTATGATTGTGCTGTTTTTTTCAATCTTTTTTCCGGTGATTCTGAGCCGGGCATAGTCGTTTTTTCCCCAGTCGAACAATTTTTCTTTTCTGATGCCCCGATTGGCAATGCTGTTTGCGATAAGCGGATCATCGCTGCAATAGATCAGTAAGTCAACCCCGGTAAAAAGCTTGAGTTTCTCATTGGTTTTTTGCTCCTGTGAACTGAAAAACTGATCATGCGCGTGACCAATGTTGGTAAAAATACCAATGGTTGGCCTGATGATCTTTTCGAGGTATTCCATTTCGCCGGGTTGCGATATACCTGCTTCGAAAATAGCAAGGTTGTGCAGGCTTTTCATTTGCCAGACTGACAAAGGCACCCCGATTTGCGAATTATAACTTTTGGGGCTTCTGACGATTATCTTTTCAGGAGATAGCAATTGCCACAGCCACTCCTTGATAATGGTTTTACCGTTGCTGCCGGTTATGCCAATAACCGGACAGGAAAATGCAGCCCGATGCGCTGCGGCTAGTTGCTGAAGGGCTTCAAGAGTGTTGATAACCCGAATATATACCGCATCGGGCATTGTGAACTCCGGTGGTTCCGAAACACAGAAATAACGGATGCCTTTGTTGTACAATTCACCAATATAGCGGTGTCCGTTGTTTCGTGATGTTACAATGGCGAAAAACAGGGTACATTCAGGTGAAGTCAGTTTGCGGCTGTCCGTAAGCAACTCCTCAATCATAGCATTACCGGGATTGCCTGTGAGGTTGCCACCGGTTATGCGGGCGATTGACTCAAGCGCGTATCCTTGTTGTAACATATTCCGTATGAAATTAATGCTCGGTTTCCTGTTTAATGGGTTTAAGAGGATTTGCTGTCATAATTTCGTATTCGCGCCTGTTGTTGAATATATCGCAGGCAAGGTATATTGCCTCCCTGAATGAATTGGGTGAAGCAATATCCTTTCCGGCAATTTCGTAAGCTGTGCCATGGGCCGGCGATGTCCTGATAATAGGGAGGCCTGCTGTGAAATTTACGCCCGAATCAAACGACAATGCTTTAAACGGCAGCATTCCCTGATCGTGGTACATAGCCAGTATTCCATCAAATTGAGTATAGGAGGACGACCCAAAGAAGCCATCTGCAGGGAAAGGTCCGAAAGTCCTGATTCCAAGCTCATTGGCTTTGTCAATAGCAGGTTTAATAATTTGTGCTTCTTCTTTACCCAGTAATCCCTCATCACCGGCATGTGGGTTTAGTCCGAGAACAGCAATGCGCGGACTTTGAATGGCGAAATCCTGCAACAACGACTGGTTCAGGATTTTAATCTTTCTGAGAATTAACTCCTCGCTTAACTGATTAATAACATCCCGCAAAGGAATATGCCCGGTGATCACCCCAATCCTTAATGTGCTGCTCACCATAAGCATCAGATAGTCAGTAACCCCGAATTTATCTGCCAGGTATTCGGTATGACCCGGAAAATGAAAGTCTTTGGACTGAATATTCTTTTTATTGATAGGTGCAGTAACCAAAGCGTCCAGGTGTTTCTTTTTCAGGTCGTCAATGGCGGTTTCAAGCGACAGCAGTGCCAATTCCCCGGCCAGCGGGGTTGATTTCCCCAAATCAATTTTAACCTCCTGATCGTTAATATTCACGATGTTGGCCCGCTTGGGATTGGCGGTATCAGCCCTTTTTATAAGATTAAAAGTAAAATCACTGACATTGAGTGTCTTACGATGATAGGAAGCAACTTTCGACGACCCGTAAACGACGGGGGTCATTAGCTCAAATATCCTGTTATCGACAAATGTTTTTATGATGATTTCATAGCTGATGCTGTTGATATCGCCATGGGTAATCCCGATAACCGGCTTGGTATCGGATTCAGGTGTTCTGGTCATATTCAATTTTATTTTAGGCAAAGATAAGATTTTGCTACTTTAGCGGGATAGTTCAACCATTAATAACTGACCAGACACTAAAATTGCATTTTTCCTGAATGGTAACTCACCTGTATCTATTGTTTTGCTTAAGGAAAGAAACTTCAAAACCCTGGTTTAACTTAAATGTTTGTTACTATTCATTCAGTCGGATCGATCTTAATAAGGAATATATATGATCAATACACTTGTTTTACAGCGGCTTAAGGAACGTGAAAAAGAGCTGAATACCTTATACAGGTTAGACGAACTTCTTTCGGTTCATGATTTAAAAGTTGATAAGCTTTTTACGGATCTGATGGAAATAATTCCGAAGGGGTGGCAGTACAGTGCGATTTGTGAAGTAAAAATATTGTTTGAAGAAAAAGAATGGGCAAGTGATGACTTTCGTGAAACAGAGTGGATGCAAAGAGCCGATATTGTAATTGACAATAACATCTGCGGGGAAATTTTAATTTCTTATCTACAGTTAATCAGAGAGTTTAATGGCAGTCAGTTTTTACCCGAAGAACAAAAGTTGCTCAATACGATTGCCGACAGGATTGGGAACTATATTTTTCAGCAAAGATTGCGTAATTCGCTGAAAGTGCTGGAATCAGGCAAAGAAAGCGAAACCGGTAATAATAACGGTCAGGTTTTGTCTCAGACCGGGTCTGACCAGCACTGGAAATGGCGCTTCAGAATGGCTGAACGGATCAGTCAATTGATAGATTTTAAAAAACTCGGAATCAGTGCATTTTACCTGATTGGAAGTACAAAAAATGCAACGGCCGGTCCGGCCAGCGACATCGATTTACTGATACATCATCAGGCCAATGAACAGCAGTTAAACTGCCTGAAGTCATGGATTGAGGGCTGGAGCCTGTGTCTGGCTGAAG
This sequence comes from Bacteroidales bacterium, assembly GCA_038317155.1. Lineage (GTDB taxonomy): Bacteria > Bacteroidota > Bacteroidia > Bacteroidales > Lentimicrobiaceae > Lentimicrobium. Next base: position 8,473 of record JBBQBC010000066.1, read on the forward strand.
AAAATTTTCAGCGCACCGGCTATCAAACCGATAAACTTATTGACCTTCATCTGCTTACGGATGAAGATATAAAAGCAAAAACAAGTTTCGCAGTGATGATTGGCGCCGTTAATGATCCCGCCAGGCTGCTGAGAAAAGAATCGCCGGAATAAAAAGTTAACCTATGACAACCAGTTTTTTCGTTTCCGATCTGCATGGAAGTATCAGCAGGTATGAGTCGCTTTTTCAGCAAATTATCATGAGAAAGCCTTCGTTTGTGTTTCTTGGGGGAGATTTATTGCCACATTTAAGAAAATCGGAAAGAATTGGTAATAAACCAATTACGGATTTTATTGCGGAATATCTTGTTCCGGGCTTTCGCAAAGTGCAGAAGCAATTAGGATGCAATTACCCTGAAGTTTTTGTGATCATGGGCAACGATGATCACCGGGATGAAGAAGAAAAACTGATAGAAGGGGAGAAGAAGGAAATCTGGAAATATCTCAATAATTCCGGGCATAAATTCGGGCCATATATGATTTACGGCTATCCGTTTGTGCCGCCAACGCCATTCCAGTGCAAAGACTGGGAGAAGTTTGATGTTTCACGCTTCGTCGATCCGGGAAGTATTCCTCCCACCGAAGGATACAGGACTGTTGAACCCGATTATGATACCGAATATTCAACCATTCAGGCCGACCTGGAGATTCTCACGAAAGGCACATCCATGGAAAAGGCAGTATTTTTATTTCATTCACCACCCTATCAGTCATACCTCGACCGCGCCGGACTCGATGGCAAATTGATTGATCACGTGCCACTTGATGTGCATGTCGGCAGTATTGCCATTCAGCGCTTTATTGAACAAAAACAGCCTTACATAACCCTTCATGGCCATATTCATGAGTCGGCAGCAATAACGGGTTTCTGGAAACAGCAGTTCGGACGCACCCTCTCTTTTTCTGCCGCCCACAATGGCCCGGAATTAGCCCTCGTGATTTTCAAACTCGATGATCCTTCTCAGGTAGTGAGGGAGTTGATTTAGTTTTAAAGATCTGTTGACTTGGGAAGGATTTACTGAATCTGCCCGTTGTTGATTTGTCTGCTTAGCTCATCCATAATGATTTCGGTAGCACCGGTCTTCGACTTCACATATTCGCCCGCTTTGTGTGAGACCTCTTCGAGGTGCGACTGATTCGAAAGTAATCCAATGACTCCGAGTGTCAATTCCGTAGAATTCTGCACACTGAACGCGATGCCGGCTTCAGTCATTTCACGGGCTTCCCTGAATCGCTGATAATTTGGGCCGAAAAAGATGGGAACCCCGTAAGCAGCCGCCTCAAGTGTGTTGTGAATACCAATCCCAAAACCACCGCCAATATAAGCAATGCTTGCATAGCGGTATAGTTGCGACAAAATGCCAACGGAATCAATAATCAGAAATTGTTTATTACTAAGGTCGGTTCCCGGTGCTTCACTGTAAAGGATAGCTTTATCGCCTAATTTAGTAACCAACTCATGGATGTAGGTCAGGTTTATCTCATGTGGGGCCAGGATGAATTTTATCTGGTCGCCGGTCTTTTCCTGCAATGACTTGATTAACTGGTCGTCTGCCGGCCAGGTACTGCCTGCAACCACCACATGTTTGCCATCTGTAAAACGGTCGATCAGCGGGAATGGCTGTTGTATAGCTTTTATGGCTATAACCCTGTCGAAACGGGTATCACCACTGATAGTAACATTTTTAACATCAATCATTTCAAGCAGTTCAGCCGACTCTTTGTCCTGAACAAAAACCCTGTTTATTTTCCTGAGATGGGTCCTGAACCAACCGCCATATCCTTTAAAGAAATGCTGGTTGGGCCTGAAAATAGCTGAAACTGTAAACACCGGAATATGGTTCCTGAATAGTTCATTCAGGTAGTTAAACCAGAATTCATATTTAATGAAAACGGCAAATTGCGGCCTGGTGATGGCAACAAACCTCCGTGCATTTTTCATGGTATCAATCGGCAGATAAAAGATATGGTCAGCGCCCTGATATTGCTGCTTGTGATTGTAACCCGAAGGTGAAAAGAATGTGAGCAGGATGGTGTGACCCGGAAACCGGGCACGGAATGCTTCAATTACCGGCCGGCCTTGCTCAAACTCGCCCAATGATGCGCAATGAAACCAGGCAACCGGTGCAGGATCATCGCTTGCGTAGTGCGCTGTAAAAACTTCCCCCAGTTTATCGAACAACTCCTTCCGGCCATAATGCCAGTCCCTGGCCTTAACACTAAACAGCCCGGCTATTCTCAGAGACAGGTAATAAAAAGTGATACCGGTGCTGTATATTAGCCTCATGCCTTTGGTTTTGCAGTTCTTTTAAGGATTCGAAGTTATGAATAAAATCAATAGAAATAGAACTCTTTTGGCGCACGCCTGTAAACAGGGATTATCCATCCTACTTTTATTCCTGTCAGGATATCGGTAAATTTTCCGCTGTTATACGCCATCTGATTGAACGAGTATGGCCTGACATTTCTGGTAAATGCAACGGTTATATCCAATCCGGCAAAAAAGTTTACTTTATTCGCATTTCCAAGGTAAAGATAACCCAGAAAAACATTTGAAGCAAATCCCCTCTTTAGTTGGTCGTAACCTTTCAGGTAATCGCCGGTAATCTGTGGAGCAGTTTTGTCTTTGTGTTCTATGTAAATTTTATGTTGCAGATAACCACCTCCAAGTGTGACCAGGATTCCGGAATTCCGGTTTGGCCCCCAGGCTGGAATTAACTTACCAGCCTTTACCATGGTAGAAAATCCCCGTTCGTTGAAGTTGTAATCTGCATAGATACCCTCCATATCGATGAGATTTCCGTCGGAAGTCTCAATGAGGCTCAGTATGGTCTGCGCATTCTTTACTTCATTGCCGAATAAAAAATTTTCTTCAACACCAAATACCCAGTTTTTATGGGTTTTTATCATGTAGCCTGCCCCAACCTGCGAATTCATGCCGAAGCGATCAGCAATATCACCACCGGGAAATTGCATGGCATAATTTGCATAAATCAGATTGGTAAAGATTACCGAATCTTTGATGCTCTTTTGAGCAACAAGGCTGGTAAAGGGAAGCAGTGCGAGCAGAAGTAGGATGGATCGGATTTTCATGCAGACAGACCACTTGATCGGACAGCTTTTGAGGAAATGGCTGCCCCTGTTTTGTGGGGCAAATATATGAATTTGAACGACCCGAAAAGGAAATCAGTTGCTAAATATGGTTAAAATCTTTATGCGAATCAAGGTTTATCAATGCACGTTACTTTCAGACATACAATTTGTTTCATCAGGCAGAAATCATTGATGTTATAACGTTGACAAATCTAAAACGACCTTCATTTTCTGTTTGAGTAAATACTTTATCATTCTGTGCCGGAGATCGAATTGCCTGATTGGTTCGGTTTTGCACTCAGAACTAAACAATCGGCTTCGAAATGCGAAAAAAAAGACAGGCATTAGCAATGCCTGTTAAAAAGGGCTATACTTAACTTTTGTTATATTTCAGGCCTGTTCCATCACGGTGAATAATTGTATCTTTGCCGGCCATAAGACAGGCAATACCTGCCGGATCTGATATTTTATTCAAAAGAAAACAAAATCTATTGCAGATGAAGAAGATTGCAATGGTTGACCTGAAAAGTCAATACGAAAAAATTAAACCTGAAATTGATCAGGCCATTCACGAAGTAATAAACTCAACGGCCTTTATCAACGGACCGGCTGTTAAAGGATTTCAGGAAGACCTCGAAAAGTATCTTGATGTAAAACATGTGATTCCCTGCGCCAACGGAACCGATGGCCTTCAGGTTGCAATGATGGCATTGGGAATTAAACCGGGCGATGAGGTGATTACGACCAATTTTACCTTTATTGCCACTGCTGAGGTAATTGCCCTGCTGGGATATACGCCGGTTGTTGTAGATGTTGACCCCAATACCTTCAATATTGACCCTGACTCGATTCGCCGGTCAATTACCAGCAAAACCAAAGCTATTGTGCCGGTTCATCTCTTTGGGCAGTGCGCAGATATGGAGGCAATACTCGAAATTGCAAAAGAGCACAACCTGTTTATTATTGAAGATGCCTGTCAGGCAATCGGAGCCGATTACATTTTTGCTGACGGTTCCCGTAAAAAAGCCGGAACCATTGGCCATGTTGGCTGTACCTCTTTCTTCCCAAGCAAAAACCTTGGTTGCTATGGTGATGGTGGCGCTATATTTACCAACGATGACGAGTTGGCCAAACAACTTCACGTGGTTGTAAATCATGGGATGACAGTCAGGTATTACCATGACTACATTGGTGTTAACAGCAGGCTTGACAGTATCCAGGCTGCTGTGCTGAAAGTTAAACTTGCCAGGCTTGATGACTATGCTGCTGCCAGAAACAGGGCTGCGGATTATTACGACAATGCATTCAGAAACCATCCCAATCTGAAAATTCCGGGAAGGTTTGAACGCTCAACACACGTTTTTCATCAATATACGCTGGTAACCGATGGCATCGACCGCAATGCGCTTCAGGAATTCCTGACAAAAAAAGAGGTGCCGGCAATGATTTATTATCCTGTTCCGCTTCACATGCAAAAAGCCTACCTCGATCCGCGTTATAAAGAGGGCGATTTCCCGGTTACCGAGCATCTATGCCGCACCGTAATATCACTTCCGATGCATACCGAACTCGATGAAGAGCAACTTTCTTATATTACCAGCTCGGTATTGGAGTTTTTCAATGCTTAACGGAAATGCAAGCCTTATAATAGCCGAAAGTGATTTCGGCTTTTTTTATATAAAATGAAGTTACAATTCATTACATTTGGATATAATTTTAAGCCAGTAAAAATTGCAAGCAAACACTGGTATTTTTTCAATCTGGTTGTAGAAAAATTCTAAAAACTATTAAAATGGCAAAGGAATATTTCGTTCATGAAACGGCCTTTATAGATGAAGGCTGTGAAATCGGGAAGGGCACTAAAGTATGGCATTTCTCGCATATAATGGGTGACAGCAAGTTGGGTGAAAACTGCAATCTGGGCCAGAATGTTGTTGTTTCGACCGGTGTTATTCTGGGTAACAATGTTAAGGTACAGAACAATGTTTCCATTTATACGGGGGTTATCTGTGAGGATGATGTTTTTCTTGGCCCGTCAATGGTGTTTACAAATATAACTAACCCAAGGAGCGCGGTCGTAAGAAAGGGACAATATGCCCGTACGATTGTCAGAAGAGGGGCTTCTATTGGAGCAAATGCAACCATTGTGTGCGGCCACGATATTGGAGAATTTGCATTTATCGGAGCCGGGGCTGTTGTTACCAGGACCGTGCCGGCTTATGCACTGGTGGTTGGCAATCCGGCCAGACAGGTAGGTTGGATGAGTGAATATGGTCACCGCTTAAACTTCGATGATTCGGGCATCGCCGTTTGCCCCGAAAGCCAGGAGCGATACCGGATACTTGACGGTATTGTCGGAAAAATATCAGACTAATTGTAAATAGCTATTATGAAGATTTTGGTTACCGGTGGAACCGGTTATATTGGCTCTCACACTGTAGTGGAACTCCAGTTGCAGGGTTTTGAAGTAGTTATTGTAGATAATCTTTCAAACTCCCATGCCGATGTGGTTGACCGGATTGCTGAAATTTCCGGCGTCAGGCCTGAATTCCACCGGTTTGACCTGATTGACCCGGATAAAACAAATGATTTCTTTGTTAATCATCCCGATCTGGATGGGATCATCCATTTTGCGGCCTCTAAAGCCGTTGGTGAATCAATGGCCGATCCTTTGATGTACTACCGGAATAATATTGAATCACTGATCAATATTTTGCAGGGAATGAAAGTCCAGGGAATTAAAAACCTGGTTTTCTCTTCATCTTGCACTGTTTACGGACAACCCGATGAACTTCCGGTTAAAGAGACTTCTCCTGTAAAAGAGGCCTGGTCACCCTATGGCAATACCAAGCAAATGTCGGAACAGATTATCCGCTTTTCAGTTAAAGCTTATGACCTCAAATCAATAGCTCTTCGATATTTTAATCCGATTGGCTCACACGATTCGGCGCTGATCGGAGAATTGCCGTTGGGTGTTCCAAACAACCTAGTTCCGTTTATTACCCAGACAGCCATTGGCTTGCGGCAATCGCTCAATGTTTATGGATTTGATTATGATACACCCGATGGGACAGCGGTACGCGATTACATTCATGTGGTTGACCTCGCTAAAGCTCATGTGGTTGCTGTAAACCGTATGATCGGGAACAAGAGTAAATCGGATCTTGAGATCTTTAACCTTGGCACCGGGAACGGTACCAGTGTGCTGGAAGTAATAAACTCCTTTGAAAAGGTTAGTGGCAAATCGCTGAACTATAAAATTGTTGGGCGTCGCCCCGGCGATGTAGAAAAAGTTTGGGCCGACACCTCATTTGCCAATCAGGAACTTGGCTGGATAGCAGAAAAAAGCCTGGATGAAATGATGAGTTCGGCCTGGAAGTGGGAGCTGGCTTTGGCAGGTAAGAAATAAAAACTTTTTTAAAATCAATAAATCAACCTTATGGGAACTATCCTGATTACCGGAGGTGCCGGTTTTATCGGCTCGCATGTAGTAAGGCTATTTGTTACTAAATATCCTGAATATAAGATTGTTAACCTCGATAAACTGACTTATGCCGGAAATCTGGCAAATTTGAAAGATATTGAGAAACTCCCCAACTATGTTTTTGAGAAAGGGGATATTACCGATGCTACTTCCATGCAGCAGCTTTTTGAAAAGTACCATTTTGACGGGGTAATCCATCTGGCCGCAGAATCGCATGTTGACCGGTCAATTACCAATCCGATGGAATTTATTCTGACCAATATTGTCGGAACCGTTAACCTGTTGAATGCTGCCAGGGCCTCATGGAAGGATGATTTTACAGGTAAGCGGTTTTACCATATTTCAACGGATGAGGTTTACGGTTCGCTGGGCGATGAAGGCAAATTCGTTGAAACCACACCATACGATCCACGCAGTCCTTATTCAGCCAGTAAAGCCAGCAGTGACCATTTAGTCAGAGCCTATTTTCACACCTTCGGCCTGCCGGTCGTGATTTCAAACTGTTCCAACAACTATGGTCCGTATCAGTTTCCTGAAAAACTGGTACCCTTGTTTATTCACAATATCCGAAACAAAAAGGCTTTGCCTGTTTACGGGAAAGGTGAGAATGTTCGTGACTGGCTCTATGTTGAAGACCACGCAAAAGCCATTGACCTAATTTTCCACAAAGGAATGGCTGGTGAAACTTACAACATCGGAGGGAACAATGAATGGCAGAATATTCAGCTCATTCACAAGCTTTGCGAGATTATGGATGCCAAGCTTGGCCGCGAACCCGGCGAATCAGCCAAACTGATTACTTATGTTAAAGACCGCGCCGGCCATGATCTCCGCTATGCCATTGATGCAACCAAAATCAAAAACGAACTGGGATGGGAGCCAACCATTAAGTTTACCGAAGGTTTTGAAACAACGGTTGACTGGTATCTGAATAACGAGGAATGGCTTAACAATGTAACTTCAGGAGATTACCAGAAGTACTATGAGAAACAGTATGTGAAAAGGTAAGGATCGGGCCTTCGAAACACCGCATATTTCAGGTTTTACAAATCAGGAGATTCGTCATTGCGGCACTCAGGCACCGGAATAATACTGGGTGGCTGAGTGTTTTGCTATCAAAATGATTGTAAGGAGTAATTGTGTTGTTTTCGCAAAATGTATCGAAGCCACCCTCGGCCGGGCCTTCGATACACCGCGTAATTCAGGTTTTACAAATCCAGGAGATTCGTCATCGCGACACTCAGGCACCGGGCCTTCGATACACCGCGTATCTCAGGTTTTGCAAATTCGGGAGATTCGTCTTCGCGGCACTCGGCACCGGGCCTTCGATACACCGCGAATTTCAGGTTTTACAAATCCAGGAGATTCGTCTTCGCGGCACTCAGGCACCGGAATAATACTGGGTGGCTGAGTGTTTTGCAATTCTTAAACCTCCCTTAATTTAAAGGGGTAAATGCAAAATGTATCGAAGCCACCCTCGGCCGGGCCTTCGATACACCGCGTATTTCAGATTTTACAAATTCGGGAGATTCGTCTTCGCGGCACTCAGGCACCGGGCCTTCGATACACCGCGTTTCTCAGGTTTTGCAAATTCAGGAGATTCGTCTTCGCGGCACTCAGGCACCGGAAAAGTACTGGGTGGCTGAGTGTTTTGCGATTCTTAAATTTGCCTTAATGCAAAGGGGTAAATGCAAAATGTATCGAAGTCACCCTGCGCCGGGCCTTCGATACACAGCATATTTCAGGTTATACAAATCAGGAGATTCTTCATTGCGGCACTCAGGCACCGGGCCTTCGATACACCGCGTATCTCAGGTTTTGCAAATTCGGGAGATTCGTCTTCGCGGCACTCAGGCACCGGAATAATACTGGGTGGCTGAGTGTTTTGCAATTCTTAAATTTACCTTAATGTAAAGGAGTAAATGCAAAATGTATCGAAGCTACCCTGCACGGGCCTTCGATTCACCGCGTATCTCAGGTTTTAGAAATCAA